>DASSNX010000117.1:0-13895 GCA_035701185.1 Candidatus Limnocylindria bacterium
AAGCCGATGAGCCCCAGCAGCAGCACCGCCAGCAGCACCAGCAGCCAGGTCCACCACGGCGTCCCTTCGTCGCGACGCGCGGCCGGTGGCGTGCGGCGCGTGGGCGGCGGTGCACCGCGGCCGGCCCGGTCGGCGGGCATCGTCACCCGAGGTGGGACGTACATGGTCGGCTCACCGGATGACGGCAGCGGAGCCTCCTCCGCCTCGCCGCCGTCCCCGACGGCGGGCATGCCGGCCATGGCCGCGGCGGCCGCGGAAGGATCGCGTTGCCACAGCCGCAGCGCCTCGGCGAACGAGCCGGCATCGGGGAAGCGGTCCGCGGGCTCGCGCTGCAGCGCGCGCATGACGATCGCCGACAGCCCGCTGGGCACCGGTCGGAAGGCCGATGGCGGAGCCGGGTCCTCGTTGAGCCGCTTGAGCGCCACGCCGGCCGCCGAGTCGCCCTCGAACGGGCGCCGGCCGGTCAGCATCTCGTACAGGACGATGCCCAGGGCGTAGACGTCCGAGGCGCCGGTGACCTCGTCGCCGCGGGCCTGCTCCGGGCTGAAATAGTGGACCGAGCCCAGCGTCGTGCCGGTGACCGTCATCGAGGCCTCGGACACGGCCCGCGCGATCCCGAAATCGGTGACCTTCACGTCACCGTCGTCGGTCAGCAGGATGTTTCCCGGCTTCACGTCACGGTGGACGAGCCCGCGCCGATGCGCGGCCTCCAGGGCAGAGGCGACACCCAGCGCGATGCGCACGGCGTCATCGGTCTCCAGGTGCCCGCGCTCGCGGAGCAGGGTGGCGAGGGTGTCGCCCTCGACCAGCTGCATGACGATGAACTGGGTGCCATCGGCATCGGTGCCGTAGTCGTAGACCGGCACGATGTTCGGATGGGACAGCGAGCCGGCGGCACGCGCCTCCTGGCGGAAGCGGGCGGCGAAGCCAGCGTCGCTGCCAAACTGCTCGCGCAGCAGCTTGACGGCGACCTCGCGGTCCAGCTGCTCGTCGACGGCGCGCCAGATCGTGGCCATCCCGCCTTCACCCAGCGGGGCAATCAGCCGGTACCGGCCGTTGATGAGGCGCCCGATCATCTCCACGCTGCCTCGCCCTCCGTGCGGCGCGTCAGTCGCGTCAGTCTCGCAGGTCGAGCCCGCGGACGTGGGCGCGGAACTCGTCCGCGTCCTCCGACTGCAGCGCCAGCGCGACGTTCGCCTTCAGCCAGCCGATGCGGGTTCCCGCGTCGTGGCGCTCGCCCTCGAACTGGTAGCCGTACACCGGCTGCTCCTCGATCAGGTCCCGAATGGCGTCGGTGAGCTGGATCTCGCCACCGGCCCCGCGCGGCGTGGTCTCGAGCACGTTGAAGATCTTCGGCGTCAGGACGTAGCGGCCCAGCACCGCCAGGTCGGACGGTGCGGCTTCCTCGGTCGGCTTCTCGACCAGGTCGCCGATCTCCACCAGGCGGCCCTCCTCGCGCACCGGCCGCACGATCCCGTAGCGCGTCACCTCCGCCGGCGGGACGCGCTGCAGGGCGACCACGCTGCCGCGATGGGCGGCGTGCTGCTCGATCAGCTGCCGGGTCACCGGCGTGCCGCCGGGGTTGAGCATCACGTCGTCGGAGAGGAGCACCGCGAACGGCTCGTCGCCGACGAGCTCCTTGGCCATCAGCACCGCGTGACCCAGGCCGAGCTGCTCCTTCTGGTGGACGAAGGCGATCGGCCCGATCTCGGTGATGCGCCTGACCGTCCGCAGCTGCTCGATGTCGCCGCGCTCCTCCAGCCAGCGCTCCAGGGTGGGGTTCGAGTCGAAGTGGTCCTCGATGGCGCTGCGCCCGGTGGCGATGACGATGATGATCTGCTCGATCCCGGACGCGACCGCCTCCTCCACCGCGTACTGGATGATGGGTCGGTCGACCAGGGGCATGACCTCCTTGGGGATGGCCTTGGTCGCTGGCAGGAATCGGGTTCCGAAGCCGGCCGCCGGCAGGACGGCCTTTCTGACGCGCGCGCTGATCAAGTCTCTCCAGTGCTGGCAACGGGTTTGGCCGGGTCTTGCATGGCGTCGATCAGGGGAGCCAGGCGGCTCAGGCCACGCAAGCGAGAGGATGTCTCACGGGGAGCGGAGTATAGCAATCGTCGCGCCGCTTCCCGAAAGGCGGGCCTGGCTGCCGCTCCCCGGGACGGTACAATCGCCGCCCGATGTTGCGATCCCTGGTCCGCACGATCCGCGGCCCGTCCAGCGACCCGCGCATGGCCTACATCAGCCGGCCGCTTCCCCGTGGGCTGACCGATGAAGAGGTCCTCTCGGCGCTGGAACTGGCCTTTGGGCGCGATCCCGATCCCGCGTTCCTGGTCGAGACCCTGCAGCCGGCGCTGCGCGAGGTGACCGGCCGCGACTACCAGGTGCTCGACCGATCCGTCCGCGACGTGACCGGCGCGTTCGGCAAGACCATGGTCATGATCCGCGACGGCGACGTGGGCCTGTGGCCGGGCTACGCGGCGCGCGCCTACCCGCTGCTGAACCGCGACGCCCAAACCGAGCAGGCGCGCCGCGACATCGCCGCCGCTTCCGGCGAGGAAACCGAGCCGTCGCCGTTCAACCCGGCCCACAAGCCCGGTTGGGCCCCGCCCCCGCCGCCCGCGCCGCTGGACGTGCCGCCGGTTCCGGTGGGCGACGCCGATGCCGGCGCCAGCCTGCCGCAGGGCAGCGAGTGGCTTCCGCCGCGGGAAGCGCAGGGCTGATGGGCCGCCAGAACGTGCCGCGCGACCAGTGGCTGGCCCTGGGCGTGGAGTGCCCGCACTGCGGCGAACGGGTCACCGAAGCCGATGTCTACTCATGGCGCCCGACGCCGGACGATCCGAAGCTGCTGCTGCTCTACTGCCCCGACTGCGGGGACCGCGTCGAGATCGACCACGTCTGACGCGCGGCGGGGTGGTGCCCCCAACCGGATTCGAACCGGTGATCTCCACCTTGAAAGGGTGGCGTCCTAGGCCTCTAGACGATGGGGGCGTGGCGGCGCCGGACGATGGTAGCGCCGGGAACAGGCGGCCGTCCTAGCGCGCGAAGAAGACGAGGAACAGGATCACGCTGCCGCCCAGCGCCACCGCGGCCAGCACGATCATGATGCCGCCTCCCAGCGCGATCGCCACCGACCGGCCCGTCGAGCCGTTCCGATAGGCACGCTGCGACCAGATCCAGCCCTGGACGAAGAGGAAGATGCCGACCAGGGCCGCGAGCAGCCCGGCGCCGAGCATCTCGAGCACGGACGCCGACGACTCGCGGCCGAGCACGGCCACCGCCGCCAGCCCGCCGGCGATGATCAGGCCCACGCCGCCGATGATCAGGTTGCGCCACAACGGATGCATGGGCGCGGATTCTAGCCCGGTCCGTGCGGTGTGCAGGCGCACCACGCTGCCGACCGGCACGCATCCTGCACACCATCGCCGAGCGTGAATGCGGAGAAGCGTCCAGGCCCGGTCGGGGCAAAGTCGGAGCCGATGAGCGTGCGCGACGCAGGCCGCAAGGGCGGTCGTGCCACGCGCGCGCGCTACGGACCCGAGTTCTTCGCCGCCATCGGCCAGAAGGGTGGCAAGGCCGTCAGCCAGCGCTACCCGTCCGAGCATTTCCAGGAGATCGGCCGCAAGGGCGGCCGCCGCGTGGCGGAGCTCGTGGAGCGGGCGAAGCAGCTCGAATCCGACGAGGCGTAGCCCGGAGATCCGTCGCGATACCCTTGGCGATCTCCGATCGTCGAGGGATTCCGTGGTGACCGCGTCCGCGCCGTTCGCGTCGTTCGCCGAGGTCGCGTCGGCGGTGGCCGCCACGACATCGAAGCTTCGCAAGCGCGACCTGCTGGCGGCCTACCTGCGTTCGCTGCCGCCCGACGACGTGCCGCTGGCCGCCACATTCTTCGCCGGCCGCCCGCTGCCCGGCGCGCAGGACCGGCTGGGGCTGGGCTGGGTCCAGCAGAGCCAGGCCCTGGCGGCAGCCTCGGGAGCCGATGCCGAGGCGCTGAATGCGGCTTACCTGCGCCACTCGGACCTCGGCGATGCCGCGGCCGACCTGCTGGCTGGCCGTTCCCGGACGCCGCCAGCGCTGACCATCGCCGACGTTGACCGCGCCTTCCGGGCGATGAGCGAGGCGCCCTCGGCCGAGGCGCGGGTGACCGAGATGACGCGCCTCTACGCGCGGGCCACGCCCGACGAAGCGCGCTACATCGGGCGCGTGGCGGCGCGCGAGCTTCGCATCGGGCTGCGCGAAGGGCTGCTGGAGGAGGCGATCGCCGCTGCCTTCGAGCGGCCGATCGAGGACGTGCGCCGTGCCCTCATGCTCGTCGGTGAGCCGGGCGAGGCCGCGGTCCTGGCGCGCGACGACGCGCTGGCGACCGCTGCCCTGCACCTCGGCCGGCCGATCCGCTTCATGTTGGCGACGCCAGTGGCCGATTCGGACGAGGTGATGCGCCGGGTGGGCGTCGAGGCGTGGATCGAGGACAAGTACGACGGCATCCGGGCCCAGCTGCATCTGGACGACGGCCGCGCGCACCTGTTCAGTCGGGACCAGAACGACATCACCGTCTCGTTCCCGGAGGTCGCCGCGGCCGCCGCGGACCTCGGCCATCGGCTGGTGCTCGACGGCGAGCTGGTGCCGTATCGGGCCGGAGCGGTGATGGACTTCGCCAGCCTGCAGACCCGGCTGGGGCGGGTGAACCCGGGCGAGGAGCTGCTGGCGCAGGTGCCGGTCGTGCTCGTCGCCTTCGACCTGCTGCACCTGGACGGCCGCGACCTGCTGGAGATGCCGTTGCGTCAGCGGCGCGCGGCGCTGGAGGAGCTGGACCTGCCGGGGCGCGGCGGCGAGCGCTTCCTGTACTCCAACCTGGCCACCGCGCGCAGCGCCGACGAGGTGGAGCGCCACTTCGACGATGCGCGCGAGCGCCATAACGAGGGGCTGATGGTCAAGGACCCCGACTCCGTCTACCAGCCGGGGCGGCGCGGGCTGGGCTGGCTGAAGCTGAAGAAGGCCCTGGCCACGCTCGATTGCGTCGTCGTCGGGGTCGAGTGGGGCCACGGCAAGCGCCGCGGCGTGCTCTCCGACTACACCTTCGCCGTCCGGGCCAGCGACGATCCGGAGGCCCCGCTGCTGACCATTGGCAAGGCCTACACCGGGTTGACCGACGCCGAGATCGCGGCCATGACGGAGCACTTCAAGTCGATCACCCTGCGCGACTTCGGCCGCTACCGCACGGTGCACCCGGAGGTGGTGGTGGAGATCGCCTTCGATCGCATCATGCGCTCGGGGCGCCACAAGTCGGGCTTCGCCATGCGCTTTCCGCGCATCGTGCGCATCCGCGATGACAAGACCCCGGCCGACATCGATACCCTGGCCACGGTGGAGGCGCTGTTCGGGGAGCAGGCCACCGGCCGCATCCTGCTGGCTCGGGGCAGCGGCGGAGAGACGGAGCGGATTGCGGCCACCGGCGAGGGACCGGAGAGCGCCTGAGGACATCGGGTAGCATCGGCGCATGGAAGACGTCAGCCAGCTGCCGGAGCATGTCGCCAGGAATCGCGCCTACTGGGACGAGCAGGCCCCCGACTACGTGCAGAGCGGCGAGGGGAAGTGGGCCGCGGAGGAGCCGAGCTGGGGGATCTGGGGCATCCCCGAGTCCGTGGCGGACCTGCTGCCGGAGTCCCTGGCCGATCGTGACGCCATCGAGCTTGGCTGCGGGACGGCCTACGTCTCTGCCTGGCTGGCGCGACGCGGCGCCCGCGTGGTGGGCATCGACAACTCCCCGAAGCAGCTGGAGACAGCGCGCCGCCTCCAGGCCGAGCACGGGATGGATTTCCCGCTGCTGCTGGGGAACGCCGAGCAGGTGCCGTACCCCGACGCCAGCTTCGACTTCGCGATCAGCGAATACGGTGCCGCCCTGTGGGCCGACCCCTACCAGTGGATCCCCGAGGCGGCCCGCCTGCTGCGTCCCGGCGGGGAGCTTGTGTTCCTCACCAACGGCTTCATCTCGATCCTGGCCATGCCGGACTACGAGGCGGAGGGGCCGGCCACGGACCGCCTGCGCCGGCCGTACTTCGACCACCACCGCACGGTCTGGCCGGACGAGGACGGGGTCGAGTTTCACCTCGGCTACGGTGACTGGATCCGCCTGCTCCGATCCTCGGGCTTCGAGGTCACGGACCTGATCGAGCTGCGGCCGCCACAGGGCAGCATCACCCGCTACCCGTGGATGAGCCTCGACTGGGCGCGCCAGTGGCCGTCGGAAGAGGTCTGGAAGGCGCGCCGCACATGAGCTTCGGCGTCGATCCCTTCGCCCCTTCCCCGGTCGGGTCGGTCGCGCTGGATGTCTACACCGATGCGTACCGCGTGTCCGGCAAGATGGCCACCCGCTTCACCCGTGTCGCCGACATCGTCAACCAGGCGACCTCGACCCACCTCATCCTGGAAGAGGCGACCATCAGCGAGTACGCCGACCCAACGGCCACGGTGTCCGCGATGCAGGCGCTGGTCAACCTCGACGAGGCGCTGCTGGTGATCGCCGCCGAGACCGGTGAACGTGGCTCGCGGCCCGACATGCGCATCCCCAAGCGCCCGATCCGGGCGCAGATCGGCATCCCGCCCTTCCGCGTGACCGGCGCGGTCCACGTCCCGCAGGGCAGCCGGCCGGTCGACGGGCTGCTGAACGCGGGTGATCGGTTCCTGCCGATGACGGAGGTCACCATCGCCTGCGGTGCGCACCCCGAGCTCGGTCGCACGGCAGCGGCCGTGGCGTTCCAGCGGGTGCGCGCTCACCTGATCCTGGTCACCGACGACGAGCGTCCCGACCAGCTGCTGGCCGATGTGCTGGACGCGGCAACCGCCGAGCGCTGGCTGCAGCAGTCGCGCGAGGGGGACTCCGGCTAGCGAACGCCTCGTCGCGCGCCGGCAGCCACCGCCGCGACTGTTGCGTCACCGGCGTCGATGACCGCCTGCACCACGCGCGCGACCCGCTGCTGGTCGAGTCGCTGCACCCGGCCGATGCGCTGTGCCCACCACGGCGCGTTGTCGTGGGTGATGATCTCGCTGTCGGGCTCCTCGAGGACGATGACACTCTCCGGTCGCGGGAACGCCACCGCCGGCACGACCGGCACATTGGGGTCATCGACGGCCGTGCGGGTCCAGCTGGCAACCGCGTCTGCCACGGCGTGGGCGTCGAAGCTCGGGTTGGTGCGGCACGAGATCCAGCCCGACCGCGAGCGGGTGTCGTACTCCCAGCCGCGGCCGCGCACCCGGTAGCGCCCACGCCAGTGGCGCGCCACGATGGCCCGCACCCCGGCGGGTCCGATGAGCAGCGCGCCAAGGTCGGACGGCACGCCCGGCAGCCGGGGCGACAGGATCAGCACGTAGCTGTCATCGAAGGCCGGCGACAGCACCTTGACCAGGTCACCGTCCAGGGGACGGGCCTGGCGATTCCCGAGCGCGCGGATCAGCCAGGCCAGGCCGATGCCGATGCCCAGCGCCGCCGCGATGCCGAGCGCGGCCACGCCGCTGACCCGGTCACCGGGCAGCATGCCCATCAGGACGATCGCGCCGCCGCCAACCGCCACCATCGCGAGCGACAGGGCCACGGCCCATCGTCGCTCGCCCGTGGCCTCGGCCGGCCGGATCACGCGCATCCGGTGCATCTCCCCGCCGGCCGGTGCACTGCTAGGCTCCACGCATGTCGATCCGCAACCGGGTGACCGCCGACTTCGTCGACCCCAGCGACGGCCTGGCGATCACCGCGACCAGCGGGTCGGGCTTTCGCCTCCAGTTCGACACCGCGTCCACGGCAGAGGGAGGCATCGGCCCCAGTCCCACCGAGAGCCTGCTGGCCGCGCTGGCGGCCTGCACGGCCATGGACGTTGCCAGCATCCTGCGCAAGAAGCGGCAGCCGTTCGACAGCTACCGGATCGAGGTCACCGGCGAGCGGGCCGAGGAGCATCCCCGGGTGTTCACCGCCATCACGGTCGAGCACCAGCTGACCGGATCGATGACGGCCGAGGCCGTGCGACGCTCGGTGGAGCTGTCGGCGACCAGCTACTGCCCGGTGAGCGCCATGCTGTCGGCGGCGGTGCGGATCGAGCATCGCTATCGCATCCGGCGCGATGAGGCCGGCGAGGAAGAATCCGCGCTGGTGGTCGTCACCGGCCCGGCGGAAGCTCGCGCCGCGCAGGACGCCGCCACCGGCTAGGAGGCCGATCGCAGCGCCCGGGGCGCGTCGACGGCGTCCAGCACGGCCGCGCTGAAGGCCTCGATGTCGAAGGGCTTGGCCACGACCGGCCCGGTCGGCGCGAGCTCGGCGAGCCGTTCGCGGCTGGCGGCCGAGACGAACACGACCGGGATGCCCGGCCAGGCGTTCCGCAGCAGCTCGGTGATGTCGCCGCCATCCCCGTCGGGGAGCATGACGTCCACCACCAGCAGGTGCGGGAGGGCGAGCGCCATCAGGTCGCCCAGCTCGACGATCCGGGTGCAGATCACGACGCTGAAGCCGAGGTCCCGCAGGATGTCGGCTTCCAGCGCGGCGATGTCCGGATCGTCCTCCAGGACGTATGCCCGCTGCTCCTCCGCGTTCGGCTGGATCGCCGGCACGGGGCTTGCGGTCGGCTCGCTCATGCCCGGCAGTCTGGAGCGACCCCCGGTGCCGAACAATGACGGGATGGTCCTAGCCGGGAGGCGTTGCCGGGCAGGTGTAGCATGGCCGCCCGCGAGGGGCGGCGCGAGCTTGAGGTGCGAGTAAGAGCTGATGGCGCGATCCATGTGGCGGGGAGCGATCCAGTTCGGTCTGGTGACGATCCCCGTGAAGCTGTACCTGGCCACCGAATCCGGCGGCATCGGCTTCAACCTGCTCCACGAAAAGGATCTGAGCCGGATCCAGATGAAGATCTACTGCCCGGTGGACGACAAGATCATTCCTCGCTCCGAAACGGTGCGCGGCTACGAGTGGAGCAAGGGCAAGTACGTGGTCGTCACCGAGGAGGACCTCGAGTCCGTGCCGCTCAAGACGGTGCGCTCCATCGAGATCGAGGCCTTCGTCGACGAGGAGGAGGCCGAGGAGAAGGGCACCCGCTTCGTGAAGCAGGCCTACTACCTGGAGCCCGATGAGATCGGCCGCAAGGCGTTCTACCTCCTCAAGTCGGTGCTCGAGGAGACGGGCAAGGTCGCCATCTCCAAGATTGTCCTCAAGGACCGCGAGCAGCTGGCTGCCCTCAACCCGTACCAGAACACGATCCTGCTGCAGACGCTGCACTGGCCCGACGAGATCCGCTCGCTCGAGGAGCTGAACCTGCCCGAGGAGCAGATCGAGATCAAGCCCGCCGAGCGCAAGATGGCCGAGCAGCTGGTGGCCAGCATGGGCGGTGAGTTCGATCCGGCGCAGGAGCACGACGAGTACCGCGAAGCGCTGATGAAGGTCATCGAGGCGAAGGTGGCCGGCCAGAAGCCGGAGCCGGCCAAGCAGACCGAGCCGACCAAGATCGGCGACCTGATGGCGGCCCTGGAGGCCAGCGTGGCGGCCGCCCGCGAATCCCGACGCAGCGGTGGCAAGGCCGATGACCAGGCCGTCGCCAAGGAGGCCAAGCCGGCCCGCGCGAAGCGCGCCGCGTCCAAGAAGGCCAAGGCCAGCGAAGAGGAGGCGCCGGCGGCGCGACGCCGAAAGACCGCCTGAGGGCGTGTCCTCCGAGCAGCTGCCACTGCCGGTGGCGCCCGCCGTCGAGGAGCCGCCACTCCGGCTGCCCGATCGGGTGGTGCCGATGCAGGCCACCCAGGTCGATGCGCCCTTCGACGACACCGGCTACTTCTTCGAGCCGTGGTGGCCCGGCATCCGCGCCTTCGCGCTCGCCGAGCGCGGGCGCCTGCGGCTCCAGGCCGATGGCCTGGCCGATGCGGACGCCACCTTCCCCGAGATCCGGGAGCTGCTCGACCAGCTGGGCGAGGACGGCGTCGTCCTCGACGGCACGCTGCTGGTCCTCGACGATGACGGGCGGCCGGATCCGGCGCTCCTGCGCGCCCGCCTGGAGGGCAACCCCGCCGGCCGACCGGCGTACGTCGCCAGCGACCTGCTGTGGGCCGGCGGCGAGCCGGTGACCCGTCGGTCGTTTCGCATCCGCCGCCGCTGGCTGGAGGCCGTGCTGCAGCCGGGCGACCGCGCCATGGCCGGCCACGGCTACGCCGCCGACGGAACGCTGGTCGCCGAGGCGCTGGCCACCCTTGGCATCGATGGGCTGTCGGCGCGGCAGCTCTCCGCCCGGTATCGCGGCGGCCCGGCGGGCGCCGCCTGGCTGCGGGCGCCGATCATCCCGGCCGAGCCACGCGTCCGGCCGACGCTGGCTCTCATTCTGCGGCTGCCGCTCGGCGATTGAGCTAGGGCGCCAGGAACGGCTCCAGCACCCAGGGCCACGGGGCGTTGGGGCGCAGCCGATTCGCCTCGCCCACCAGGCCGTCGGACGGGTACGCCCGGAACGTGGCGATGTCGTAGACCAGCGACGGCAGGAAGGCGGTGCCGTTACCCAGCGCCGCGCCGCGGGCGACGTCGCCGACGCGCAGGTCGTAGCTCGGATCCTCGCCGTAGTGGGTGGCGAGCAGCGCGGCCACTTCCCAGGCGGTCGGGGATTCCGGCGACGCGTCGATGGCGCGCTGCGACTCTTGCTCGGCCGCCGCGCGGTCGCCGACCATGGCGAAGGCCAGGGCGCGCACCACGCTGCTGGCGTAGTCGGCCGGCTTGACGCTGCCGGTGGTGACGCGGCGGGCTACCAGCAGGTTCAGCTCGGCCGCGTCGACGCCCAGCTCGGAGTCGGACGCATCACCCACGCTCACCGGGCGCGGCCAGGGAAGGGTGAGCGAGGTCCACAGGTTGGTGAGCATCGACAGCCGGTAGGCCCGGTCCGCCGCCGCCCGGTCGCCAAGCCACTGGTAGGTGAGTGCCGCGTTGGCCAGCTCCACGCCGCCGATCGTGGCGCTGTCCACGGCACGTCCCGCCGCCGAGCGCGCACACTCCCGATCGCCGGCCTGGCGGCAGAGGATCGCCAGGTTGGTCCACGAGCTGCCGTCGCCCGGGCTGAGGACGGTGGCGCGCTCGGCGGCGGCCCGGGCCAGTGTGGGCTGACCGGCGCGATCGGCGGCCACGGCAACGGCTTTGGGGCCGGTCGGCTGCCACGGGTTCAGCCAGACGGCGGAGCCGAGCTCGGCCAGGGCGAGCGACCAGTTCCTGGCGCCTGCCGCATCGGTGCCGTTGCGGTAGACGATTGCCGATGCGTCACCCAGCGCCATGACGGCGAGCAGCGCAACCGCCCCGAGGGCAGTCGCCACCCCCAGCACCGGCGCGCGCCAGCCAGGGACCCGTATCGGCTCCCAGCGAACCGCGCCGGCGTCGACCAGGGCCATGGCGGCCAGCAGCATCACCAGCAGGCTGAAGCCCGGCAGGAAGGTGAGGTCCTCGAACAGCATCCCCACCGCGGCGCCGGCCAGCACCGCGAACGCGGCACGACCCACCATCGATCGCGTGCGCCAGGGCCCGGCCAGGATCACGAACGTCGCCGCCAGCACCACCGCCGCTGCGAGGCCAAGCAGGCCAGCGTCGCCCAGGATGCCGAGCGGGATGTCGTGCGAGTGCGGCTGGCGAACCGGGAAACTCAGCGGCGGCGCCGCGGCCTGCCGGGCGAAGGGCATGCTGCCCGGCCCGATCCCGAACAGCGGGTCGGCGCTCCAGGCGTCCAGCGTGTCGCGCCACAGGAAGCCGCGGTACAGCAGCGAGCGCAGGTCCGTCAGGCGTGACCCGAGCGCAACCACGACCAGCACGCCACCCACCACCCCCACGAAGGCGAGCGCCATGCGGCGCGGCGTCCATCCGGCGCGAGAGGCCCGCAGCCAGCCGCGCAGGCCCTCGCGGCTGCGGCGAACGATCCACGGTGCAGCCAGCACGGCGGCCGCCGCCGCGATCGCGATCCAGGCGGAGCGCGAGCCGGAGAGCACTGTCAGCGGGACGCCCACCACGGCCAGGGCGGCGAGGACGGCGAGGCGCAGCCGGCGGTCGCCGATGAGCAGCACCACCGGCGCCAGGGCGAGCAGCACGAAGGGCGCGACCGCCACCGAGCCGAAGTTCGTCGTCTCGCGCGCCAGGCGAATGGGCGGCAGGCCCGGCCCGCCGGCAACGACCCAGTCGAGCCGGCGCGCGGCCATGGTCCAGAGCGTGATCGAGGCGAGCACCAGCACGGGGAGCGCGACAGCCAGGGCCGTGAGCGTTGGTCGGTGGCGGATGGCCATCGCGGCGGCGGGCAGCACCAGCACGGTTCCGCAGATCGCTGCCAGCGCCTGCGCGGAGAGGCCGGCGTTCCACGGGGTCAGGCACGCGATGGCGAAGGCAAGCAGGAGCAGCAGGATGGGGATCTCGAGAGCGGAGCGCGGCATCCGCGCCCCGGCCAGGATCAGCCACAGCAGGGCACCGGCCATGACGACCGCCGCGAGGTGCAGCGCCAGCTGGTAGCGGGGATCCCAGAGCGCCCCGTCCCAGGCGACGTAGCCCATCACCGCGACCGCGAGCCCCGCCGCGCCCAGCTCGCCGAGGGTGCGAGCCGAGATCACGGTGTCGCCGGCAGCATGGCCAGCGCCCGTTCCAGCTTTGTCCGCGGCTCCGGCTCCAGGCCGTTCACCGCCCGCAGCGCCGCGAACACGGCGTGCGCCAGCGGTCCGTCCGAGGCGTCGCCCGTGAGCTCCAGCTCGACGGCCAGGAACCGGCCGTCCTCCTGGCCACGCGCCAGCACGGTCACGCGGTCCAGCGACAGCACGCCCACGGGGTCTCCGGCCGAGGCCTGGCGCTCGGTACGCAGCTGCCACAGGGCCAGCCGCTCGACCAGCGGCTGCCCGCCGCTCAAGCCCAGCAGGTGGTCGCGCGCGGCGGACGGTGGCCAGCGCTCGGGGTCCAGGTCGTCAACCGCCGGGCCCTCCAGCTCGGGTCGCCGATGGACGGCGTCGCCGACGGCGTGCTGCGCGGGTCCCTTGAGCGAGACGCGAACCGTTCCGTCGCGTGTCCGCAGGCGGCAGGCCCAGCGAGCCGCGGCGAGGCGCCCATCGGCCGTGTCCAGGTAGCGGTCGAGCTCCGGGATCTCCCGTGGCGGGCCGAGCTCGCACGGACCGAGTCGATCGAGGCTGGCGAGGTGCTGCAGCGCTGCCTCGTCCTCCGCCCGCAGCTTGAGCTCGACCTCGAGGCTGCCCGCCATCAGCCGGCGTAACGAGCCGCGGCCCGGGTGACGGCCGTGGCCACCACCTCGCGCAGCTCGGGCGGCTCCAGCACCTCGACGGCATCACCCCAGCCCAGGATCCAGGGCCGGATCTCGACGATGCCGGCCACGTCCAGCTCCATCTCGACGCCGCCATCCGGCAGCTCGGTGAGGTGCTGCGAGCGGTGCCAGACGGACTCGCGGACGCGCGGCGCGACCGAGGGATCGAACCGTAGCCGGACGTGCGCCACCGCGGTGGTGTCGGCCGACCAGATGCCCCACGAGTGGGCCAGCCAGCGGTCGGGGTCGAACTCGTCGGGGATCTGGTAGCGGTCGGCGGTCAGGGCCGCGCGGCGCATGCGCTCCACCTTCAGGGTTCGCATGGCGCCGACGGTCTCGTCGAAGCCGATGAGGTAGACGCTGCGCCCGGCCGCATCGGGCTCCAGGAAGTAAGGGCGCACCCGCGCGTGGCGGGCATCGGCTCCGCCGGAGGGCTCGTAGTCGAACTCGACCACCCGGCCGTCGGCCCAGCCCTGGGCCACCACCGCGAAGTTGCGGGTGAACGGCTCGTTGGGACCGGCCCGGCCGACGTTCAGCATGGTGGCGGCCACGTGCTGCGCGATCGGCTGCGGCAGGAGGTCGGCCAGCTTGGTGAAGGCGCTGATCACCGCCTGGTCGTAC
>DASSNX010000118.1:0-3698 GCA_035701185.1 Candidatus Limnocylindria bacterium
GGCTGGTGGGCCACCCCGCTCTTCGTCGTCCCGCTCTTCACCACGAGGCTCGCCTATCACCGCTACGTCGAGACGCGGGAGCTGTTCGAGCAGACCATCGGCGCCTTGGCCAACGCGGTGGACGCCCGCGACAAGTACACCAGGGGCCATTCGGGCCGGGTCAGCCATATCGCCGAGGAGATGTGCCGCGTGATGCGGCTGCCGGAGGCGGAGATCGAGCGCATCAAGTGGGCGGGGCTGCTCCACGACGTGGGGAAGATCGGCATCCGCGACAACATCCTCCTCAAGGAAGGCCCGCTGGACCGCGAGGAGCGCGTGCTCATGAACCAGCACCCGAGCATCGGGGCGGAGATCGTGGCCCCGGCGCAGCAGCTCTCCGAGGAGGCGCCGCTCATCCGCGCGCACCACGAGTGGTTCAACGGCTCTGGCTACCCGGACGGGATCGAGGCACTGGACATCCCACTCGGCGCCCGCATCCTGACCATCGCCGACGCGTACGAGGCCATGACCTCGTCCCGCCCCTATCGCAAGCAGCCGCTCAGCCACGAGATCGCGGTGGGTGAGCTGCAGAAGTTCGCCGGCATCCAGTTCGACCCGGAGATCGTGCCCGTCCTGGTCAACCTGGATCGGGACATCCTCGACCGCCGTCCGGAGAGCCCGGACGAGCTGCCGACCATGCTCCATGCGCCGGATCCCCGCGATCGAGAGTCATCGGCCGCGGCCGATGGCCAGGCGGCTGCCACCGCGGTGACGCCACCCTCCACGGGCACCCACGAAGGGAACAAGCCGTCGAGGCCGATGCTGGCCTCAGACGATGTTTCTTAGCGTCGTCGCGCTGGCGCTGGTCGCAGGCGCCCTCGCCGGAGGCGGCGTCCCCCGCCTCGCCGATCTCCGCCTGCGCTGGATCTGGGTCCTGGCCATCGCCCTTGCCCTCCGGATCGGGGCGGTGCTGCTGGGGCAGCAGCCCATCGGCCAGGAGCTGCCGCTGGCATGGGCCTTCGTCAGCGCCTACCTGCTGCTGTTCCTGTTCCTGGGCGCCAACTGGCGGGTGCCGGGCATGCAGGTGGCAGCGGTCGGTATCGGCCTCAACACGCTCGCGCTCATCCTGAACAGCGGGCGGATGCCCGTCTGGGTGACGGCCTACGTCGCCGCCGGCTTCCACCCCCAGGCCATTGCCAACGACCCGTTCCACTTCCTCGTCGCGTCGGGCAGCGTGGCCGACTTCGTTGCCCACGGCGGCATCTTCGGCGACGTGGTGCCGCTCCCCATCCCGCTGATCCGCGACGTGATCAGCATCGGCGACATCCTGCTGGCGCTGGGAATCTTCTGGGCCATCGTCTACTCCATGACCCGCCCGGAGGCGCCACTGCGCCCGGGTCCGGGCCTCGCCTTTGCCACGCGCCCCGGGGATCCTTTCCCGGCCGCGATGCTCGCCACCGCGGCCGCCGGCGCCGCTCCACCGCTGACCGCCCCGGGCATGGGCGCCGTGACGGCAACCGCGGCAATCCCCGGGGTCGCGGTGCCCGGCGCCGAGGAAGAGGAGGAACGGCCGCAGTCGCCCTACCTGGCGCTGGTCCGCAACCGGAGCTTCTCGCTGCTGTGGGTCGGCCAGCTGATCAGCTTCTTCGGCGACCGCGTCCACCTGGTGGCGCTGGGCGTCCTCGTCACGCAGCTGGGCACGCCGCTCGACCTGGGCATCACGCTGGGTGCCACGGCGGTGCCGAACGTCGTGCTGGGTCCGCTGGCCGGCGCCCTGGTCGACCGCTGGGACCGCCGCACGACCATGATCGTGTGCGACGTCATCCGGGCTGGACTCGTGCTGCTCGTCCCGGTGGCCGTCGGCATCTCGATGTGGATGGTCTACGTCCTCGCGTTCCTGGTGGCGACCGTGGGCCTCCTCTTCCGGCCGGCCAAGGCAGCGGTCGTGCCGGCCATCGTCAACGAGGAGCAGCTGGTCACCGCCAACTCGGCCTCGAGCATGAGCGAGACGCTGGCCGACCTGCTCGGCTACCCGGTGGCGGCGGTGATCGTGGCAGCGCTGGCCAGCCTGATCGGCGCCGCCTTCGTCCTGGACGGCGGCACGTACCTGGTGTCCGCCCTGCTTATCTGGGGCATGACCGTGCCGCAGCAGGAGCTGAACGCCGAGCGCTTCAGCGCGGGGGCCATCTGGCGCGAGATGGTGGAAGGCTGGAACTTCCTCACCCGCCAGGCCGAGCTGCTGGCCAACACCGTGGTCAGCACCATCGCCCAGCTCGCGTTCGGCGCGGAGATCGTATGCTCGTTCCTGTACGCCAAGGAGGTGCTCGACCAGAGCTTCCTGCCCTTCCCGGAGAACTACGGCTGGATGGCGAGTGCGCTCGGCCTCGGCAGCGTGCTGGGTGGTCTGGTGATCGGATCAGTGGCGACGCGCACGCCCAAGGGGCCGATGACCATCGGCGGCTTCATCCTGCTGGGCATCTCGCTCCTGGCCGCGGGGCTCGTCCGCAACCCGTATGCGGCGATTGGCCTCTTCTTCATGATCGGGGTGGCGAACATGCTCTACCTGGTGCCGACCATCACGCTCTTCCAGGAGCGGACGCCGCAGCGCCTGTTCGGGCGGGTGGTGTCCAGCCGGCAGGCGCTCACCTTCGGCGCCATGGCCGTTTCGCAGGGGCTGGCCGGCTACCTGGCGGGCATCATCGGCTCCGCGGAAGTCCTCATGCTCGGTGGAGGGCTGATTGCCGCGGCGGGCCTCATCGGGATCTTCGTGCCTGCCATGCGCAATGCGAGGTAGACCGATGCGCCCCACTTCAATTCGGCGTTGGTACGGCCTGCTGGTTGCCACGCTCAGCCTCGTGGCTTTGGCAGCGTGTGGGCCGACGCAGGCTTCACCGGCGATCGGCGGCGACCTGGCCGCACGAGCCACGTCGGTCTGCGAAACCGCACTGGCGGCCAAGCAGGCGTGGCCCGAATTCCCCGTTGCCAATTTCGACCCCACGCACCCCGACGCGTCCGCACTGCCACAGGTCGCGCACTGGCTCGAAGACGAGGTGACTCCGACCTTCGACGCGTGGATCAGTGACCTGCGGGCCCTCGGGACCCCACCCTCCGGGACCGCCGAGTGGGCGCGATTGCTCGCAGCGGTCCAGGCGATCGTCGACCTGAACGCCGCTCAGGCGGCTGCGGCAGCATCAGGTGACAGCGGCAAGTTCGCGGCGACCACGAGCGAGCTCCGAACGTCCCAGCCGGAGCTTGAATCGGCAGCTGCCGCGGCCGGCGTGCCGAAATGCGCCGACGTGCATAAGCCCTAGCCCCGTGTCGTGACCAACGGCTCGCGGGTGGCGAGGCAAAGGGCACTTGTGCCCATGCGTCGCATGACCTCCAATGGTCCGACGAGGAGGTCACGAGATGCCACGCGTGCAGGTGGTCTATGCGAGCCGCCATGGCGGCACCGCAGGCATCGCCGAGCGAATCGGCGAGATCCTGCGTTCTGAAGGATCTGACGTTGAGGTCGCCGACGCGGTGCGGCAGCCGGATGCCCGCGGCTTCGATGCCTATGTCATCGGCAGCGGCGTTTACATGGGCAGCTGGGTCAAGGAGGGCGTCGAGTACCTCGAGCGCAACCTGGAGACGTTCGGGACGAGGCCGGTCTGGCTGTTCAGCAGCGGTCCGCTGCCTGGGTCGTCGAAAGCGACTCCGGGCGTCGATCGGCTGACCGA
>DASSNX010000119.1:0-5154 GCA_035701185.1 Candidatus Limnocylindria bacterium
AGCCCTGGGGCGTGGAGGTCGCCAGGCGGGGCAGCGGCTGCCGGGGATCCAGCAGCGCGACGATCCGGTCAACCTGGGCCGCGGTCAGGACCTCGTCGCGGTCCATGCGGGTGGCCAGCTTCTCGAGGTCGCTCTCCACGCTGATGCCGGGCTGCTGGTCGCGCTCCCAGCTCACCTCGGTGCCCGGATCGGTCAGCAGGCAGGCCTCGACGCTGACCGGCAGCGCCGCGCGCTCGAGGTAGAGCTCCAGCCGATGGCCCGCCAGCCGCGCCTCGTGCACCGGCAGCGCGTCCCACGGCATCCACGACTCGGTGCTCTTGTTCCAGGCGTACCAGTGGCCGTTCCGCTTGCGGAAGCGTCCCGCCTCGGTGGCGCGCTGCAGCGTCCAGGTGCCGCCCGGACCGACCACCACGGCCTCGATCGGCTGCGTCCCGGCGGGCGCGACGTGGCGGAAGTAGTGATGGCGGTCATCCAGCCGGCGCGCAAGCGCGCTCGCCACGCGATCGGCCCCGAAGGGCGAGATTCCGCGGAGCCCGAAGCGGCTGGATCGGTCCTTGAGCGGATGCGAAATCATGGCAGCGGTGCACGCAGGAAACGGCTGTGGGCACCGATTCTAGCGTCGCCCCGCCTGGCCGCCTAGGGGCTCATTGGGGGTATCGGCTGATAGGATGCCGGTCATGGATGACGCCCACTTGCAGGCCGAGCAGGCCAGGCCGGAGCTCGGCGCTGAGCTCGAGGCGGCGGTCCGCACGCTGATCGAGGAGATCGGCGAGGACACGAACCGCGAAGGCCTGGTCGGCACGCCGGCGCGGGTGCGGCGGATGTACGCCGAATTGACCGATGGCTATCGGGCCGATCCCGAGGCGGTGATCAACAACGCCTGCTTCAGCGTCGACTACGACGAGATGGTCGTCGTCCGGGACATCGAGTTCTATTCGCTGTGCGAGCACCACCTGCTGCCGTTCTACGGCCACGCGCACGTCGGCTACCTGCCGCGCGGCACCGTCATCGGCCTGTCGAAGATCCCGCGCATCGTGGACCTCTACGCCCATCGGCTGCAGGTCCAGGAACGGCTGACCCAGCAGGTGGCGCACCTGCTGATGGAGCGCCTCGACCCGAAGGGCGTGGCCTGCGTGATCGAGGCGACGCACCTCTGCACCCTGATGCGCGGCGTGAAGAAGCAGCAGGCCACCATGGTCACCAGCTCCATGCTCGGCACCTTCCGGCGCGACGCCAGGACACGCGGCGAGTTCCTGACCCTCATCGGCCGACCTACGGTCGGCACGCCGTAGCGTGCTTGGCCGTTTTTCTCAGATCGTCACCGGGGGAGCGGTAGCGAGCCAGCAACCCCAATTCCGCGGCCGGTTCACGCTTGGTCAGGGCTCCCCCGCACCCCGACGGCGCCCCTTGCGTTCCCTGGATGGCGATCTGAGACCGAACCGGCCCCGGCCCTGAGATACGCGGGCGGCGAAATGATGCGAACCGGCCCGCGGTCCTATCATCGGAGCCGATGCCCTACGCCCCGCTCCTGGATCCGCCGGCGCTCGACGAGGGACTGCGCGCGCTGCCCGACTGGAGCCGCGAGGGCGAGTGGCTGGTCCGCACGGTCCGCTGTCCCAGCTTCCGGTCCGCCATCGACCTGGTCGACCGCGTGGCCGATGCCGCGGAGGCGGCCGATCATCACCCCGACATCGAGATCGTGTGGCGGCGGGTCACGTTCCGGCTGACCAGCAAGGCCTCCGGCGGCCTGACGCAGCGTGACCTGGACATGGCGGCGCAGATCGACAAGTTGGTGGGAGACATCGGCGCATGAAGGTCGGCCTGATGCTGCCGCTCGGGCACAACGACACGCTCGGGCGACCGCTCGGCTGGTCGGAGCTGCGCGAGATGGCAGTGGCCGCCGACCAGGGCGGCCTCGATTCGGTCTGGGGCGCCGACCACCTCATCTTCCGCGACGATGGCGAGACCGCCGGCATTCACGAGTGCTGGACGCTGCTGACGGCGGTGGCCGCCGTGACCGAGCGGGTGGAGATCGGGCCGCTGGTGCTGGCGCTGCCGTTCCGCAACCCGGCGCTGACCGCCAAGATGGCCGCCGAGCTGGACATCGTCAGCGACGGGCGGCTCATCCTGGGCGTCGGCTGCGGCTGGTACCAGCCGGAATTCGACGCCTTCGGCTACCCGTTCGACCATCGGGTCGGCCGCTTCGAGGAGGCGCTCCAGATCCTGGTGCCCCTGCTCCGCGAAGGCCGGGTCACCTTCGAAGGCCGATGGCACCGGGCCGACACCGAGCTTCTCCCCCGATCGCCGCGCGCTGGTGGCCCGCCCATCCTGATCGCCGGCAAGCAGCCACGGATGATGCAGCTGGTGGCTCGCTACGCCGACCAGTGGAACGCGGCCTGGTACGGCCAGCCGGCGAAGGCCACCGAGCTGGCGGAGCGGATCGCGCGCCAGCGCGCCGCGTGCGAGGCCGAGGGCCGTCAGCCATCCACGCTGACGCTGACCGCCGGCATCCTGGTCGCCTTCCCGCATCTCCTTCCCGACGGGGATGGCGAGGAGCCGCCCGAGGAGGCGATCAGCGGGGACGTGGATTTCGTGGCAGAGGCGCTGGCGGGTTATGCCATGCACGACGTCGAGCACGTCATCGCCCACGTCTGGCCGCGCAATGCGGCGGCGGTGGCGGCGCTGGCGGAAGCGGCGGAGCGGGCACGCACCGGAGACCGCTCGGCGACGGTCCACGGCTAGAATCGGCAGCCGATGAGTGACGAAGGCCGCACCACCCCCATCCGCGTGCTGATCGCCAAGCCCGGCCTGGATGGGCATGACCGGGGCGCCAAGGTGCTGGCCCGCGGGCTGCGCGACGAGGGATTCGAGGTCATCTACACCGGCCTGCGCCAGACGCCGGAGATGATCGCCGACGCCGCCGAGCAGGAGGACGTGGACGTCATCGGCCTCTCGATCCTCTCGGGGGCGCACATGGCGCTGCTGCCGCGGACCGTCCAGCTGGTGCGCGAGCGCGGCATGGACGACGTGCTGATCGCGGCCGGCGGGATCATCCCGGACGCCGATATCGGCAAGCTGAAGGACGCCGGCATCGCCGAGATCTTCGGGCCGGGGACCAGCATCGGGCAGATCGCGCGCTACTTCCGCGAGAACGCCCGCCAGCCGCGTGACTGACGCGGAGGAGCTGCTCCGCGAGCTCGCCTCCGGTGAGCGACGGCCCCTGGCGCGCCTGCTGACCCGGATCGAGGCCGATGATCCGTCCCTGCGCCCCCTGCTGCCGGAGCTGTTCCGCGCCGGCCACGGCGCGCACGTGGTGGGCGTGACCGGGCCGCCGGGAAGCGGCAAGTCCACGCTGGTCAACGCGCTCACCGCCGAGTGGCGGCGTCGTGGCCGCCGGGTGGGGATCCTGGCAATCGATCCCAGCTCGCCCTACACCGGTGGCTCGATCATGGGCGACCGCATCCGGATGATGGACCACGCGGCCGATCACGACGTCTTCATGCGCTCCATGGCCTCCCGCGGCGAGCTCGGCGGCCTGGCCGCCGCGACCTGGCTGGCGGTTGCCGCCCTGGACGCCGCCGGCTACGACCCGATCGTGATCGAGACGGTCGGCGCCGGCCAGAGCGAGGTCGAGATCGCGCGCCTGGCCGAGACCACGGTGGTGGTCGAGGTGCCCGACATGGGCGACGAGGTGCAGGCCATCAAGGCGGGGCTGCTGGAGGTCGCGGACGTGATCGCCGTCAACAAGGGCGACCGTCCGGGAGCCGATCGCGCCGCGCGCCAGCTGCGCGCCATGCTGTCCACCGCCGGTGGCCGAGTGGAGCGCAAGCCACCGCCAGTGCTCCTGACCACCGCGATCTCTGGCGATGGCGTGTCCGCCCTGGCCGATGCGATCGAGAAGCACCGCGCCACGGCCAATCAGCCGGAACAGGCCCGCGCCCGCGCCCGCAACCAACTCCGCCGCGCCCTCGCCGACCTTTCACACCGACGGGCCGCCGCCAACCACGAATGGGAATCGACCGTCCAGGCCGTTGCAGACCGCAAAGTAGATCCGTTGACGGCTGCTGAGCAGCTTGTAAACGATGTGAGCTCGTGAGACGCCTTCTGCCCACGGCAGTCGCGATTTGTCTGTCTTTGGCAATGCCCGTGGCCGCCTCGGCGAGTATCGGCGGGGGTTTGACGATCGACCTCACCTTCCGCGGTGCTTGTGACGTTGGTGGGTTTCTCAAAGTCGATAACCCGACCGGGGGCTTCGTCGTATTCGAACACCCGTACGACTGGTCGGCCAATCAGAAGATCCACCAAGAGATCGGTTCGACTCCGATCGCCGACCCCGGTGACAGGCTCGTCCTCCGGCTGATTGCCTCCGACCACCAAACGATCCTGTTTCGCTCGGATTCATTTACACATCACGGTGATGAGAGCGCGCGCATCTACGAATTCCGGGCGACATTGGACTGCTCCCGCATCCCGTACCAGATCGTCATGAGCGACTCGGCAGTCGCACCGCCTCGGCCCATGTCATGGATGACCATGCTCGGCTTGACCGGATTGTTCGCCGCGGTCGTTCTCGCATCAGTCGCGCGTCGTCGACGAATGCTGCGGGCTAGCTAGTCGATGTCCTTGGCCATGTGGACGGCTGACTCGGCGTAGCCCAGCGAGCGGTAGAGGTTCCGCGCGACCTCGTTCCCGCCGAAGACGTTGAGCGCGATCCGGTGCAGGCCATGCGATCGGGCCTCGGCCTCGGCCAGCTCCATGGCGGCTCGGCCATACCCGCGGCCTCGCTGCGCCTCGTCGATCTCGATCCCGTAGATGTAGCACTCCCTCTCCCGACCGTGTGGTCGTTCGGCGAGCCACAGCGTGCCGACGGGCTCGCCATCGGCCTCGACCACAAAGATCCAGTGGCCGGGCGTGTCGAGACCCTGCGGGAGGATTGCCGCGTGGTCCTCTTCGGACTTCTGCCGCGCGAACTCCTCGGTCTCGCCGCCATGCACGGCGATGTCATGGGCGTACCCGGCCTTGGAGCTCTCCACGAAGGCCGGGTACTCGTCGGGACGCATCGGCCGCAGGACGGTGCGAGCGGAGGTATCGGTCATTGGCGGCCAGATTAGCGGGACTGCTAGGCTAGCCGCCCATGAGCATCGACCGCGTCTA
>DASSNX010000120.1:0-20130 GCA_035701185.1 Candidatus Limnocylindria bacterium
TGGGGCCGGCCGGCTGTACCTGCCTGGAGGGACATCGGGCGTAGCCCATTCGTCATTGGCGCGTTCAAGGGGGAGCACCTATGCTCACCCGGCTGCCGACTCCGATCCACCGGGCGCGGGGCGGCACGGAGGGAGTCGCAAATGATCACGGACGAGGTCGTCACCAGCCAGGGCACGCCACAGCGTGGTCGGCAGCTGAGCCGATGGCATCTGGCCGTCATCGGCGCGGTGGTCGCCTTGGCCGCCGGCATCGGCGCCGTGCTCGGCTTCACGCTCATGGCCGACCGACCCGGTGCCCTGGGCGCCGCGGCTTCCTACGTCCCGGCAGACACGGTGATGTACGGCGAGGTCCGCCTGGACCTGTCACCAGGCCAGGCGGCTTCGCTGCGAGCGATCCTCGACCGCTTCCCGTCAGCCGATGCGGACCTCGTTCCGCTGAAGGCGATTGCCGACGCCGTTGACCAGGGACTCTCCGCCTCGGGTACCGGGCTGACGTACACCAAGGACATCGGCTCCTGGTTCGACGGGCGCGTCTCCTTCGCGATGCTCGACTACCCGGTCGGCAGCTTCGACGGCTCGAACGTGGCGCTGCCGCACATGGCGGCCCTGTTCGGGGTGAAGGATCCGGCCGCAGCCCGCGCATTCAGTGACAAGGTCCGCGACCTGGCCGGCCAGTCGGGGACAAGCCTGACTTCGAGCCAGCACGCCGGCGTCACCATCTGGTCTGCGGAGGCAGACGTCCAGTTTGCTGCCAACGCAGGCTTCGCCTACGCGGTGACGGATGACGAGCTGGTGCTGGCCAACGGCCGCGCCACGGTCGAGTCGATGCTCGACGCGCACGGCGGTTCCCAGAACCTGGAGGCGCGGCAGGAGCTCCAGCAGCTGATCGGGCACCTGCCGGCCGACTGGGTCGGATTCTTTGCCGTGGACGCGCGGCAGATGCTCGAGCAGCTGCGCACCGAGGTCGAGAAGAAGGACGCCTCGCTGACGCCGCTGCTGGACCAGTACATCGCCAATGTCCCGCCCTTCGCTGTCTCGTCGCTCAGCCTGCAGCCCGATGCGCTGGCGTTCGACGGTGCCAGCTCGCTGCCCGGCGGTGACCTCGCTCCCGCCAACAGCCGGCGCGACCTCGCCTCACACGTCCCGTCGGACACGCTCTTCTTCGCCGATGGCGGCAACGTCGGCAGCACGCTGGCGCAGTTCGTGACCGGCATCAAGGCCGGCCTCGCCGCCCAGGCCGACGGGCAGGCGAGTGCCCAGCTCAAGCAGGCCGAGGCGGCCCTGGGCGCCGATTTCGAGGACTTCGTCAGCTGGATCGGGGACGGTGCGCTCGCCGTCGGCGCCACCGCTGGCACGCCCTGGGGCGGCCTCGTCCTCGAGGCGAACGACGTCGACGCCGCCACCCGGCGCCTCAACCAGCTCCGCAGCCTGGCCGAGCTGGGCGCGCAGGGGTCCGGCCAGCAGGTCCGCATCACCACGGATACGGTGGCGGGCGTTGAGGTGACCACGATCCGGGCGGCGACGGGCGTCGGCCCCGGCACGGACATGGGCATGCCCGAAGCGGTCGTCCAGTACGCCATGCGCGATGGCACGGTCTTCATCGGCTTCGGCGACGGTTTCGTCGCCCGCAGCCTCAACCTGGCGGCCGCGGATTCGCTGGCCAACAGCGACCGGTTCAACGCCGCGGTTGACCGCTTCGGCGGGGACGACAACGCTGGCCTGGCCTTCGTCGACCTGGCGGGCATCCGCCAGGCGGTGGAGGCCGCCGCCGGGCAGATGCTGCCGCCGGAGTACCAGAGCCAGATCAAGCCGAACCTCGAGCCGCTCGACTACCTCGTCTCCCTGACGAAGGTGGAGGGGAACGTGGTGGTGACTCGCGGCGGGCTCGTCCTGAAGTAGCCGGCCCTTACTCCTCGCCCGCCGCGGCGCGGGCCGCGACCTCGAAGCGGTTGCCGCGGTACCAGCCCCGCCGCGTGACCAGCGACACGGCGGACGCGCCCACGTACAGGATCGGGAAGGCAACCTTGTAGCGGCTCCACTGGCGCACGTGCTCCAGCTCGTGGGCCAGCTCGGCGGGTGACAGCTCGCGCCAGGCGAAGATGTCGCGACCCAGGGTGATCGCCAGCCAGTTCGGCAGCAGCCGCCCGCCCATGCGCTGCAGGCCGGGCATCACGTGAACCCGGTGCCTGACGGTGCTCATCGCCCGGCGTCACGCGCGGGTCGCCCGCGCTCGTCACGCTGCGCGGGGCGGAGCAGCAGGTCGCGGCGGTCGCCCCAGTGCTTCAGGAAGCGGTAGAAGTTGCGCTTGCTGAGCCGATCGCGTTCCGCCGGCTGGTGCGCCATCCAGCCGCGATGCTCGTGGCGGACCAGCGGCAGCGGCCCGGTGGCCACCGCCGTCCAGCCGTTGGCGCGGATGGCGAACGACAGGTCGAGGTCGGCGTTGCGGTAGAACCGGAAGCGGTGGTCGAAGCCGCGGACCTGACGCAGCGCCTCGCGGCGCACCGCCAGGCAGTAGCCCTCGATGGCATCCACCTCGCCCGCCGGCGCCTCGCTGAACTCGCGGCCGTCGCGGCTCGTGACGCCCCACGGTCCTGCCACGCCCACGGCCGGATTGTCGAAGGCAGCGAGCAGGGGTCCCAGGAAGTCGCCCTGCGGCTCGACCGAGGTGTCCAGCAGCACCGCCACCGCCCCGCGGGTGCGCCGCAGGCCGAGGTTCACGGCGTCCGCCCACCCCAGGCGTTCGGCCACGTGCAGCGTGGTGGCGACGTTCGGTGGCAGGGCGAGGTCTCCGGCCGGCGCATTCGCGACCACCAGCATCTCGTGGTCGACGGCCTGCGGATGACGTTGGAGCGCGCCAAGCAGGCGCTCCGCATCGGCCGGATGGTCGTCCGCGACCGTTACGAGGCTGGCGGGCAGGCTCGCCGGCTCGTCCAGGAGCGAGGCCAGGTCGGCGTCGTCGGCGTAGGAAGCAGTTGCCGCTCCGCCGAGCAGTGGGCGGGCGGTCGAGCCGGCTGGGCTGTCGATCGGCTCCCAGCCCAGCGCGTGCAGCTGCTCGCGCAGTGTGTCGGCCGTCGCCCAGTCGCGGGCTTCGCGCGCCGCCGCCCGCTGGTCGAGCAGTGCCTGCACCGCGTCGGGCAGCGGCGCGACCTCGTCGCTCACCGGCTCACGAGCCGGCGGGCCACGGCGCGCGGCGGCCGATCGGCCGTCCATCGGGCCCGCGCTCGAGCTTGTGCGCGCCCATCGTGTCCGGGTCGTAGCGCAGCCGCTCCACCGGCTCGCCGCCGACCAGGTGGCTGCTCACGATCTCTCGCGCGTCCTCTGGCGTGAGCGCGGCGTACCACACCGCGTCGGGATAGACGACCGCCATCGGCCCGTTGCCGCACTGGGAGAAGCAACCGGCATGGTTGACGCGGACCCGATCCGCCAGGCCCGCCTCGCGCACCGCCTGCTTCAGTGCGGCGTGCACGCCGATGCCGTCCCCGTCGATCGACGGGCACCAGTCGCCACGGGTGCAGACGAAGACGTGCTTCTCGAAGACAGGCATGGTCAGCGCCGGTGCGGAGTGGATGGGTGCCGTCCGAAGTACTGCCCGCGGGCTACCGAAAGTACCGGGATGGCGAACGCCACCTCAACCTTACTATCCGACCAGAAGCCGCGCCCTCCGCACCTGAGCGCCCACGTGCCGGACCGGCTCGGCGTAGCAGAAGGAACCACAGGACCGATGATGACGAACGAGGTGGGGAAGCTGCTCACGGCGTCGGAAGTCGCCGAGTTGCTGCATCTGCACGTGAACACGGTCAAGCGTCTCGGCGACCGCGGCGAGCTCCCGTTCTTCCGGGTGACGCGGCGCGGTGACCGGCGCTTCCGCTACGACGACGTGCTGGAGTTCCTTCGCCGGGACAAGTAGCTCCGGTCATTGATGCCTCTCCCGGTCTGCCGCCGGGAGAGCTTCGCCTCCTCCAGGGGGGCGTGCAACCGACCGCCGGGGTGCCATCTCTCGGCGGTCGATTGCTGTCTGGGATAATGCGCGGCCCATGACCGATGACCCGCGCGCCCGCCTGAGCGAGGCCCAGCGCCTCCTGGACGCCGGCGATCCGCAGGACGCGCTGCTGATCCTCGAGCCGCTCGCGCACCATCCCGATCCCCAGGTGGCGGGGAGCGCGCTGCTGGCGATCGGCACCGCCCACTACCGGCTCGACGACGAGGCGGGTGCGCTGCAGGCCTGGCTGGCGGCAGCCGAGCTCGGTGGGCCGATGGCGTGGCTGGGCTGGCGTTCCGCGGCCGAGCAGCACGTGCGCGACGGGGACCTGGACGAGGCAATCGCCGCCTACCGCGAGGCGGACCGACGGGCGCCGCCGCAGGAGCGCGGCGCGATCGCCAACCGCATCGCCTGGCTGCTCAAGGAGACCGGCCATGACTTCGCCGCACGGCGCCAGTTCAACCGCGCCCGCGGCCCCTATGCCAGCTACCCGGCCTACGTCACCTGGCTGATCATCGCGATCAACGTTGCCGTCTTCCTGATCGACGGGGCGCTGGCCGGGGCCGGCGGCTTCGGCATGTTCGGCGGTGGCGGGCCGCTGGTGAACGCCGGCGCGGTGTCGCGCCAGGCGGTGCTGTCCGGGGAGTGGTGGACGCTGCTGACCAGCGCCTTCCTGCACCTGGGTCTGCTGCACATCGGCTTCAACATGTACGCGCTCTGGCTGTTCGGCCCGATCATCGAGCAGCTGTACGGTCACGTGGAGTACCTGGTGCTGTACCTGCTCTGCGCCCTGGGCGGGAGTGTGCTCACCATCCTCGCCGCTCCGGACAGCGCGGCGGTTGGCGCCTCCGGGGCGATCTTCGGGCTGTTCGGGCTCGCGTTCGTGGTCTCTCGCCGACGGCATCTGCTGCTCGGCCCCCAGGCGCGCTCGATGCTCTCCCAGGTCGGCACCCTGCTGGTCCTCAACCTGGTCATCACCTTCACCATCCCGGGCATCAGCTGGACCGGCCACGTGGGCGGTCTGCTGGTCGGCGCCTTCATCGGCCTGCTGCTGGCGCCGTCGAACGTGCCGACCCTGGGCGGGCTGTGGCGCACGCCGGACGGCTCGGCCCTGAACCGCGGCACGCCGTGGGTCATGCGCGCGGCCGCCTACGCGCTGGTGGCCGTCATCCTCGCCGCCGGCACGCTGGCGGTCACCAGCGGAGTCGTCTGAGCCGGCGTACGCTGCGCCGATGTGCTACGACGACGACGCTCGACCCCCGCTGCCCCCGATCCGCGGCGCTGCCGCCGATGCTCGTGAGCTGACGCTCTCCGCCGACGACGGGGTGTCGGTGGCGGCCTACGCGGCCCGCGCCGAGCACGACGGCGGCCCCGGCATCGTGATCCTCCCTGATGTCCGCGGGCTGCACCCATTCTTCGAGGAGCTGGCCCTGCGCTTCGCGGAGGCGGGCGTGCACGCGGTGGCAATCGACTACTTCAGCCGGACCGCGGGGACGGGGCGTCGGCCCGAGGGCTTCGAATACCGCCACCACGTGGAGCAGACTCGGTACGCCGCCCTGAACGCGGACATCGCCGCGGCGGCGGCCTACCTGCGCAGCCCCGAGGGCGGGGCCGCGGAGCGGATCTACACCGTCGGCTTCTGCTTCGGCGGCCGGCTGAGCTACCTGCAGGCGGCAGATGGGCCGGACGTGGACGGGGTCATCGGCTTCTATGGCTGGCCCGTCGGCCAGAACCGCGACCTGCCTGCGCCGGCCGACCTGGTCGACCGCTTCCGGGCGCCGGTGCTCGCGCTGTGGGGCGGCGCCGACCAGGGCATCACCCCGGACATCGTGGAGCAGTTCGAGACGGCGCTGCGCTCAGCTGGCGTCAAGCATGAGAGCATCGTCTACCCGGACGCGCCCCATTCGTTCTTCGACCGCCACCAGGCGGAGTTCGCGGACGCGTCGACCGATGCCTGGCGGCGGATGCTCGACTTCGTCGGAACGGCGGCCTAGCTGCCCACGGCCGGCTGGCTGCCGGTGATCGGCTCCGGCCGCATCGGCTTCGCCGGCCGCAGGTAGAGGCTTAGCACCAGCACCACGTACGCGATCCACGCGCCGAGGGTGACCCACTCCGGATCGGCGCTGTAGCCGAACAGGGCGCGCAGGAGCTGCCCCAGGATTCCCACCGGGCTCGTCCCCTCGTGCGGCAGGACGGCGCTGATGTCGTAGGCAGTGGCGGTGCCGAAGCCGATGACGCCGATCTCCGCGAACTCGTGGACCGCGTGGCTGAGCAGTCCGGCGGCGATGAAGATCAGGGCTACGCCGGTCCAGCGGAAGAAGCGCTGCAGGTTGATCACGCGCGCGCCGCGGTAGAAGCCGTAGCCAAGGGCGGCAGCCAGCACCAGCCCGATCAGCGCGCCGGCCAGCGTGCTGGGCGCGGCGTCATCGGCCTGGCTGGCGGCGGTGGCCTGGGCCAGCAGGAAGAGCGACGTCTCGATGCCCTCGCGGATGACCGCGGTGAAGGCCAATGCCGACAGCGCCCATGCTCCACCCTCGGTCAGCGCCCGGTCGACGCCGGCGTGCAGCGTCCCCTTGATGTTGGCCGAGGTGCGGCGCATCCAGAACAGCATCCAGGTCACGACCGCGGCGGCGAGGAGCATGGTTAGCCCCTCGAACACCTGCTCGGCCGGCTGCTGCAGCTCGCGGACGGTGACCCACAGGATGATGCCGACCACCACGCTGACCGCGACCGCGGCCCCGGTCCCGGCCCAGATCCGCCCGAAGTAGCGCGTGTTGCCGGTCTTGGCCAGGTAGGCGAGCACGATGCTGACGATGAGGGCTGCCTCGACTCCCTCGCGGAGTCCCGTCAGCAGGCCGGTGGTCAAGAAGCCGATGTCCAAGGGGATCTCCTGGCGGCGGGGGAGAAGCGGGCGGCGTGACTTAGGCTAGCCTAACGTCCGAAGTCATGCAAAGCGAACTACCGGCATTCCGGTCGGAATTGCAGACCGGCGGCCGGCCGGCGGCGCCATCGGTACAATTCGGCTTCCCCGAGTCCTCCCCTTGGAGCTTTCATGATCGACTTCTCCCTGACCGATGCGCAGCGCGAGCTGCAGCGCACCGCCCGGGCCTTTGCCGAGCGCGAGATCCTGCCCCGCATCCACGAGCTCGACGCCTCCGCCACCTACGACCGCTCCCTCTACGAGAAGATGGGAGCGGAGGGCTTCCTGGGCCTGCCGATCCCCGAACGCTACGGCGGCGCGGGCTTCGACTACATCGCCTTCGCGCTGCTGTGCGAGGAGATGGAGCGGGCCGATACCGCATTCCGCGTGATCCTCTCGGTCCACACCGGCCTCAACTCGCTGACCCTCCTGCAATGGGGCAACGAGGATCAGAAGGAGCGCTACCTGATCCCACAGGCGCGCGGCGAGAAGCTGGCCACCTTCGGGCTGACCGAGCCGGGCGTCGGATCCGATGCGGCCAACCTGTCGACCACCGCGCGGCGCGACGGTGACCGCTACATCCTCAACGGCTCGAAGATCTGGATCTCCCTGGCCGATACCGCGGACAACTTCCTGGTCTTCGCCACGGTCGACAAGAGCAAGGGCCACAAGGGGATCACCGCCTTCATCGTCGAGCGCTCGTTCCCCGGCTTCAGCTCCGATTCGCTGCACGGCAAGCTGGGCGTTCGTGCCGGCAACACCGGCATCCTCTACTTCAACGACTGCGAGGTGCCGGCTGCCAACCGGGTCGGGGAGGAGGGCGAGGGGTTCACGATCGCCATGAGCGCCATCGACCAGGGGCGGTTCACGGTGGCGGCAGGGTCGGTGGGACTGGCGCAGGCCTGCCTGGACGCATCGGTCAAGTACGCGCACGAGCGCAAGACCTTTGGCTCCGAGATCGGCGAGCACCAGCTGGTGAAGCAGATGCTGGCGCGCATGTACCAGGGCATCGAGGCCGGGCGGCTGCTGGTCTTCAAGGCCGGTTGGAAGAAGAACCGGGGCGAGCGGAACACCCGCGAGACCTCGCTGGCCAAGTGGTTTGCGACCGACCACGCCGTGCAATCCGCCCTCGACGCGATCCAGATCCACGGCGCCTATGGCTACTCGAACGAGTACCCGGTGGAGCGCTACCTGCGGAACTCCAAGGGGTCGGTGATCTACGAGGGAACGTCACAGATCCACACCCTGATGCAGGCGGACTACCTGCTCGGCTACCGCAAGGACCGCGAGCTGCGGATGCCGCAGCCGGCCTACGAAGGGGAGATGTAGGGCCGGGCCGTCCGCTCGGCCAGATTCCTGTGTGGCTGGCGTTAACTCGGTCTCCCGCCGATTGAGTCGCCAGATTCCAATGGAGTTGGCGTTAGCCGGCTTCCGAGGCCACCGCTCCCGCCTTGCCGGGTTCGTACGAGAGTGATTCAGCCTTCTGGAGCCTCACCCGCTGCCTGCCGGCGCGCCTAAGGCCAGCGTCCTTGGATTTTGGCAACTCGACGAGGATCAGGAGGCCATCGGGCAGCCCAGCGGGATTGCGCAGCCACTGAAGCGCCGACCGGCCACGCAACGACAGTCGAGCAAACAGACGCGCGTGGTCCGCGATGCGGCGCCGGTTGGTGGTGGTTTCGGCGACGGCGAGCAACGGCAGCACGGCCAATGGGCGCCAGCGGAGTTCGCGCGCGACGACCGATGCAACGCGCGTCTTGACACTCAGGTCGCCCAGGGCGGCTTGGACGTCGAGGATGGTCGTCTTCAGTTCCACGACCAGCAGGATCCGAGTTGTGGGATGGTAGGCGAGGAGGTCGATCCGGCCGCGCTCGCCGTAGTGATTGAAACTTGCCTCGGGGACGACCAGCCAGCCGAGACCCTCGAGTCGCCGAACCAGGAGCTCGCCGAGCCGGGCATGGTCGGCGTCCCGCAATCGCGCGAGCTCCTGCGCGCGAAATCCCACGTCCCAGCGCAGGCGGACGTCGAGGGCGGCGGCGATCCGGCGCACGGCCGGCAGCGACAGCCGTTCAGCGGCGCCGGATTCCAGTAGCGCAACGAGGCTGTCACTGACGCCTGCCCGTTTCGCCAGGTCCGTCTGCCGCCAACCACGCCGATGTCGCAGCGCACGCAGGGCGGCGCCAAGGGCTGCGTCGTCCACCGGCAGGAATCCTCGGAGTGGGCGCTTATCGGCCGCTTACTCGCTGGTTAGCGTGAGCGATGAGACGGTGACCGCAGCGACCGCGTCCTCGGACCATGCGATGGGGACGCCCTCGCCGCGCTGCCAGAGCGCGAACAGGTCGCGGTAATGCGGCGACAGGGGATTGCCCGATTGGCCACCGGCGAGCACGAAGCGGCTGCGGTCGAGGTCGGCCAGGTCGATGACGACGCGGGTGTTGGCCAGATAGCCGGGGTTGTCGACGGGATGCAGGGGGCCGGTGGCGGCCTGCATCGGCGTGGTGGCATCGCCGCCCATCGGCACCGGGCCGAGGTTGAAGGCGCCGGCCAGCAGCGGCTGGCTGCCGACGGGGTGCCGCAGGGTCAGCGTCCGCAGCCGGCCCCAGGCCCAGTCCGCCGGGTCATCGCCGGCCAGGTCGACGCGCAGGCGCAGCATGGCTTCGCCCAGGGCCAGCCCGGCATCGGCATCCCAGTCAGGCGCGTCACCGAGGAACCGCTCGACGACCTGGGCCGCCGAGCCGGCGTGGAAGATCGTCAGCGGCACGATGTCGCCGAAGCCGGCACCGAGCGCGAACTGCCATGCATTCGGCGCGGTGGGCTGCGTCATGCGCGCCGCCATCGCTGATAGCCACAGCTCCCAGACCGATGCCGCGGCGGAATCGGCGCTGATCTGCCCATCCCACTCGCGGAGCAGATCCTGCGCCTGCGCGGCGTCCGGGTCAGGCGGCGCAAGAGCGAGGAGCCGATCGCGGACGCGGCGCCACGGCAGGCTGACCACGTCCATCTGCAGGGCAGCGGCCGCGGCTACGTCCCAACGCGAGTGCGCCTGCAGCGCCTCGAGGATGCGGGCCTGGCGGTAGCCGTCCATCCAGTCCACGCCGAGGAACGGGCCGGTGCCATCGGCGGCGGGGCGGTTGTTGGCGCTGGCCACGAATCCCTCCGGCGGATCGAGGGTGAAGGGCATCTCGGCGAAGGGCACGAGGTCATCCTGCCAGCCGACCGTCGGGAGCCAGCCAGGGAGCGGCAGCGTGCCGTTGCCGAGCCGCCGGCGTGGCAGCTGGCCGACGAGCTGGTAGCCGATGTGCCCGTCGCGGTCCGCGTAGATGACGTTGAGCGCCGGGCCGGGCCACTCTGCGAACGTGGCGCGAAACTCGTCGAAGGAGCGAGCGGTGACGCAGGCCAGGAAGCCGCGGATCGGCTGCGGCCGCAGCCAGACGGCGGAGAGCGAGACCGCGGCGGGCGCCCCATCAAGGAGCGGGCTGATGATCGGCCCGCGCGGGGTGACGAGCACGCGTTCGGTGACAGCCTCGCCGCCGCGGACCGCGATGCGCTCCTCACGGACCTCGCAAAACCCGAAGCCATCGGCCTCGCGAACAGACACCCCGTCCTCGCCGATCTCCTCGATGAACAGATCCGCCTGGTCAGTCAGCCCGGCGGTGATGCCCCACGCGGCGTGGCCGTTGTGCGCGATCGGCAGCGCCGGCGCGCCCACGAACGAGGCGCCGGCCAGCTCCCACTGCGGGCAGCGCAGGTGCACCAAATACCAGGGCGCGGGCAGGCGAGGCGCGAGGTGCGGGTCGTTGGCGAGGAGGGGGGCCCCGGAGGTCGTGCGGGAGCCGGCGATGGCCCAGTTGTTCGAGCCGCCGTTGGAGGGCGCCGCCGAGGCGAAGATGGCCAGGTCCTCGGCCAGCCGATCCAGGGCCGGTCCCGCGGCGGCCGCCACCGGCACGCTCACCGGATGCGAGGCGGGGTAGGCAGGATCCAAGGCGCGCAGCGCGTCGGGCCCGTCAAGGGCGAGGATCTTCAGCCGCGCCAGCTCCGCGTCCCAGTTGGCGCCGAGCGCGAAGGATTGGAGCGCCGCGAAGGCCAGGACGTCGGCAGGTTCCCACGGCGTCGGCTGTGCGCGGAGGAGCACGAACTCGTGGGGCCGCCGTGGGAGACCGCGGGCCAGACCCTGGTTGATGCCGGCCACGTAGGCATCCACCGCCGCCCGCACGTCGGCGTCGAGCAGCGTCAGCTGAGCGGTGGCCACGCGATGGAAGCCCAGGCGCCGGGACAGCCGATCAGCCGGCAGCCCACCCGCGCCGACCAGTGCCGACAGCGTGCCGCGGCCGATGCGCAACAGCGTCTCGAGCTGAAAGGCACGGTCCTGGGCGTGGCAGAAGCCCAGCGCGAACCAGGCGTCGTCGGCTGACTCGGCCACCACGTGCGGGATGCCCCAGCGGTCGCGGCGGACATGGACCGGCGCAGACGGCCCCTCGACCCGCAGCGTGCCGGACGTGCGCGGCAGCCGCCTGCCGAGGAGCCGCACCACCAGCCGCATGGCTCGGCACGGTGGAGGCTGTCGCGGCGGTCGTCAAGCGCCGCCACGGGAGGCGCGGGAGGGCGGCCGTATACTCGGCGGCGTGAGCCGCACCATCGAGCTGATCGCCGGCCTCATGCTGCTCGCCATCGGCATAGCCATCCTCTTCGGGGAGTGGCTGCGGGCGTGGATCGCGGAGCTCGGCGTCAGTCCCGAGATCTGGGCCTGGTGGCCTGCCATCCTGGTCGTGCTGAGCCTCTTCTTCCTGGTCCCGGCCGCGATCGGCCGGCAGCATCGCCGCCTCCGGGCCGGGATGGTGATCCCCGGCGCGCTGCTGGCGGGTATCGGCGGCATGCTGCTCTACATGAGCCTGACCGGTCGCTGGAGCGAATGGACCATCCTGTGGACGATCGTGCCGTTCAGCCTGGGCCTCGGCATGTACGCCGCCGGCTGGATTGCCGATGCGCCCGCCTTCAAGTGGATCGGCTCGGGGGTGGCCGCCGGCGCTGTGCTTGCCTACCTGGCCTTCGCGACGGCCATCGGTGGCGAGGCGTTCCGGGTGGTGGCCGCCATCGGCATCATCGGCCTGGGGATGGCGCTGACCATGGGTGGATTGGCCGAGCGCCTCAGCCGGAAGTCGCCCGCCTGACCTTCGCGCCCTGCGCCGGGCCTCCGGCGCGCAGGTGACGGTCGAACCAGTCCAGGATCCGATCCATCCGGTCCGCGCGGCGGTCGGGGCGGCCGTAGTTCTTCATCTCGTGATGCTCCTCGGGGTAGAGGATCAGCTCGACCTCGCGGCCAAGGACCTTCAGGGCGGTGAACAGCTGCAGGTTGTCCGAGGCGGGGCAGACCTGGTCCTCCTCGGCCTGAAGCATCAGGAGCGGCACCTTCATGCGTGACGCATGCCGAAGCGGCGAGGTGCGCCAGAGCTGCGCCACTCCGGCCTCCGTCAACGGATCACCGAGCCGCGCACGGCGGTTGTAGTGGATTCCGAAATACGAGGTCGCCCAGGTGGAAAGCTGGTTGCTCACGCCGTTCTCCGCCACCGCAGCGCGAAAGGTGGGTGAAGTCCCAGCCAGCCACTGCGCCAGGAAGCCGCCGTAGCTGAGCCCCAGGACCCCCACGCGCCGCGCATCCACCAGGCCTTCGGCAACGAGACCGGCCACGACGGCCTCCACATCCTCGGCGTCCACCTCGCCCCAGCGACCGCCCAGCGCCCGGATCCAGGCAGAACCGAACGTGTCCGAGCCGCGGACGTTCGGCCGGACCACGCGATAGCCATGGGCGGTCAGCAGCGTCGAATCCATCGTCCCGCCCGGCGCGGCGCAGCCGGTGGGACCGCCGTGCAGGTCGACGATGGTCGGCATCGGCTTCCGACCAGCACCCGGCGGAGACACGACCCAGGCCTGGATGTGGCCCCCGGGACCGTCGATCCAGTGCTCCTCCCAGGTCGGCACCCCGAATCGGCGCTGCCAGCCCGAACCGATGGTGGTCAGCCGGCGGAGGGTGGCCCGCCCCTCCTGCCAGCCCTCCAGCGCGTACAGCTCGGCAGCCTGCCCGCTCATCCCGGCCGACATCACGATCCGCTCCCCGGCCACCGCCAGCCCGGCGCCGACCACCTGGTCCGGGGCCAGCAACGGCTGGCAGCGGCCGTCCAGCGTGAAGCGGTACGGCAGGTTGCGCGCGGTGTCGCCGACCATCGCCAGCAGGCTGCCATCGGGCAGCCAGGCCGGGCCGACGGCGTCATCGGCCATGACCAGGTCCGCCCAGGCGCCATTGCCGATCGAGCGGTCGAGGCCGGCGCCGAGCTGGCGTGCCTTGCCGCCGCGCAGGGTCTTCACCCACAGGCCGGTCAGCGCCTCGTCGTGGGGGTCCTCCACGTCGGAGCCGATGAAGGCCAGCTGTCGGCCGTCCGGCGAAAACGACGGTGCGCTGGCGTCGCCTGCCAGCTCGACCAGCGGCCGATGCCTCCCACCGTGCGCGTCGACGCGGAAGATCCGGTCGCGCGGCAGGACGTTCCAATCCGGCTCGATGTCCGCGGTGAACGCCAGCCAGCTGCCGTCCGGTGCCCAGACCGCCTCGGTGACGTCGAATTCGCCGCTGGTCAGCTGCGCCGGCTTCGCCCTGCGGCTCACCTCGACCGACCACAGGTGTGTCCGGCGTGACAGCTGCCCAGAGTCGTCATCGCGGAAGTCGGTGCGCGTGATGCGACGGGCGAGCGGGCTCCGCTTGCGTCGCTCGGGGCCGATGATGAATCGGTCCTCGCCGGCCTGACCCAGGAACGCCAGCCGCTGGCCGTCGGGGCTCCAGCGCGGCGTGCCAGCGCCGTGCTTCTGGCGGGTCAGCTGCCATGGTCGGGCGCCGCGGCGGAGGGGCAGGGCCCAGAGCTGCCCGGCCGCGTCATCCTTGCCGACCGGGGCGCGGACGAAGGCGACCGACCGCCCGTCGGGCGCGATCACCGGGGCCGTATCGCGGACGCGGCCGAAGGTCAGGCGCTCGGCACGTCCGCCGGACCAGGCCACGCGGTAGAGGTGGGACACATATGTGCCGCGCTGCACCCGTCGGACGCCGTACACGATGGTCGAGCCATCGGCGGACAGGCTGAACGATTCGATCGCGACCTGCGCGTTGACCAGGTCGCGACCGGTGGGGGCGGTCATGCCCGCGGAGTATGCCTGACCCGGGATTCAGCCCGGCCCGGCCCGGCGCGCACGAATCCAGCAATCTCGAAGTCCACGCGCAGCGGAATCCGCCACCCGGCCGCGAATCGTTGACCCGATTCCGTGGGCTGTGCCATGCTCCGCCGGTCGCAGCCGCCGGCTCCCATCCACGACTCCGGTTCGACGCGACCCGAGGGAGAGATGTTCGATGCTCACGCCCGTTCGAGCCAGGTTTCTTCCGGTCGTCGTCATGGTGGGCCTGGTGCTCACGGCCTGCGCTCCGACGCAGGCACAGCCCAGCGGGGGATCGCAGGTGGCCCAGCCGAGCAGCAACCTGACTGGCGGGACGGTGAAGATCGGCATGGCCGGCTACCCGGACAGCCTGAACCCCGGCAACGGCCTCCTGACCGAGGCGTACACGATGTACGAGCTGGTGTACGACACGCCGATCGCGGTCACGGCTGACGGCAGCTACGTGCCCGAGGTCGCCACCGACTGGAGCGTGGCCGACGACGGCGTGACCTGGACGATGACGCTCCGTGACGACGTCGTCTTCCACGATGGAACACCGATGACCAGCGAGGACGTGAAGTTCACGCTCGAGCTCTATCGGGACACCGAGGACTTCCCCTACCTGCCCAGCTATCCCGACGTGTTCAGCAAGATCGAGGCTCCGGATCCGACGCACGTGGTGCTGACGGCCGATTCGCCCATCGGCAACTTCGAGTACCGCATGGCCTTCATGTACATCCTGCCCAAGCACATCTGGGAGAAGGTCAAGGATCCGGTCAAGTTCGAGAATGACGAGATGATCGGCACTGGCCCGTTCAAGCTCGTGAAGGCAACCCAGGACGAGTCGGTCGAGCTGGCGTCGAACCAGGACTACTGGAAGGGTGCGCCGTTTGTCGACGGCCTCGCCTTCCAAACGATCGATAACGGTGACACGCGAATCGCCGCCCTCGACAACGGCGACGTCGACATGATCATCAACACGCCCACGACCGCGGTGCCGGCCCTTCGGAACAATCCTGATCTGGCGCTCGTGCTCGCCGACCCGCTCATCGCCGATCTGCGCGACCTCATCATCAACCAGATCAAGCCCGAGGACTGCCCGACGAACAAGGGTGGGAAGTGCACGGGCCACCCGGCGCTGAAGGATGTCAATGTCCGCAAGGCCCTGGCAACCGCGATCGACAAGAACCAGCTGATCACCGTCGGCAAGTCCGGCCTGGCGACTCCCGGCCTGACGCTCGTGCCGCCCGGCCTCGGCGACTTCTACGCCTCTGAAATCCCCGATTACCAGTTCAGCGTCGACGCGGCCAACAAGATCCTCGACGATGCCGGCTATGCCGATACGGACGGAGACGGCATCCGCGAATGCCTGCCGTCACAGGACTGCAAGACGGGAGATCTGACCTTCCGCTTCACCTATCCGGACAACATCGACAGCGCCCCAGCCGAGGCGGATGCGCTCAAGGGCATGTGGAACGCCATCGGCGTTGATATCCAGATTCAAGGCCTGGAAGAGGACACCGTGACCAGCATCTGCTGCCCGGCGTTCGACTACGACATCATCCTGTGGGGCTGGGGCTCGGATCCCGATCCCGCCTTCCTGCTGGGCGTGGCCCTCTGCCAGGAGATCCCGACCGGCTTCAGCGAGACCGGGTACTGCAACAAGCAGTACGACGACCTGTACAAGGCGCAGGGGATCGAGCCCGATCACACCAAGCGCGTCGAGATCGTGCACCAGATGCAGCAGATCCTGATGGACGACGTGGTCTACATCATCCCGTACTACGCGCAGCTGGTCGAAGCGCATCGCGTGGACACCTTCACCGGCTGGGACGATGCGTTGGCGCCGCTCGGCCTCGAGGATCCCGGACAGCTGTCCATCCTGCGGCCGACGAGCCAGCAGTAGGAGCACCGCTCCGGTGACCTGATCGGTCGGGCGACGCCCCGGCCGATCAGCGATCCGGGAGCCACGCAATGCAGGGTCGGGGACGTTACCTGGCGTCGAAGATCGGCTGGGCCGTGGTCACCCTGTTCGTGGTGATCACGTTCAACTTCTTCCTGTTCCGCATCCTTCCCGGTGATCCGAGTCGGAGCCTGATCCGTGATCCGCGCGTCAACCCGGAGGCCCGGGACGCGCTCGTCCGGCGGTTCGGCCTCGATAAGCCGGTCTTCCTCAACCTCGAGGGTGGCAACCCGTTCGATTCGCAGTACTTCGCGTATCTCTCAGCGCTGAGTCGCGGCGATCTCGGCCAGAGCTTCGCCAAGCGCGACCAGAGCGTCGCGCAGCTGCTCGGACAATCACTCGGCAATACCCTGCTGCTGATCCTGCCCGCGCAGGTCCTCGCGATCCTGGTCGGGATTGCGCTCGGCCTCCTGGCTGCCTGGCGCCGGGGGACGTCGATCGACGTCTCGGCGCTGATGTTCAGCCTGTTCATGTGGTCGCTGCCGACGTTCTTCCTCGCGATCCTCCTTCTCTTCGCCGGATCGCAATGGTTCGACCTGCCGACAGCTGGCCGCGTGACGATCGGCGCCAGCTATGCATCCTGGTGGGACGGGGTCTATGACCTCGGCAAGCACCTGTTGCTGCCGACCATCAGCTTCACGCTCGTGCTCCTGGGCGAGTACATGCTGATCATGCGGAGCAGCGTGATCGACGTCCTGAGCGAGGACTACATCCTGACGGCCAAGGCGAAGGGCCTGACGACCTGGCGGATCATTCGCGACCATGCCGTCAAGAACGCGATGCTGCCGATGGTGACCCTTATCGCGCTGAACCTTGGCTTCACCGTTTCGGGGGCGATCCAGGTCGAGTCGGTCTTCTCGTACCCGGGCCTCGGCTACCGCACCGTCGAGGCCGTCGGCAACCGCGACTTCCCGGTCCTGCAGGGCGCGTTCCTGTTGCTTGCCGTCTGCGTGGTGATCGCCAACCTGGCGGCCGAGCTGGTGTACGGCTGGATCGACCCCCGCGTGACGGAAGGGTGATGAGCCGATGACGGCGCTGGTCGAGGTCCAGGCTCCGGCGACGACGCCCACGTACGTCCCGCGTGGTGCGCTGCACAGCCTCGTGCGCAAGCCGATGGGGGCCATTGGCATCGCCATGCTGCTGGTGGCGCTGGCGGTGGCGGTGCTCGCGCCGTTCATCGCTCCATTCGACCCGTACAAATCGGTCAACGTCACGATCTTCGACATCTACCAGGCGCCGTCCGCGATGCACCTGCTCGGCACCGACGACCGCGGCAAGGACGTCCTGTCGGCGCTCATCCACGGGTCTCGGGTATCGCTGATCGTCGGCTTCTCGGCCGCGTCAATCGCGCTGCTGATCGGCGGAGTGGTGGGCATCGTGGCCGGGTACCGGGGTGGCTGGGTTGGCGCCGGGCTCATGCGCTTCACCGACTTCTTCCTGGTGATTCCCGACCTGGCGCTGCAGATCGTGATCATCGCCATCGCCGGGCCAAGCCTGCTCAACATCATCCTGGTCATCGGCGCGCTGGGCTGGACCACCACGGCACGCCTCGTCCGATCGCAGACACTCTCTGTGCGCGAGCGCAAGTTCGTCATGCGGGCTCGCGCGATCGGCGCCGGCGACCTGCACATCCTGCGGCGGCACATCCTCCCGCAGGTGCTGCCGCTGATGCTCGCCAACATGGTGCTGGTCATCAGCCTGGCGATCCTCGAGGAGTCGACGCTCGCGTTCCTCGGCCTGGGCGACCCGACGCTGATCAGCTGGGGCCAGATGCTGAACTTTGCCTTCGAGCGCAGCGCGGTGTCGGCCGGTGCGTGGTGGGCGCTCATCCCACCTGGGCTGGCCATCGTCTGGGTCGTGCTCGGCACGACCCTGCTCGGCACGGCGCTCGAGGACGTGCTCAACCCGCGGCTGAAGCGCCACCACCTCGAGCGCGAGCGGGTTGGTCCGCAGCGGCTGCTGCCCGGCTCGCGGGTTCGCGATCGGGCGGCCACGCCGGCCGGGACGCGGGACCCGCTGCCGGTCAGCATCCCGCGGCAGGGTTCGAACGTCCCGCTGCTGAGCGTCCGCGACCTGGCGGTCGAGTTCGACTCGCCTACCGGACCGCTGCGCGCGGTCGACGGCGTCTCGTTCGACCTGCGGCGCGGCGAGACGATGGGGCTCGTCGGGGAGTCAGGCTCCGGCAAGACCACCACCGTGCTGGCCATGCTGCGGCTGCTGCCGCCCGGCGGCCGCGTGGTCGGCGGACAGGTGCTGTTCGACGGCGAGGACCTGCTGGCCCTGCCGCCCGCCGAGCTGCGGGCCGTGCGCTGGTCCCGGCTGTCGATCGTGTTCCAGGGCGCCATGAATGCCCTGAACCCGGTGCGGACCGTGGGCGACCAGGTCGCCGAAGCGATCCGCACCCACCAGCCCGGGATCGGCCGGCGTGCCGCCGCCGCGCGCGCCGGGGAGCTGCTGGAACGGGTCGGCATCCCCGGCCGGCGGGCACGCGATTACCCGCACACTTACTCGGGCGGGATGCGGCAGCGGGCCATGATCGCCCTGGCGCTGGCCTGCGACCCGGACGTGATCATCGCGGACGAGCCGACCACTGCCCTCGACGTGATGATCCAGGCCCAGATCCTGGAGCTGCTGGCCCGCCTCTCGAACGAGCTGGGGATGGCGACCATCATGGTCACCCACGACCTGGGCGTGGTGGGGCAGCGCTGCGACCGGGTGGTGGTCATGTACGGCGGCATCGTCGCCGAGGAGGCGGAGGCGTATCGGCTCTACGCCCACCCGCAGCATCCCTACACCCAGGCCCTGCTTGCGTCCTTCCCGGACCTCAGCCACCCCGATCGCAAGCTGGTCGGCATCGCGGGCGTCCCGCCGCGGCTGGACAACATGCCGCCGGGCTGCCCCTTCGCGCCACGCTGCCCCCACGTCTTCGACCGGTGTTTGGTCGAGCGCCCGCCGGCCTTCCCGCTGAGCCACGAGCGGCGAGCCTCGTGCTTCCTGGTCGAGCCGGGCCACGAGCAGCCGGTCGCTCCGCCGCCAGGCATCGCACCGGCCGTCAGCGAGCCGGCCGATGCCTGAGCCGATCGCGCCGGTCCTGGAGGTGCGCGGGCTGCGCAAGCGCTTCGCGGGCCAGCGTTCCCTGCTCGACGTCATCCGGCGGCGGCCGACGCGCGACGTGACGGCGGTGGATGGGGTCAGCTTCGAGGTGCTGCCCGGCGAGGTGCTGGCCCTGGTCGGCGAGTCCGGTTGCGGCAAGACGACCACCGGCAACCTGCTGCTGGGGCTGCTGCCGGCGACCGAGGGCCAGGTGATCCTGGGCGGCCGGCACGTCGGCAGCCTCTCACACCGGGAGCTGCTGCGGCTGCGCCGCAACGTCCAGATGATCTTCCAGGACCCCTACGAGTCGCTGAACCCGCGAATGCAGGTGCGCGAGATCGTGGCCGAGCCGCTGCGCGTGCACGGCGTGGCGAGCTCGGCGGCGGAGGCCGAGGCACGGGTCAGGGAGGCGCTGGAGCAGGCCGGGCTCAAGCCAGCGGCGGCCTATCTCCATCGGCTGCCGTTCGAGCTGTCCGGCGGCCAGCGGCAGCGGGTGGTGATCGCGGCGGCCCTGGCCCTGCAGCCGAGCCTGCTGGTGGCCGATGAGCCGGTCAGCATGCTGGACGTCAGCATCCGGGCCGACATCCTCAACCTGCTCCGCGCGCTGGCCGACGAGCACGGCATCAGCGTCCTGATGATCACCCACGACCTGTCGACGGTCGCTGCGTACGCGGACCGCATCGCGGTCATGTACTTGGGTCGGATCGTGGAGATCGGCGACGCGCGCACCGTGCTCGGCGACCCGCAGCACCCCTACACCCGTGCCCTGCGCTCGGTGGTCCCGGTGCCGGATCCGAACGCGCGCCGGCGGCCGGTGATCCTGGCCGGCGAGACGCCCGACCCGTCGCGCATCCCGTCCGGCTGCCGCTTCCATCCGCGCTGCCCGGTGGCCTTCGAGACCTGCCCTCGCGTGGATCCGGCGCTCTACGACCTGGGCGGCGGCCACCAGGCGGCGTGCCTGCTCCTTGACCCGGAGTACCGCCCCGC
>DASSNX010000121.1:0-2092 GCA_035701185.1 Candidatus Limnocylindria bacterium
GCAGAGCCGGACGGTGCCCCGCTGCTGCAGGCGGCCAGCCAGATGGCCAGCAGCCCGACAGCAACGGAACGCAGGAAGAGGCTCATGCCCCGGCCCGTGCCGAGGACAGCACCGTCCGCGAGGCGGTGACGAAGATGATGATGAACGCCACCACGTCCAGCACCTCGGCGATCGTGTGCGCGAAGAGGAAGACGGTCCAGTCGAGGTGGTAGGTCATGTACACGATCTCGGCCAGGGCGTAGAGCGAGAAGGCCCAGCCGAGCGAGCTGTTGTTGGCGCCGAAGGACCGCCAGGCGAAGTAGGCGCCGATGATGAACAGCACGATGTGGATGGCCAAGAAGCCAACCGGTGGGATGTTGCTGGCGAAATCGCCAATGGGCATGACTCAGAACTCCTTTCCACGCCGGACGCCGTCGATGACGACGCCGGCCAGGGCGATGACCATGCCGATCAGGCCCACCAGGTGCGCGCCGTGCTCCTCGAGCGAGAAGCCGACCTCGTGGTGGTGAGCCGCCTCGACGGTGGTCAGATGAACAACGGTGTCGAGCCCGAGGCCGAAGATGGCTATCCCCACCCCGACGAGCGCGAGGATGGGCGGGCGCACCGGGACGAGCGCGTGGACCAGGTTTCGCATTCGCATCTCCTTACCTTCCGAACCGGCCCGGGAAGCGATGGGTGATCCCGTCGGACAGCAGGTCGGCCATCTCCAGGATCTGGAGGTGCACCTGGTCGTAGGCGGCGATATCGGCCTTGAAGTCACCATGCAGTCGCGCCACGGCCTCCTCGAGCGTGAGGTCCAGGTGCATCCGCATGTGCATGCGCATCTCGTGCAGCGGCCAGAAGTCGGGGTTCAGGTTGTGCAGGAAGCGCGCGATCTGGTTCGCGTTGGCGTACCAGTCATCGAGCGCCGACTGCAGCCCCGCGTCATTGCCGGCCTTGGCCGCAGTGATGGCCTGTGCCGCGAGTGCGATGTGCTCACGCAGCAGGGTCGCCAGCCGATCGCCGGCGCGCTGGCCGAAGAAGGCGCCGACCGCCGCACCGATGTCGTCCTGGTTGGCGAACAGCCGATCAGCGGTGAGGCCGATGTCCGGCAGGTTGTCCGGCAGCGTGGCTGCGCTGACGATGTAGAGACGCGTCCAGGTGATGTGGTCCTCCCAGAGCTTGCGCATCTGGTCGTGGAACGCGTCACGGGAAATGCGGTGGGCCGATGTCGCCGCCGGCGCATGGTGGGTGGCCTCGGACGGGCGGGGTGCGGCCAACGCCACGCCGACCGCCGTCACCACCAGCAACGCGCCGAGCCCGGCTGCCGTGAAACGAGTGAGTCGAGTCATCCGGGTCTCCCGTTGTATGGTGAATAGGCGTGTGTTATAGAACGAGCCCGGATGGGCTGTCAAGTCTTGCGCTAAGGATGGTTAGCGTTAGAATGCCGGCAGGCATGCTTCACGATCCAACGCCCGAGACGATTGACGACCTGGCGGTGCTGGCCGATCCGGTTCGCCGCCGCCTCTACCTGCACGTCGCCGCCGAGGCCGAGCCCGTCAGCCGTGATCAGGCGGCCACCGCGGTCGGCATCGGCCGGCCGCTGGCCGCGCATCACCTCGACCGGCTGGTCGAGGCCGGGCTGCTGACCGCCGAGTACCGGCGCACGTCGGGCCGCACCGGTCCTGGGGCCGGGCGTCCGGCGAAGCTCTACCGTCGCACCGTCGACCGCGAGTTCCGCGCCAGCCTGCCGCAGCGACGCTACGAGGTGGCGGCGGAGCTCATGGCCAGCGCCCTGGAGCAGCCGTCGCACGGCCTCGAGACGCTGGACCAGGTGGCGCACCGCTACGGCACCACGCTCGGCGCCGAGGCGCGCCGGCGCGCCGGCTCACGCGCGGGCAACGCCCGTCGGCGCGAGGCCGTGCTGTCGGTGCTGACCGACGCCGGCTACCTTCCCGCCGTCCGCGAGGGCGAGGTGCGGCTGCTGAACTGCCCGTTCCACGACCTCGCGCAGCGGCACCGCTCGGTGACCTGCGAGATGAACCTCGCCATGCTGCGCGGCGTTTTGGATGGCGCCGGGCTGCCGGAGGACGAGGCGCGGCTGGATCCGCAG
>DASSNX010000122.1:0-4848 GCA_035701185.1 Candidatus Limnocylindria bacterium
GCGGGCCAGCTCGATGACGTGCCCATGACGCGTGACCCGAACTTCGACCTGATGGTGCCGACCACCTGCCCCGACGTCCCGTCGGAGGTGCTGCAGCCGCGCGAGACGTGGGCCGACAAGGACGCCTACGACCGCCAGGCGGCCAAGCTCAAGGCGATGTTCGAGGAGAACTACCGCAGCTACCGGGCCGGCGACTCCGGCGACGAGACGACGGCCGGCTAGAAGTCGCGGCGGCCGGCAAAGGACTCGATCACGCCGGGCCGCGTCAGCTGATAGATCGCCAGTCGTGCGCCGGACGGCGTCTGGAAGGAACAGACCGGCCCCTGCGGGATCTCGAGGCGCGTGCCGGCCCGCCAGCCTCGGCCCTGGAGCGTCTCCGCGGCGGCCGCGAGGTCGTCCACGCGGAAGACCAGGACGGGCCGCTCGCCGTCCAGGTGATCGGCCAGCAGCAGGTGCGGCGGGGCGCTGCCGAGCTCCAGCATCGCCACCCGGGCACCCATCCCGTCGATGGCGAAGACGACCCGCGCCCCCAGGGTCTCCTCCAGGTAGCGCGTCTCACCGGGCACGTCGGCGCAGGGGCTGTAGATGTAGTCGAGCTGCTCGAACATGACGCTGAAGCATCGTGCGCCGCCGATGCGCCGCGGACAATAGGCCGCGTGACAGGCATCTTCGTGCCGCAGCCGCAGCCCGCGGAGCGCTGGATCGTGGGCGCCGTGATCCATGACGGCGCCGGGCGCATCTTCTTCCAGCGACGTAGCAAGTCGCGGAACCTCTTTCCGGGTGCCTGGGACGTGGTGGGCGGGCACCTGGAACCCGACGAGACCATCATGGCGTGCCTGGCTCGCGAGGTCGCGGAGGAGACCGGCTGGCAGCTCACGCGGGTGATTGCCGACCTCGGGACGCTGGAGTGGACCGGCAACGACGGCGTCCATCGCCACGAGATCGACTACCTCGTGGAGGTCAGTGGCGACCTGTCGCAGCCCCGGCTCGAGCCGGACCTCCACCTGGACCCGCGCTGGGTCGACCGCGACGGCGCGCTCGCCCTGCTTGACGGCACGCACCAGAGCGACGGGATCCTGAGAACCGTCGTCGAGGCGGCCTTCAACGTGCTGGCGGCGGGCTGATCGGCTTCTCCATCGCCACGCAGGCGATGACCTCGCCATCCGGCATGCGGACGTCTGCGTCCTCGGTGGGAACGAATCCGTAGGCCTCGTACAGCGGCCTGCCGGGCAGGGTGGCCATCAGCGCCAGCATCCGGAAACCCTCGGCGCGAGCCGCTTCTTCGCAGGCGACCAGGATCCGACGGCCGAGCCCGCGCCGTGTCCAGTCGCTGCGCACGAACATCGCGCGCACGCGCGCCGGCTCGCGCGCCGGATCGAGGAGCCGGGCATCGCCCGCACCCTCCCCCGAGCCGGTGTACAGCTTGTCCCGCCGGCTCCAGCCGCCGCAGGCCACCAGCTCGCCGCCGACCTCGGCCACGAAATAGGTGCCATCAGCGATGAGCGCGCGGTCCACCGCCGCGATATGGGCGATAGCGCTGCGCGTCTGCAAGGCGTCGTAGTAGGCCGGAAACAGGTCGCGCGTCGACGCCTTCATCAGCGCGTCGATCGCGTCCGCCTCTTCCAGGCGAGCCAGCCGCAGCACGGGTTCGTCCACGGCCGCTGATTATGGAGTGGCGCTGAAACCTTCTGGCCCGCAGCGTGCTCGACAGGAGCATGACCATGCGCCGATCCGCACTCGTCACCGGCGCCCTGCTCGTCCTCGCCGCGTGCAGCAGTCCCGCGCCGAGCGACACGAGCTCCGCCACGCCATCGGCCTCGAGCGCTGCGCCGTCGGCCAGCGCCGCCGCGACGCCATTTCCGGCTGCTTTTCAGAAGGGTGCGCCGTATGCACCATCGCTCGACCCGGCGACCTTCGTCCGCACCGTCGACAACCCGTACTTCCCGCTCGTGCCCGGCACACGCTGGACGATGAAGTCGCGCGGCGCCGAGGGTGGCGAGACCACGATCACCGAGGTCACCCGCCAGACGAAGATGATCATGGGCATTGCCTGCACCGTGGTCCGCGACGAGGTCGACAAGCACGGGCAGCTCAAGGAGCTGACCTTCGACTGGTACGCGCAGGATGCCCAGGGCAACGTCTGGTACATGGGCGAGCGGACCGCCGAGTACCGGAACGGCCAGGTCTCGACCCGTGCCGGCTCCTGGGAAGCGGGCGTCAACGGCGCCAGGCCGGGAATCATCATGCCGGCGCAGCCGGTCGTGGACCTCACCTACCGCCAGGAGTACCTCAGGGGCGAGGCGGAGGACCTGGCCAAGGTCGTCGACATCGGCGCGAGTGCCACGACCCCGTTCCGCACCTTCGACGAGGTCTGGGTCACCGAGGACTGGACGCCGCTCGAGCCGAACATCGTCGAGCGCAAGTTCTACGCACGCGGTGTGGGGTTGGTGATGGAGCAGCTGGTGAAGGGCGGCAGCGGCAGGAACGAGCTCACGGAGTACGCCTCACCGGGTTGACGGGACTTCCTACCATTGGCCGAGCCTGGGGGGAATGGTGTGGAGTGGAGGAGTCCCTGCATGACTGCGACCAGCGCCCCCGCCGACCCGTCGTCCAGCCTCGAGCGCAACGCCATCGGCCTGCCCGAGGTCCTCTTCCAGTCGATCACCCACATGGCGCCGGCCGTCGCCACGGCGCTGTCGATCGGGGCGGCCACCGGCTTCGCCGGTCGGATCACGCCGCTGGCGGTGGTGTTCGCCATGGTGGCCGTGCTGTTCACGGCGTATTCCATCTCGCAGCTCGCCCTGCACCTGCCGTCGGCAGGTGGCATGTACACCTACGTGGCGCGTGGCCTCGGACCGTTCTTCGGCTGGCTCATGGCCTGGGCCTTTGCGCTGGCCGAGCCACTGGTGGCGCCGATCCTGCTGGCCGCCTTCGGGCTGTACGGCGGCCTCTTCCTGTCGACCTACCTGGGCATCGGCGGCGACTTCCAGTACCTGTGGGTCATCCTGGCCGTGCTGTGCGGGCTGGTGCTGTGGTGGCTGGTCTACACCGGCATCCAGCTGTCGACCCGCACGGGCCTGGTGCTGGGCCTGATCGAGATCGGCATCTTCGTAGTGATCTCGGCGCTGCTGATCGTCAACGCTGGATCACGCAACACGCTCAGCGTCTTCATCCCGGGCAGCGAGGGCGTGAAGCCGGCCTTCCAGGGCATGATCTTCGCGCTGCTGGCCTTCATCGGCTTCGAGGCGGCGGCCCCGCTGGGGGAGGAGACCCGCGAGCCGCGCCGCACGATCCCGCGCGCAGTGATGTGGTCGGCGATCGTGGTCGGCGCCTTCTACGTCTTCAACTACTACGCGGCGACCGTGTTCTTCGGGCCGGATCGCATGGCCGCGGAGTTCTACACCTTCAATAACGGCGATCCATGGGGCTACATGGGCGAGCAGGTGCTCGGCACGCTGGGCGGCATCCTGGTCGTGTTCGCGATCATCAACAGCTCGTTCGCCAACGCCAACTCGGGGGCCATTGCGGCCACCCGCTCCATCTTCTCCATGGGACGCGCCGGCCTGCTGCCACGCTGGTTCGCCGCCATCCATCCGACCAACCGCACCCCGCGCAATGCCGTCCACTTCCAGTTCATCGTGGCCATCGTGGTGGCCGTGGCCGGTGGGCTGATCCTGGCCGATGACCCGAACCCGGGGCTGGGGCCGATCAACATCTACATCTTCATCGGCACCATGCTGGGCCTGCTGTTCGCCGGGATGTACATCGCCGTCAACCTGGCGGTGATCGGGTTCTACTGGCGCGAGCGACGCGACGAGTTCAACGTGATCAAGCACCTGGTGGTGCCGATCCTCGGCGTGCTGGCCATGATCCCGGCCCTGCTGTCGGTGATCGGCGGCCTGACGATCCCGATCCTGGACGTCGAGCTGCCGCCGTACGAGAGCTCGTTGCGCTTCACCGCGCCGATCGTCGGCGTCTGGATGCTCATCGGCATCGTCATCTTCGTGGCGCTGTGGTTCATGAACCGCGATGCGCTGCGGCGGATGGGCGAGGTCTACGGGGGCGAGATCGAGTAACCGAGGACCGGTGCGCCGATCCCCGGCCGCACGTCGGGGATCGGCGGGATCGGCTAGGCGAAGACCGAGAGTGGGAAGTACATCGTGACGATGAAGTTCGGCACGTCCACGATCTCACTGATCTTCAGGTCACCGGCGACGCTGCACAGCATGTAGGCGTCGATCGGCGCCAGGCCGTGCTCGCGGCCGAGGTACTCGATCATGCGTCGCGCGGCGTCCTTCGCCGCTGCCATCAGGTCAGGGCCCACGCCATCGGTCGCGTAGTACGGCCCGGTGTTCGTGTTCTGCGCCAGGGGGCCGGCCGTCAGGAACTGGGGCGCCGGGACGTGCAGGTCCTTGCGCACCGTGAGGCGCACCTGGACGTGCATGCTCGTCTCGATGGCGGTGCCGCAGATCTCGCCGTCGCCCTGGGCGGCGTGACCGTCGCCGAGCGAGAAGCGGCCGCCGGGCGCGAACACCGGCAGGAACAGCTTCGTGCCGGCGGTCAGATGGCGGGTGTCCATGTTGCCGCCGTAGACGTCGGGCGGAATGGTCGAGAAGGCGCCCTCGCTGGCTGGCGCCACGCCCAGCTCCCCACAGAAGGGGGCCAGCGGGATGCGGACGCCGGGCAGGAGCTCGCCGTGGCTGCCGTCGAGGGGCGTGATGCGCAGCGCCGGCTCGGTGAAGTCGTCGGCGAGCAGCCCGAAGCCGGGGATGCTCGCCGTCCAGCCCCATGGGCCGGGCTGGAAGTCCAGCAGCTCAATCTCGAGGGTGTCACCCGGCTCGGCGCCTT
>DASSNX010000123.1:0-6494 GCA_035701185.1 Candidatus Limnocylindria bacterium
ATCTGCTGGGGCGTCTGCTGGGTGATGGGGCGTCCGCAGTTCGGGCAATGCGGGTGGCCGGTGCGAGCCCACAGCAACCGCATGTAGTCGTATATCTCGGTCACGGTACCGACCGTCGACCGCGGATTGCGGCTGGTGCCCTTCTGGTCGATCGAGATCGCCGGCGAAAGCCCGTCGATCTGGTCGACGTCCGGCTTCTCCATCTGGCCCAGGAACTGGCGGGCATACGCCGACAGGCTCTCGACGTAGCGGCGCTGGCCCTCGGCATAGATCGTGTCGAACGCGAGGCTGCTCTTGCCGCTGCCGGAGAGGCCGGTGATCACGACGAGGCGGTCCCGCGGGATCGCGACGGTGACGTCTTTGAGGTTGTGCTCGCGCGCGCCGCGCACGACGATCCGGTCAGAGGGCATCGGCTTGATGATAGCAGACCGATGCGAACGCCCGTTCGATTTTGCCTCTCCCATCAGGGGTGTTTGTAGCGCCAATTCCTGACAGGTCTTGTCACGTTCGGCCGATGCCGACCGCGCTGCCGGCTAGACGGGAACGACCGGGTCCGGCGTGCCGGGCTGCTCCTCGCGGGGGGTCGTGAACCACTGCACCAGGACGCCGATGATCCCCAGGCCAACCCACACCGCCAGCCACAGCGGCGTGCTGTGCAGGACGACGTCGACGGTGCCGTTGCGCAGCTGGCCGGGCTCGATCCGGTTGAGCATGATCAGCACGCCGCCGATCAACGCACTGGCGCCCCAGAATGCCGTGACCAGGATGACGATGAAGATCGGCACCTTCAGCAGCAGGGCGGCGAGGGCGAAGACCACGGCGACCACGAGGCCGGCGATCACCAGGCCGGTCGGGTTGCCCACGCCGAGACCCACCGCTCCCCCATAGCCGATGGCGTAGCCGAGGCCGCCGATGGTCAGCGCCACCGACACGTACCACCACAGGAACGCGATGGTGGCGATGACCAGGCCGATGACGATGGCGATCACCCATGCCAGCGGCGAGCTCAGGTACGGCTCATCGAGGATCCGGGCGGCGAGCTGCGCTCCGAGCCCCAGCCCGACGAAGAAGCCCAGGATCGGCAGCACCACGCGGAAGACGGCGTAGCCGGCCAGGCAGGCCAGGAGGCCGAACAGGATGGCGATGAGGCCGATCACCGCGTCATTCATGCCTTCGCTCCCTGCAAGCCACAGGCCACGGACCGGTCGCGGGGCATCATCGCACGAGGCCGGAGTAGTCGCTCACGACGAACGTGTCGCGACAGCGCTGCCGGACTTCCGGCGCGCACTGCGCGGCCGCCGCATCGTCGAAGTGGCCCACGAAGACGAGCTGCTCCAGGCGCAGGTTCGGGCCGGTCGGCTCCGCGCGGGATGGGAAGGGCGACCCGTTCGGCGCCGAGAGGCGCACGGTTCCCTGCTCCAGCTCCGCCTGGGTCACGGTCTGCGGTGGCTGGTTGGCGCTCAGAACGCGCAGCGGGCAGGTTCGCTCCAGCCACGCCACGGTCAGCGCGGCCGGTTCGTCATGCGGCGCGCAATCCGCGTCCAGCTCGGCGTAGAAGCCGCTGATCCGGAGCTCCTCGTCCCCATACCGATCGGCGGGGCTGCCTTCGCGCAGCACCTGCGGCACCGTCAGGTACTGCAGCTCCGCACGCGGCTCACCCAGGGAGCCAATCACCAGCAGGCCGAACACCAGCAGTCCCAGGCCGGCGACAGCCGCCACGCCGAGCCGCCACTCCCGCATCATGCCGCGCCCCCGAGCGCCAGCCAGCGCTGGCGCAGAAGCTCAACGCCATGGCGCCACAGCGCGGCACGCTGCGGATCGTTGAGCCACGTGGATGCGCCGGACGGATGCGGAAGGGCCAGGACCGATGCGCCACGTGCCCGCTCCCAGGTGAGCTCCCTGCCAACCAGGTCATCCAGTCGCGCCTTCGGCCCGAATGCGTACCGGTGCGCCAGCCCACCGGCCAGCACGACCAGCTGCGGCGCGACCAGGCGCAGCTCCTCGTCCAGGAACGGTGACCAGCGCTCGACCTCCGCGCGGGACGGCGGCGAGTCGACGGAGGCGCCCGGCCGGCGCCCGGGGTAGCACTTCCCGACGGAGGTGACGTACCAGCGCTCGCGGAAGTCCTCGTAGGTCACGCCGGCGAGCGCCAGCCAGCCGGCGAGCCGTTTGCCGGCGTCATGGGCGAAGGGCAGCCCGGTGGCAATCTCCCGCCAGCCGGGCGCCTGCCCGATGAGCATCGCCCGCTCGGTGCCGTCGCCCGACAGCACGGGCACGGACCCGTCGGCGCAGCGCGGCATCCGGTCCTGCAGGGCACGCAGCTCCGTGTCCGGCGCCGCACGCCGCGGGGTGGGCAGCACCCACGCACCGGCGTGCCGGACTCGCTTCGGCGCGTCGATCAGCGCTCGCCTCCACGAAGCGCATCGGCGAGTCGCAGGTCATCGGCGATCGCGAGGCGCAGCGCACGGCGCACGCCGTCGCGGGATGGCCCTGCGTCGGCCAGCGCATCGCTCAGCAGGTCGCGGGCGGCATAGAGGCGGTCGACCGGGTCGTCGGGCAGCTCACCGGCCTGTGCGCCCAGCTCCGTCGCCAGGGCCAGGTCCTGATCGGCGACCGCCGCCAGCCGCGCGCCATCGGGCTCGGATTCGTCCAACGCCGTCGCCAGCTCCTCGCGAGCCAGCTCGAGCCAGCGCATCCAGGCGGCGAACTCAGCGTCCGACGGTGAGAGGTCGTCCAGGCTGAAGGCCGCGCGGCGCAGACCCACAGCCGCCGGGGTCGCCGCCGCTCGCTCGACCTCGTACCAGTTGTCGCCGATGAAAGCGGGCACCTGCTCGCCGCCGGCGCGCAGCCAGGCGGTGAAAGCCGTGACCCGGGCCGGCATGCGGCCGGCGACGTCATCCGGTTCGGTGCCGAACGTCGCGCAGCCGGGCAGCTCGGCGGCATAGGCCGCGACGGTTGCCCCGCCGTCGAGCCCGGTCTCGATGAAGATGGCATGCGGCATCGTGCCGGCCATCAGCGGCCTCCGGGTCTGCGGCTCATGGGCGCCGGCGACGTGGCGGGCGGCGGCGCGTCCCGGCCGGGATGACGTTCGGCGTGGTGGCGGCGCTGAAGACGCGGCTGGACTCGCTCCCCCGCCGTCCATCACGCCCGTCGCCGCTCTCCGCGGCCGCGGCGTAGACCTCGGCCGGGATGCTCCCCGGCGCGGCGGCCAGCTCCTCGCGCAGGCGGCGCAGCTGCAGGATCTCGTCGCGCAGGGCCGCGGCGCGCTCGAACTCGAGGTTGCGCGCCGCCTCCTTCATCTGCGCCTCCAGGCGGCCGGCCATCTCGGCCAGCTCCTCCGGCTCCTTGCCCGCCACCTCCAGCTCGGCCCGCTCCTCCGCCACGCGGCGAAGGCCCTCGTGGATGTCGCGGATGGCCTTCGTGATCGTCTCCGGCACGATCCCGTGCTCCTCGTTGTAGGCCACCTGCTTCGAGCGTCGCCGATCGGTCTCCTCGATGGCCGCCTTCATCGAGTCGGTGACGCGGTCGGCGTACATCAGCACGCGTCCGCCGACGTTGCGCGCGGCTCGGCCGATGACCTGGATCAGCGACCCGCCGGAGCGCAGGAAGCCCTCCTTGTCGGCGTCCAGGATCGCCACCAGCGTGACCTCCGGAAGGTCGAGGCCCTCGCGCAGCAGGTTGATGCCGACCAGCACGTCGTACACGCCGAGCCGGAGGTCGCGCAGGATCTCCACGCGTTCCAGGGTGTCGACCTCGGAGTGCAGCCACTGGACCTTGATGCCCAGCTCCGCCAGGTAGTCGGCCAGGTCCTCGGCCATCTTCTTGGTCAGCGTGGTGACCAGCACCCGCTCGCCGCGCGCCACGGTGTCCCGGATCTCACCGATGAGGTCGTCGATCTGGCCGGCGGTCGGGCGCACGGTGATCATCGGGTCGACCACACCGGTCGGCCGGATGAACTGCTCGGCCACCCGCTGCGCGCGCTCCGTCTCGTACGGCCCCGGCGTGGCGCTCATGTAGACGACCTGGTTCATGTGGTCCTCGAACTCCTCGAAGGTGAGGGGTCGGTTGTCCAGGGCCGATGGCAGCCGGAAGCCGAAGTCGACCAGGATCTCCTTGCGGGTCCGGTCGTTCTTGTACATGCCGTGGACCTGCGGGATCGAGATGTGGCTCTCGTCCATGATCAGCAGGAAATCGGTCGGGAAGTAGTCGATCAGCGTCCACGGCCGGGAGCCGGCCTCACGGCGGGCCAGATGGCGCGAGTAGTTCTCGATGCCCGAGCAGAAGCCGACCTCGCGCATCATCTCCAGGTCGAACTGGGTCCGCTGCTGCAGCCGCGCCGCCTCCAGTTCGCGGCCCTCGTTGCGCAGCTCGGCGGTGCGCTCCTCCATCTCCGCCTGGATGTCGTCGATCGCCACCAGCAGCTTGTCACGCGGCGTGACGTAGTGGGTGGCCGGGTAGATGTTCACGTCCTTGCGCTCGGCCAGCACTTCGCCGGTCAGGTCGTCGACCTCGACGATCCGCTCGATCTCGTCGCCGAAGAAGTCGACCCGCACGATGTAATCGCCGGACACGGGCGCGAACTCCAGGACGTCGCCGCGCACCCGGAACTTGGAGCGCGTCAGCGAGGCGTCATTGCGCTCGTACTGCAGGTCGACCAGGTGGCGCAGCACGCCGTCGCGGCGGTATCGGCCCCCGACCTTGAGGTTGAGGACGGTGGCGCCGTAGTCGATGGGGGCGCCGATGCCATAGATGCATGACACCGAGGCGACGATGACGACGTCCCGCCGCTCGAACAGCGCCCGCGTGGCGTTGTGCCGCAGCCGGTCGATCTCGTCGTTTCGGGACGAGTCCTTCTCGATGTAGGTGTCGGACCGCGGCAGGTAGGCCTCGGGCTGAAAGTAGTCGTAATAGCTGACGAAGTACTCGACCGCGTTGTCGGGAAAGAACTCCTTGAACTCCTGGTACAGCTGGGCCGCCAGCGTCTTGTTGTGGGCCATCACCAGGGTCGGCTTCTGGACCGCTTCGATGACCTTGGCAGCGGTGTACGTCTTGCCCGTGCCGGTGGCGCCCAGCAGGACCTGGTGCTTCAGCCCCGAGCTCACGCCCTCGGCCAGCGCGGCAATCGCCTGCGGCTGGTCACCGGTCGGCTGGTAGGGCGCGTTGACCTTGAGATCGGGCATGACGGAAGGAAGTCCTCGGGACGGCCTGGGGGTACCCAGATTTTACCGGAACCTCCATCGGTACCGATGCGCAGGTACCCGAGCGGCCTATAGGACCTGAGCCCTCCGATTCCTACATTGCGGCCATGCCCCGGCTTGCCCGCTTCCCCGTGCGCCGTGGCCGCTCGCCGCTGCATGCCCCGCTGCGGTGGCCGCGGCCGGCCCGTCGCCGCCCCTCGTGGCGCCTGCGGCGGCAGGCATCGGCGCCCGGCCAGGCCCTGGTGGAGTTCGCCGCTGTCCTCATGCCGGTGCTGCTGCTGATCGTGGCCGTCATCCAGTTCGGCCTCCTGTTCGGGGCCAGCGTCACGCTCACCAACGCTGCTCGGGAGGGAGCGCGCGCCGCCACGATCTACGTCTACGACAACTCGCACACCAAGGCCTGGAACGACGCGGCGCGCTGCGGCGCGGCGGTGACCGCCGCCGAGCAGGCATTCGGTTTCCTCTCGACCTCCTCGCCGCACTTCAGCGCCACCCTCACCAGCGGCTCCTGCCCCACGCCGTCCGGTGATGGACAGACGAACGGCGACGTCAGCATCAGCTACTGCGACTCGGTGGCCACCCCTGACGGTGATTGTCCCGATACGACGGTTCCAGCCACCACCTGCGTGCCTGACACGCGCGAGGCCTGCCTGGTGCGGCTGACCCTCACCTACCGCTCCGACATCATCGTGCCGTTCATCGGCGGCCTCATCGGCGCCGACGGCAATGGACGCTTCGCGCAGACCGTGACGGCCACCATGGTGGTGAACTGATGCGTCCTGCACCGCGCGGCCAGGTGCTGGTCATGTTCGCGATCCTGCTGGTCGTGCTCCTCGGCTTTGCCGGGGTGGCCATCGACTTCGGCCGCCAGAACGCGGAGCAGCGGCACATCCAGACGGCCGCGGACGCGGCCGCGCTGGCCATCTGCAAGGCGCTCATCGACGGCGCCTCGGATGACGCGGCGATTGCCGAGGGTCGCAGCGTGGCGCGCATCAACATCGAACGCTCGCCGGCGGGCGCCAGCGCGCTGATCGCCCCCGACGCCTCGCGCGAGTATGCGGACGGCCACGCCGGCGATCCCGCGTACCTGACCAGCGGCATCCTGATCAGCAGCACCACGGTGCGGGTCGCGATCTCGTCCACGGTCGAGACCACGCTGGCCCGCGTCGTTGGCGTCCCGACCCTGGACACCAGCGCACGCGCTCGCTGCGAGCTGCGCGGCGGTCCTGCGGTCCCGATCGTCGCGCGCCGCTACGACGCCGCTCCCGGTCCCGGGTCCGGCTTCACCGACTTCCT
>DASSNX010000124.1:0-8595 GCA_035701185.1 Candidatus Limnocylindria bacterium
CAGGACGTTCAGCGGCTGGTCGAATAGCGCGTCCGGTCGTCGTCGACGCTCGTTCATGGCGCCGACCGGTGCGCACAGGCAACACTGCAAGGTCGGTGGCAAGGCGCGTGCGAGAACCTGCGCCCGTGGCCCTCTCGAACACCGCCCGCTTCATCGCCCGGCCCCCGCAGCCGCTCACCATCCCGCCGCGCTGGCTCGAGGACGACTTCGCCGCCTGGCTGCATGAGCGGATGGAGGAGCGGGGGATCAGCCAGCGGATGTTGGCGCTTCGCGCCGGCGTCTCGCATTCGAGCGTCTCGCGGCTGCTGAGCGGCGATCGTTCGCCCTCGCTGCCGACCGCCATCGCCCTGCTCCGCGTGCTGGCCGCCGAGCCCTTGGGCGTGATCACCACGACGGTCGAGGAAGCCAGCTGAGCCGATTCCGCCCGCCTGGCGGTTGACATCCACGGTAGCCTTTCCCGCGGCCGGCATGCCCTCCGGCGCTGGAAAGCGCTGCGCAGGACAAGGATGGAACAACCGCGGACCTGGCATGGCCGCCTCTATTGCCAGTACTTCTTCGTCGAGACACGCCTCGTGGCCGAGGACGGTTCGTGGTCGGCCTGGGTGGCGATGCCCCACGAGCCGACGCATGCCACCGGCCGAACTGCGCTTTCAGCGCTCGTCCGAGCGCTCGAACCCTTCGAGGGCATGACGCTGGAACTGCTGCGCAGCGCTCCGCCGAGCCTGATGAGGCTGCTGGAACACTCGTAGCCAGCCTGCGCGTCGAGCCCGCCAGCGGTGGCGTGGAGAGGGGCGGACTGATATACTCCGCATCGGTTTCGCGCCAGTTTGCGAGCCGAATCGATACTGACTAAGGGAAACGTGGGTCGGTTCGCCATCCCACGTTTTTGTTTCTGCCCGCAAGGGCGCGAGGTGCGGACGTGAATCGTGACTTCATCGGAGCACTGCTCCAGTTGAACGCCGAGAAGGGCGTGCCGCAGGAGATTCTCATCCACACGCTGGAGCAGGCGATCGAGTCTGCCTACCGGCGCAATGCGGACGCGCCGGAGAACGTGGTGGTTCACGTGGATCCGGAGAGCGGCGAGATCAGCGTCTTCCGCGAGTACGAGGTCGTGGCGGGCGACTCCGAGATCGAGGATCCCGAGCTGCAGATGATCGTGGCTGAGGCCCAGAAGATCGACCCGGCCACGGGCGTGGGCGGCAAGGTGCGCGTGCCCGAGAACGTCACCCAGGCGCAGCTCGGCCGGATCGCGGCCCAGACCGCCGGCCAGGTGTACCGCCAGCGGCTCCGGGAGGCGGAGCGCGACGTCGTCTACGGCCAGTACGCGAGCCGTGAGGGCGAGATCATGACCGGGGTGGTGCATCGCACCACCGACCAGGCCGTGGTGCTCGACATGGGCAAGGGCGTCGAGGCGGTGCTGGCCGTGACCGAGCAGCTGCCCGGCGAGCATTACCGCATCGGGCAGCACCTCAAGGTCTACGTCCTCGAGGTGCGGCGCACCACGCGCGGGCCGGTGCTGGTCGTCAGCCGCACGCATCGCGGCTTCCTGCGCCGATTGATGGAGATGGAGATTCCGGAGATCTACAACGGCACAGTCGTGATCCGGGGCATCGCGCGGGAGGCCGGCAGCCGGTCGAAGGTGTCGGTCGAGAGCCGGCAGCCGGGCGTCGACGCCAAGGGCTCGGCGGTGGGTCAGCGCGGCGCACGGATCCAGGCCATCGTGGCCGAGCTCAACGGCGAGAAGGTGGATATCGTGCTGTGGCACGAGGACGCCGGCCAGTACGTGGCCGAGGCGCTGTCCCCGGCCGAGGTGCTCAGCGTCCGGATCGACGAGGAGCACAAGATCGCCAACGTCATCGTGCCGGAGCGTCAGCTGAGCCTGGCGATCGGCAAGGAGGGCCAGAACGCCCGGCTGGCCGCGAAGCTCACCGGCTGGCGGATCGATATCCGCTCCGATGCCGGCGTGGCCACCGCTGCAGCGGCCCACGATCCGGCGGACGAGCACGACCTGGCCGGGCAGGAAGTCGGCGAGGAGGCGACGGTCGATGCCGAAGCGACGTCCTGACCATGTGCCGATGCGCACCTGTGCCTCCTGTCGCCAGGTGCGCCCCAAGCGCGAGATGACGCGGGTGGTGCGTGCCGCCGATGGAACCGTGGCGCTGGACCCGACGGGTCGGGTTGCCGGACGGGGTACCTACATCTGCGACGATCCTGCCTGCCGCGAGCCCGGTCGCCTGGCGGCCGCCGTCCAGCATGCTCTTCGTGCACCGGTCGAGGCCGATGCGCTCACACTCGAGGTGACGAATGCCGCCACGTAGATACCAGCCACGCCGCGGACCGCGTCCGCAGCGGCGCCGCCAGGCGGGCGCCGCCGTCGCCGAAGCGCCGCAGGCTGCCGTCCGACCGACGGGACCGGTGGAGCTGCCCTCGTCGGTCGCGGTCAAGGATCTCGCCGATGCGCTGGGCGTCAGCACGGCGGACGTGATCAAGGAGCTCATCCGCAACGGCATCTTCGCCACCATCAACCAGTCCATCGACTTCGATACGGCCTCGTTGGTCGCCGGCGAGCTCGGGATCGAGACCGTCGAGCGTGGCGCCGCCGAGCGTGCTGCCGCCGAGGCGGCGGGCCCGGCCGAGATCGTCGCCCCCGGCAGCGAGGAAGAGGGCGCCGGCAAGCCGGTGCTGTTCAGCGAGGACAACCCGGCGGACCTGGTCACCCGCGCGCCGATCGTGACGATCATGGGCCATGTCGACCACGGCAAGACCAGCCTGCTTGACGCGATTCGCAGCACGACCGTGGCGGAGGGAGAGCGCGGCGGGATCACGCAGCACATCGGCGCGAGCGAGATCGAGCACAACGGCAAGCGCATCGTCTTCCTGGACACGCCCGGCCACGAGGCCTTCACCGCCATGCGGGCGCGTGGGGCGCAGGTCACCGATATCGCGATCATCGTGGTCGCGGCCGACGACGGCGTGATGCCGCAGACCAAGGAAGCGATCGACCACGTGCGCGCGGCCCGCGTGCCGATGATCGTCGCCATCAACAAGATCGACAAGCCGGACGCCAACCCCGACCGGGTCAAGCAGGAGCTGGCCGACAACAACGTCCTGATCGAGGAGTACGGCGGCGACGTCATCTCGGTCGCGGTGTCGGCCAAGCAGAAGCTGGGCCTTGACGACCTGATGGAGATGATCCTGCTGGTGGCCGACCTGCAGGACCTCAAGGCCAATCCGCAGCGCCCCGCCGTCGGCACGATCATCGAGTCGAAGGTGGAGAAGGGGCGCGGCAACGTGGCCACCGTCCTGGTCCAGACCGGCACGCTGCGGGTCGGTGACATCGTGGCGGTGGGCCGGACGCACGGCCGGGTGCGAGCCCTGCAGAATGCGGCCGGCAAGCGCGTCAAGCTCGCCGAGCCCGCCACCGCCGTCGAGATCATCGGCCTGGCGGACTTGCCCGAGGCAGGCGACATCCTGCGGGTGGTGGCGGATGAGAAGGCAGCGCGCGACATGGCCGAGGCCAACGCCCGCGCCGCGGGAGGCGGGGACGGCAAGGCGGCGTTCAGCCTGGAGGACATCTCCGCCCAGATCCAGGCCTCGGAGGTCAAGGAGCTGCGCGTCGTCCTCAAGACGGACGTCCAGGGCTCGCTGGGCGCCATCCGCCACGCTCTCGAGGGCCTGAACATGTCCGAGGCGCGGATCAACATCCTGCGCGAGGGTGCCGGCGACATCAACGAGTCTGACGTGCTGCTGGCCTCGGCCTCGGATGCGGTCGTCATCGGCTTCAACACCCGGCCCGACGCCGGCGCACAGCGCGCGATCGACGCCTCCGGCGTGGACGTGCGCCTGTACGACGTCATCTACAAGCTCACCGATGACGTTGGTGCGGCGCTGCAGGGCATGCTGGCGCCGAAGCTGGTCGAGCAGGTCGAGGGGCATGCCGAGGTGAGGATGGTCATCAAGGCCGGACGCGCCGGCAACATCGCCGGCTCGTACGTGACCGATGGCCGCATCGTGCGCGGTGGCGACGTTCGCCTCTTCCGCGGCGGCGCCCAGGTCGGCGAGGGGCGCATCACCTCTCTGAAGCGCTTCAAGGACGACGTACGCGAAGTTGCGACCGGCTTCGAGTGCGGCATCGGCCTGTCCCTGGATGACATCGCCGAGGGCGACGTGATCGAGTGCTTCCAGATGGTGTCCGAGCCGGCCTGACGTGAGCCAACGGCACCTGGGCCGATGAGCCAACGCACGAATCGGCTGGACAGCCAGATCCAGCAGGAACTGATGGCGCTGCTCCAGCGGGAGATGAAGGATCCGCGCATCGGATTCGCGACCATCACCCAGGTGGAGACCGCGGCGGACCTGGGCCATGCCCGGGTCTGGGTCAGCGTGTACGGCAGCGAGGCGGAGAAGGAGCGCTCCATGGAGGCGCTGCGCGTTGCCACGCCCTGGCTGCGCCGTGAGCTCGGTCAGCGGCTGCGGCTGCGCAAGGTGCCGCAGCTCAGCCTGCGACGGGACGATTCCATCGAGTCCGGCGATCGCGTGCTCAGGATCCTCCACGACCTCGAGCGCGAGGGCCGCGGCTCGCGGGAGGGCTCGTGAGCGACGTCGTCGCGCTGCTGCGCGGCGCGGAGCGAATCACCACCATCTGTCACGAGAATCCGGACGCCGACACGCTCGGCGCCGCGATCGCGCTGGCCATCGCCGCCGAGCGCCTGGGCAAGCAGGCAGAGATCGTCAGTGGCGATCCGCCGCCGCCGGCCCTGGCCTTCCTGCCACGGGTCGACGAGGTTCGCCGAGCGCCTCAGCTCGAGCCGGACGTGGCGGTCATCGTCGACGCCGGTGACCTGGCGCGCACCGGCACCGTTGCCGCCGAACAGGCGGCCTGGCTGTCGCGGGCCCGCATCGCCAACATCGATCACCACGTGTCGAACACGGGCTTCGGCGAGGCGCAGCTCGTCGATCCGAGCGCGGCGGCCACCTGCGAGATGGTGGCGCTGCTGCTCCCCGAGCTGGGCGTGCAGCTGGACCGCGAGATCGCGACCGCCCTGCTGGCGGGCATCGTCCAGGACACCCACACCTTCGGCCATCCCAACGCGACGCCCCGTACCCTGCGCGTGGCCGCCGACCTGGTCGAGGCCGGTGCGGACCTGGCGCGCCTCAACCGGGCCATCTACGCCGATCGGCCGTACAGCACCCTGGCCCTGTGGGGCCTCATCCTGGCCGGCATCGGGCAGCGCTGCGACGGCCGGATCGTGCATGCCTCGATGACGACGGCAATGCTCGAGGAGACCGGCGAGAGCCCGACAGCCAGCGAGGGCTTCATCGATCTGCTGGCCTCCACCAAGACGGCCGACATCACGGTCCTGTTCAAGGAGGTCGACGCAACCGCCACGCGGGTCAGCGTGCGCACCACCGAGCGCGCCGATGCCGTCGCCATCACGTCTGCCTTCGGCGGCGGCGGACACGCGCGGGCGGCCGGCTGCACGGTGGCGGCTCCGCTGGCCGAGGCGCGGGAGCAGCTGCTGGCTGAATGCGAGCGCGAGCTCGCCAGGGCCGATGCTGGGAGTCGTTAACCTCGACAAGCCGGTCGGGCCGACCTCCCACGACATGGTGGCCCTCATGCGGCGGCTGACCGGTGACCGCCGGATCGGCCACGCCGGCACGCTCGATCCGCTGGCGTCCGGGGTGCTGCCGATCCTCGTCGGGGCCGCGACGCGCTTCAGCCAGGAGCTCACCGGCGGCCGCAAGCGCTACACCGCCACCATCCGCCTGGGCGCGACTTCCGCGACGGACGATGGCGAGGGGCCGATCACGGTTGTGGGACACGCGATTCCCGACGACGCCGCGATCCAGGCCGCGCTCACGGGTTTCGTGGGCACCTTCGACCAGCTTCCGCCGGCGTTCTCGGCTCGCAAGCTCGGTGGCCGGACGGCACACCGGGCCGCTCGCAACGGCCAGGCCCTGGCGTTGGCGCCGCGGACCGTGACGGTGGACAGCATCGAGGTCGAGGACATCTCGCGCACCAACGAGGCGGTCGACGTCACGATTGACCTGCGCTGCGGCCCGGGTACCTACGTGCGCTCGATCGCCCGCGACCTGGGGGAGCGGCTCGGCTGCGGCGGCTACCTCGCCGCGCTGCGGCGGACCGAGGCGGCCGGCCTGCGTGTCGAGGACGCGATCACGCCTGGCCAGCTCGAGTCGCTGCAGGCCGGCGGCCGGCTGGCCGACGCGCTGCTGCCGGTGGCCGAGCTGCTGCCGCTGCCCCAGCTGCGCCTCTCCGAGCAGGAGGCCGACCGCTTCCGCCATGGCTCGCGAATCCCCGTCAGCGACGGACCGCCGAGCGGCCGCCTGGCGGTCTTCGACGCGCGCGACCAGCTCCTCGGCATCGGCACCGTGGCCGGCGGAGAGCTGCAACCTGAAAAGGTCATCCAGCCGGGGAGCGCCGCGTGATCGGCGAGCTGCCGTCCATCGGCAAGGCGGTGGTCGTGCTCGGCGTCTTCGACGGCGTCCATCGCGGCCACCAGGCGCTGCTGCGGGCGACGCGTCAGGCCGCTCGCGAGATCGGTGCCTCGTCGGTCGCGCTGATCTTCGACCCGCATCCCGACGAGGTGATCCACCCGGGACGGCACGTGCCTCGGCTCATGCCGGTGGCGACCGTGGAGCGACGCCTCACCGGCCAGGGCATCGACGTCGCGCACGTCGTGTATTTCGATCGTGCGCTCCAGGATGTGGCCGCCGAGGGGTTCCTGGCGATGCTCGATCCGGCCATCGAGCTGCGCGGCCTGGTGATGACACCGCAGAGCGCGTTCGGACGCGGCCGCGGCGGCACCGTGGCGCGCATGCGCGAGCACGGACGGAGGGCCGGCTTCGAGGTGGTGACGGTGGATCCGGTGCTCGACGACGGCAGCCCGATCTCCTCCAGTCGACTGCGGCAGGCCGTGGCCGCCGGCGACCTTCCCACCGTCCGGCGCCTCGGCTCGCCGGCATACCTCGAGGGCACCGTGGTGGAGGGCGACCATCGGGGTCGTGAGCTCGGCTATCCGACGGCCAACCTGCGGATCGACTACACGCCGGCGATGCCGCCCAACGGGATCTACACCGGCCGTGTCTCCGTGCCCGACCGCGGGGTGGGGCCGGGGCATCCAGCGCTGGTGAGCATCGGCGTGCGCCCGACGTTCCATGCCCATGGCGAGCGGCTGGTGGAGGTCCACCTGCTGGACTTCGACGGCGACCTGTACGGTGCCTGCCTGGAGCTGGAGCTGTACGACCGCCTGCGCGACGAGCAGCGCTTCGACGACGTGGATGCACTCGTGGCACAGATGCGCCGCGATGAGGCGGAGGCCCGTCGCCTGCTCCTCCCCAGCTGAGCGTGGGAGGGACGATTCTGGTAGCATCCGAGCGTTACGGAAAGGAAAGTGGAGGAATCTGTGCCGCTCGCCAAGGAAGCGAAGAGCGCGATCGTCGAGGAGTACGCAACCCACGAGGGGGATTCGGGATCGCCCGAAGTCCAGATCGCGCTGCTCACCGAGCGGATCAAGTCCCTGACCGAGCACCTGCGCACCTACCAGAACGACAACCACTCTCGCCGCGGCCTGCTCAAGCTGGTCGGCCAGCGGCGCCGGTTGCTCGCTTACCTCGTGCGCAACGACGTGGATCGCTACCGCGCGGTCATCACCCGGCTGGGACTGCGCCGCTAACGGACCACTCCCACGGCCCAGGCGCCGGCAACGGCCCTGGGCTTCGCGTATGCGGGGTGATCGGCGGCCTCGGTCCAATCATCAACCACCCAACGTCAACATTTCCCCCGAGGAGCTCGCGCCGAGGTTCGCACCTGACCGCGACCGGCCCGACGAGCACCGGGTTCAGCAACATGTGGAGGCATCAGTGTCAATCAAGGTAGAGGCCGAAATCGGCGGCCAGACCTTCTCGCTGGAGGCTGGCAAGCTCGCCGAACAGGCCGATGGAGCCGTGCTGGTTCGCTATGGCGACAGCGTGCTCCTGGCGACCGCGGTATCCGCGGAGCCACGGGAGGGAATCGATTTCTTCCCGATGACCGTCGACTACGAGGAGCGGATGTACGCCGCGGGCAAGATCCCGGGCGGCTTCATCAAGCGCGAAGCGCGTCCGTCGGAGGCGGCCATCCTGGCGATGCGGCTCACCGACCGACCAATCCGACCGCTCTTCCCGAAGGGCTATCGCAACGACGTGCAGGTCGTGCTGACGGTCCTCTCGGCCGACCAGGAGAACGACGCGGACATCCTGGCGGTCAACGGCGCATCGGCCGCCCTGTCGGTCAGCTCCATCCCGTTCCTCGGCCCGGTTGGCGCGGTGCGCGTCGGACGCATCGACGGCGAATTCGTGACGAACCCGACCTTCAGCCAGCTCGATGAGAGCGACCTCGACCTGGTCGTAGCGGGCACACGAGACGCGATCATGATGGTCGAGGCCGGCGCCAAGATCCTGCCCGAATCGGTCATGGCCGACGCGATCGCCTATGGCCAGCGCGAGCTGCAGAAGAGCATCGAGCTGCAGGACAAGCTGGTCGCCGTCGCCGGCAAGCCGAAGAAGCTGCCGTTCATCGGCCCGAAGGCGGACTCC
>DASSNX010000125.1:0-11099 GCA_035701185.1 Candidatus Limnocylindria bacterium
CCGGATCCCCGCAGACCCAGGCCGCCTCGGCCATCTTGTTGAGGAGGTATCGGGCCTTGACGGTCTCGACCGGCTCACCGCTGGTGATGGCGTGGGTCGTCCAGTCGCCGTCCTTCTCGACCGCCTCCATGAACTCGTCCGTGACCCGCACGGAGTTGTTCGAGTTCTGGAAGAAGACCGATGCGTACGCCTCGCCGCCGTTGAAGTTGCCGTCATAGCCGGCGTCGATCAGCGCCCAGGCCTTCTTCTCTTCCTCGAGCTTGCAGTCGATGAACTCCTCGACGTCCGGATGGTCGACGTTGAGGATCACCATCTTGGCCGCGCGGCGCGTCTTGCCCCCGGACTTGATGACGCCGGCGAAGGCGTCGAAGCCCTTCATAAAGGAGACGGGGCCTGAGGCCTCGCCGCCGCCGCGCAGCGTCTCGCGCGAGCTGCGGATGGTCGACAGGTTGGAGCCGGTGCCGGAGCCGAACTTGAAGAGCATGCCCTCGGTCTTGGCCAGCCCCAGGATGGACTCCATGGTGTCCTGCACGCTGTTGATGAAGCAGGCGCTGCACTGCGGGTGCTCGTCGATGCCCACGTTGAACCAGACCGGCGAGTTGAAGGCGGCACGCTGCTTGAGGAGGATGTCCTTCAGTTCGTTGCGGAACGCATCGGCATCCTCGTCGGTGGCGAAGTAGGCGTCCTTGACGCCCCAGTCGGCGATGGTGTCCGCCACGCGGTCGATCATCTGCTTGACGGAGCGTTCTCTTTGCTCGGTGCCGAGCTGGCCGCGGAAGTACTTGGAGGCGACCACGTTGGTGGCCAGGGCGGACCAGCTCTTCGGGAACTCGAGGTCCTTCTGCTCGAAGACGACCTTGCCGTGCTCGTTGGTGATGGCGGAGTCACGGAGGTCCCACTCGACGGTGTCATACGGGTGCACGCCCGGCCGGGTGTAGCGCCGCTCGATGGTGAGGCCCTTCCAGCTCGGCTTCTCCCCCGGCTTCAGCTGCAGGTAGCCGGTCGGCTTCGTCTTCGCCCCGTTCCCGTTTCCATTCCCGTTGCCGTTGCCATTGCCGTTTCCGTTGCCGTTGGCGGCGTGGCCGTTGGTGGTGGCCGTGGGGGTCGGGGCGGTGCGTGCCATGCTGGTGGTCGTCCTCATCCTCCGGGAACCGCTTCCGTTCCCGGCCTCCTCCTGGTTTGCGACCCGTGCCTCTGCCCCGGTTTGCGAGGCGGCGCGGATGCCGCGGTGGCGTGCCTGGGCGTGCCTCACGCCCCGTTCTCAAGGGCGTCGATTGTATGACGCGGTACCTGCCCGGTCAACCCCGAAACCACAACATCTTGGGGTTTGGGAGGTGGGACCCCCACAGGATATTGGGGCTAGGGAGTTGGGCTGTGTATTACCTGTGGACGAGCTGTGGAGGCGCTGTGGAGAGCCGTCGTGGCGGCTCGGCGGCCCGCGCGCGGGCTGGTTGGAGGAGCCCGCGCGAGGCCGCCGGCGGCTCTTCGAGTCGCGAATTCCCGCGTGGCGGGAGTAACGACGAAGAAGGGGGCCGTATTGGGCGAATTCCGGGCGAAACCTGGCGGGAATCCCGTCGTGCCGGGAATCGGCGGCAGGAAACCGCTGCTTCATATTCGTTGCTCCCGCTGAACGGGAATCGGCGGCAAAGAACGATGAGGCAGTCGCCGCCCGGGTTCTGGCCGGCCTAACCGGCAGCTTATTGCAGGCGCTCGCGCCAGGCACGTGTCTCCTGCGCGTGACGCTCGAGGTGCATGGCCTCGAACCTGGCCGCCGCTTCTTCGAGGAGCATCGGATCCCGGCGGGCGAACGCCAGCGCGCGCATCGCAAACGGGGTGGAAAAGAGGTTGGCGTCCAGGCACAGGGGCGCCACGGCCTCGATCCGTTCCCTGTCACCGAGCTCGACCAGTCCGTCGAGCAGGACGGTCGAGATGTTCCAGTTCCCCGGCGTCAGCCAGGCAGGCTCGATGGCGTCCACCAGCTGCCGTATTTCCGGAAGGTCGCGGCGCGCCAGGGCGACGCCGAGCCGACGAGGGACGTCGATCCTCAGATAGGAGCGCATCCCCACCGCCTCCGCCTTCGCGAGCAGCCGGTCCGCTTCGACTTCGTTCCCGGCATGCGTCCATCCAGTCGCCAGCTCGAGCAATCCGGCCCGGTTGAACGGGCACGGTGTCGCCAGGTTCGCCTCGATTGCCTCCTCCACTCGCTGGGTCAGGCTGCGAACGCCCTCCCAATCGCGCTCGGCCGCGACGACCATCATCCGAATTTCAAGGGCATGGACGCGGTGGTGAGGCGTCAGGTTGGCGACGGCCTCCTCCATCTGCTCGGCCAGCGTGCGGGCTTCGGCGAGCCGGCCAACGCTGGCGTTCTCGTGCGCGTCCACGAACAGCGCGTCGGCGATGCGGTCCGGGTCACCGACCTGGGGCAGCAGCTCGTTGCGCTGCGCCGCGGCTTCGAACGACGCCGCGTAGTCGCCCTTCTCGTGGAGCACCTGCACCAGCGTGCCCAGCGCGTCGAAGCGAAGGACCACGTCACCCAGGGTGTTCGCGATGGCGAGCGCCGCCTGGCCGGCTTCCGGATCGTCTTCCGCCAGGCTTTTCGCCACGAGCGCCCGCACCCGCTCGGACGATCCTTCCGCCGAGTCACTGATCGCACGATGAATCCAGGCCGCCGTCACGCTGTCTTCCAGGCGATCGGGCCACATCCCGGAGCGCAGCGCCCACTGGAACGCCAGCTCGGGATAGACCTTGCCAGGGTCCGCGCCAAGCTCCAGCGCGTGATCCATCGCCTCGACCATGCCTACGCCGTCGTACTTGAGCGCCCGGGCATGCCCGATGTCGTACCACAGCGCCGCTTGCCTGGCCGTATCCGGCTCGAGCTCGACTGCCCGCAGCAGGAGGCTGACGCCATCGTCGATCTCGTAGCGGCCGATGGCCACGTCTGCCGCCCGCCGCAGCCAGGTCAGGGCCTTGGCGCGGAGCTGCTCGACCTCTGCCTCGCGGCCGGTCCACGCCAGGTCGAGGTCCTCGGGACGCACCGCCGCGGCGTAATGGTGGGCGAGGAACGGCGCCAGCTCGTCATGGCCATCGGCGCGCCGATCCAGCCAGCTGGCGAAGTCGGCGTGAAGCTGGGCCCGCCTGGCGCGTGGCAGCGACTGGTACGCGACCTCGCGGGTCAGGGCGTGCTTGATGAGATATTCGCGCTCGCCGGGCAGCGTGGAGACGGCCTGACGCCGCACGAACTCGCGGTCCTCCAGGATGCCGATATCCGGATGCTCGGCGCCGACCAGCTCGTACATCGGCCCGGTCCAGAACGTGCGCCCGATCACAGAAGCCGCCTGGAGTGCCGACTTTTCCGCATCGGGGAGGAGGTCGATGCGGGCGGCCAGAACGGCCTGCACCGAGTCGGGCACCACGAACCCGGCGGGCAGCTCGCCGAAGGCCCAGCCGCCGTTGCTGCGCTGGAGCACGCCGCGGTCCACAAAGGTGGCGATCAGTTCCTCCACGAAGAACGGGTTCCCCTCTGCCCGTTCGACGATCAGATCGCGTATCTGGGCGGGCACATCCGCGCCAAGCAGCTCACCAAGCAGCCGGCCCGTGTCGCTCTGCTCCAGCGCCTCCAGGTGCAGGGCCGAGGTTCGCGCGCGTGCCCCTCCCCAGGCGGGCCGTCGATCCAGCAGCTCCTGACGCCCGGTGACCAGCAGGAGCAGCGCGCCGGTGACCTGTGCGACCAGCGTCTCTAGCAGGTCGCACAGTTGGTCCTCCGCCCAATGCGCATCCTCGATGAGGATGACCACCGGCCGGTCTCGTGTGAGCTGGTCCAGGAATTCCACCCAGGCGTCATGCAGGCGCTCGCGCGCGACCAGCGGATGCAGCTCCTCCCCGGAGCCGATGCCCAGGGTCAGCCCCAGGTATGGGTGCGCCGCCAGCTTCGCGCCGATGGCATCGACCGCCTCGCCCTCCGGGATGCCGAAGTGTTCCTTCAGGACCTCGCCCATCGGCCAATAGGTCGTGCCCTTGCCGTAGGACAGCGCTCGTCCGCTGCGGTGGAACGGGGCCGGCGATTGCGTCGCCACCCAATCGGTCAGCGCTCGCATGAGCCGCGTCTTGCCCACGCCGGCGTCACCCAGGATGGTCACCTGGTGGGGTCGCCCGGTCTCGACGACTTCGGCGTACGCCTGGCGGAGGCGTGACAGCTCGGCATCGCGGCCGACAAATACCGATGGCAGGTTGCGCAGCCCTCGCGGCCTCATGAGAGAGAGCGCGCGCAGCACCCGCCGCGCGGAAACGCCACCTGGCTTGCCCTTGGCCTCGATGGTCGTAGGCTCGTCGAACTCGAATGCGCCCTCAGCGGCGGCGGCCGTCCGCTCGCCGGCCAGCGTCTCGCCGGGTTGCGCCGCCTGCTCCAGGCGCGCGGCCACATTCACCGCGTCTCCCGTGACGAAGGAGCTCCCCTCGCGTTGCCGCCCCACGATGACCTCGCCGGTGTTCACACCGATGCGCAGCGCCAGTTGCGCCTCGAACAGCGCTTCCAGCCGCTCGTGCATGGCCAGCGCCGCGTGCAGCGCGCGTTCTGCGTGATCCTCCAGCGCGGCCGGCGCGCCGAAAGCGGCCATCACCGCGTCGCCGGCGAACTTCTCGACCGTTCCGCCGTGGCGCTCCACCTCCGCGGCCATGGCGTCGTAGAAGCGGTTGAGGAGCACGCGCGTGCGCTCTGGGTCGCCCTGCTCGTCGGCCAGCGATGTGGAGCCCACGAGATCGGCGAACAGCACTGTGGCGAGCTTGCGCTCCTCGTGCTGGGGTTCCGGCTCGCGCGCAAGCGGCTGGGCGCAGTTCAGGCAGAAGCGCGCTCGCTCGGGATTCTCGATGCCGCAGTGCTGGCAGACGACCGACAGGATGGTCTCCTCAGCTCGGGGTCAGCCAATTTTCACCGTCACGGCAAGTGTCGGGGAATGACCTGCTACCGGGTTCGCTCGAAGTTCGTGCCGCCACGGCATGTCCCGTGGCCCGCGTCACCCGGCGATCCCTGGTTGTGCGGATTCTGGGTGATTTCGTGAATCGGGCCCTGCGCCGGGTTCATGTCGTTGAGCCCGTTGAAGGCGCAGATGGAGTTGGCGTTGTAGAACGCGCCAGTCCGAACGCCCGAGCCTGAAAACGGAACGTCTGGCGTTCCCGGTGGGCCGGTGACCTCGCCGGCCAGCACTGCCCCAGCCGTCAGGCTGGTGACGAGCGCGGCGACGGAGATCGCCAGAGCCGCTCGCCGCATTGATGCACGGAGCATCAGCAGATCCTCCTTCTGCCGAGGTCGGTCTCGCCATTGGCAGCGGGTAGTCCGGAAGGTCGCCGCGGTGCGCAGACGCACCGGCGGTGCGCAAGGGGCACGACGAGGATCGCCGCGGCGCTCAGGCCATGGCCGCGGCCGGGGAGTCTGCCCTGGCCTGTCCCCAGAGGCGCATGGTGTGGGTGACGATGCCGACCAGGATCGACAGCCCCAGCACCGGCGTGATGAAGGCAAACGCTCCTGTTGCGTTCAGCAGGATGGCCAGCGTGAACGCCGCCACCGCCACCGAGATGCCCCAGAACACGACGTGGTCGGCCCATGGCCAGATGTCGCGGCGCGATCGGGTCAGGTCGAACAGCAGCCCGAACAGAGTGTTGGTGACCATGCCCACGAACAGCGGGTGCTCGCTGGCCGGGATCAGGTTCGGCGGGATCTCCTCGAAGGTCTTCCAGACCTGCAGCACGGCGAAGCCGACGATCAGGCTCATGAAGATCAATAGGAACACCAGCCCGAACGGCACTGCGATGGCGTAGTGCCGCGCCGAGCCGGCCGTGAACCATCCCGGGTTCAGGATCTGGCGCCAGACCAGCGTGAACAGCAGCACGAAGGCCGCGATGTCCAGCGGGATGAAGGCGCTGGCCCCCTGCACCGCGTTGGCCAGCAGCGACACGGCGTTGATGGCCCCGCCCAGGAAGAAGAGCCACACCATCCAGGTGCCGCGGCGCGTCCGGTCGTTGCCACGGAGGCGCCAGTAGGCGACGGACATGGCGACCAGCACAAGGTAGGCGCTTACCTGGGTCTCCGCATGCGCCCCCACCGCCTGGCCGGGCAGCAGCACGGTGGCGCTGGCGTAGCTGATCTGGAGCAGGACGCCCAGGGTGGAGCCGATGACCAGCGCGCTCAGGCCGACCACCGCTCCCAGCTGCGGCGTGGTCAGGTTCCGATAGCCGATGCTGGCCGCTTCCCGGAGCAGCCAGACCGCGAATGAGAGGATGCCGATCAGGACCCCACTGCCCGCGATGGCGCGGAACGGCAGGTTCCCGGTCCACCAGGCCACGATGTACACGGGAACGGCGACCATCAGCAGCAGGGTCGTCCAGCTCACCCAGCGCTCGTCACCGTCGCGCGGGGCCTCGCCGCCGTACAGCCACAGGACGGTGGCCAGGATGCCCAGCGTGATCCAGCCGATGGCTCCCGAATGGAGGTGCGTCAGCAGCTGGTTGCGGTCCTCGAAGGTGATGAGGCCGATCCCGCGCGCCATCCCCAGCCCGATCGTTATCAGGAAGATGGTCAGCGCCGTCTGGAAGAGCCAGCGGATCTCGCGGCCGTAACGCAAGGTCTTCACCGTTGCCTCCGTTGCATGCAGTGAAAGGCCGGGCAGCGCGACAGAGAGTACGCCCGCCGCATGGCGGAGCCAATGCCTCCGCCGCAGCAGAGGGCCCTCCGGCCAGGGAGGGTGACTGCGCCCCGCGGTCGGTGCATCATCCGGACCGTGGAGCGAGGCCTTCCCAGCGGCACCGTGACCTTCCTGTTCAGTGACGTGGAAGGATCGACGAAACTGCTGCACGCGCTGGGCACCGAGTCGTACATGCGCGTCATCAACGACCACCGACGGGTGATGCGGGACGCGTTCCAACCACGCGGCGGGGTGGAGGTCGGGACCGAGGGCGACAGCTTTTTCGTGGCCTTCCCCACTGCCGAGGGCGCACTGGATGCTGCGCGCGAGATGACGGCCCGGTTCTCCGATGGGCCGATCCACATCCGCATCGGCCTGCACACCGGCCACCCCCAAGTCAGCGACGAGGGCTACTTCGGCATCGACATCCATCTTGCCGCGCGCATCGCCGCCGCCGGGCACGGTGGGCAGGTGCTGGTGTCAGGCGCCACGGCGGCAGCGGTCGGCACCGATGGGTTGCGCGACCTCGGGGAGCATCGGCTCAAGGACTTCGACAAGCCGGTCGCGATCTACCAGGTCGGTGACGAGCGGTTCGCGCCGCTCAAGACGATCTCGAACACGAACCTGCCGCGCCCGGCGTCCTCGTTCCTCGGTCGCGAGAGGGAGGTCGAGGAGGTTGCGGCCCTCCTGCAGGACGGCGGTCGGGTGCTGACGCTGACCGGTCCGGGCGGGACAGGGAAAACGCGGCTGGCCATCCAGGCCGCGGCCGCGGTGCTCGGCGAGTTCAAGGCCGGAGTCTTCTGGGTCGACCTTGCGCCGGTGACCGACCCAGTGCTCGTGGCGGGCACCATCGGCCAGGTGTTGGGTGCGCAGGAGAGCCTGGCCGCGCACATCGGTGAGCGAGAGATGCTCCTGGTCATCGACAACCTCGAGCAGGTGATTCAGGCGGCGCCGGAGCTCGCCGAGCTGGCGGAGCGGTGCCCGAAGCTGCGGCTGCTGGTCACCAGCCGGGAGCGCATGCGAGTCAGGGGCGAGGTGGAATACGCGGTCCCGCCACTTTCCGACGCCGAGGCGGCGGCCCTGTTCTGCCTCCGCGCCGGTGTCGAAGCCGATGACGCCGTTGGCCGCCTTTGCCGCGCACTCGACAACATGCCGCTGGCGATCGAGCTGGCGGCGGCCCGGGCCGCGGTGCTCACGCCGGCCCAGATCCTGGATCGGCTGGCTGCCCGCCTGGACCTGCTCAAGGGCGGCCGCGATGCCGATCCGCGACAACAGACGCTGCGGGCGACGATCGAGTGGTCGCATGACCTGCTGCGGGCCGATGAGCAGGCCCTGTTCGTTCGGCTGGGCGTGTTCGCCGGCGGCTGGACGCTGGGGGCGGCCGAGGAAGTGGCGTCCGCAGAGCTGGACGAGCTGCAGTCGCTGGTCGACAAGAGCCTGGTCCGCCACCTCGGAGATCGGTTCGAGATGCTGGAGACGATTCGGGCATATGCCGCCGAGCGCTTCCAGAACGCCGCGGAGCACGACGACGTCCGCGCGCGCCATGCCACGTACTACCTCAACCTCGCCGAGACTGCGCTTCCCCACCTGCGGCTGGAAGAACGACATGGCGGCGATCGTCAGTGGCTCCAGCGCCAGGCCGTCGAGCTCGACAACTACCGCGTAGCGCTGGATCACCTGGTCGCTGGTGGCGACCCCCAGCGGGCGATCCAGCTGGCTGGCGCGCTCGAGACGCTGTGGGCCAATGCGAACGCCATCGCCGAGGGGCGGCGCCGGCTCGACCAGGTCCTGGCGCTCGACTCCGCGCCCACCGCCGCCCGCGCTCGAGCGCTGGACGGTGCCGCGGAGCTGGCTCACTTCAGCGGCGAAACAGGTGCGGCCCAGGAGCTTTCCGAAGAGGCGATTCGTGCGTACCGGGCGGTCGGCGATGAGATGGGCGTCGCGGAAGCAACGGCTGGCCTCGCGGCGGCGCTGGCGGAGAGCGGCGAGTGGGAGCGCGCCCGGCACCTGTTCGTTGAGAGCCTGGAGCGATTCCGCGCACTGGGTGACCAGGAGCACGAGATGTGGGCGACCCGGTCGCTTGCCTGGGCGAGCTGGGCACTTGGCGATCTGCCGCAGGCACGCGCCCTCTACGAAGATGCTCTGCGGCAGTCACGCGCCGCCGGCGCTCGCCTGTTCGAAGCCGTGGTGCTCGGGGCACTTTCGGGCCTGTCGCTGGAAGATGGCCGTTTCGACGACGCTCGCACGGAGATCACCGAGAGCCTACGGATCAAGCGCGAGGTTCTCGCACCGACGCCGACGATGATCGGCCTTGGCCATGCCGCGACCTTCCTCAGCGCGACGGGCCACCGACGCGAGGCTGCCCGGTTGATTGGCGCCTTTGACGCCCTCCTCGAAGACATCGGCGGCAGCGAGCCATGGGTCGTTCGGATGCGCGAGGACACGTTGGCCGAGGTCCGTCACTCGTTATCGGCCGATGAGGTCAACGACGCCCTCGAGGCCGGGCGCAAGCTTCCGCCGGACAAGGCCATGGACCTTTCGCTCGAACTGCTCGAGCGGCGCGGCAGCTAGGACGCGGCCCCGACGACGGGCCGTTGTGACCGGCATGCCCGGGACTTCCGGCAGGTGGCGCTGCGAGGGTGCCGCGGGAGCATGGACCTGCCCCTCGACGGGCAGGTACGCGCGACGCGAGCTCGGCGGTCCGGAGAGGGCGTGGGAGACCGCAGATGAGAGTCCTCGTGACGGTTGCCTCCAAGCATGGAAGCACCGCGGAGATCGGTACCGCCATTGCCGGCATCCTGGCCGAGGCCGGTCACAAGGTCCTGGAGCAGCGTCCCGAGGACGCGGACGATCCCGCCAAGTTCGACGCAGTGGTGATGGGCAGCGGCGTGTACGCCGGCCACTGGATCCGTGAGGCGAAGGCGTACGCCACCGAGCACGCGGCAACGCTGCGCGCGCGGCCGGTCTGGTTGTTCAGCTCCGGGCCGCTGGGCGAGCCGCCAAAGCCGGCCGGCCAGCCCGTGGACATCACCGAGCTGGAGACACTGCTGGCGCCACGCGGCCATGTCGTCTTCGCGGGGGCGCTCGACCGGTCGAGCCTGGGCTTCGGGGAGCGGGCGATCGTCGGGATGGTGAAGGCGCCGTACGGCGACTTCCGCGACTGGACCGCCATCACGGCCTGGGCCGAGCAGGTCGCGCTGGAGCTGTCTGAGCTGGCGGCAGGCGACGCGGCGCGCGAGCCAGCCGCGATCCGCTGAGGGGTGAGGTGACGTGATGCGCATCGTGCTGGGCCTGTTCCTGATCGGCCACGCCCTGATCCATGCCGGCTACCTGTCGCCGGCTCCGCCGAAGACGGCGGACGGGCCGGAGTGGCCGTTCGTGATGGCCAAATCGTGGCTGGTGACCGGCCTGGGCATCGGCCCCGAGGTCGTCCGGGTGCTGGGCACCGCGCTGGTGATCCTGACGCTGGTCACGCTGATCGGCGCCGGGCTGGCGTCCATCGGCCTGGTGGTCCCGAACGCCTGGTGGCCGCAGCTGGCGGTCAGCGGCGCGGTTGCGTCGCTGGCGGTGCTGCTCCTCTTCTTCCACCCGTGGCTGCTGCTCGGCGTGGCCATCGACCTCGGCCTGCTGTACCTGGTCCTGCTCGCCAACTGGAGCCCCGTGGAGGTGGGCATCCCATGAAGAGCCTCGTTCTGTACGCCACCCGGCACGGGAACACGCGGCGGGTGGCCGAGACCATTGGCGTGGCGCTCGAGCGCTACGGCACCGTTCAGGTCCTGCCCCTGGCCGATGCCGGCGTGCCGCCGGCCGATGTCGACCTCGTGCTGGTCGGCGGTCCCACCGAGGGCCACGGCCTGACGCCGGAGGTCGACGTCTACTTCAGCGGCCTGCCGGAGTGCTGCCTGGAGGACGTCATGGCGGCGGCGTTCGACACGCGGCTGAACTGGCCGCGCTTCGCGTCCGGCTCCGCCGCCGATGCGATCGCCCGCCGGTTGGAGATGGTCGGCGCCGAGGTCCTGCGGCCCCAGGGCAGCTTCCTGGTGACGATGACGCCGGAGCTGCGTCCGGGCGAGCTTGCCCGCGCGTCGGATTGGGCGCTGGACATCGGCGAGCGCGCCGCGGCCACCGTTGCCCGGCAGCGGGTGGCGACGACGAGCGGCGGAGGTGTGGCATGAAGCGAATCCTGGTTGCCTACGCCTCGAAGCACGGCTCCACCGCGGAGATCGCCGAGGCCATCGGCGAGGTGCTGCGCAGCCGCGGCGACGAGGTGCAGGTGCGCCCCGCCGCCGAGGTTCGTGAGCTGACCGGCGTGGAGGGCGTGGTGCTGGGCAGCGCCGTCTACATGGGCCGCTGGATGCGCGAGGGGATCGACTTCCTGAAGCGCCACCAGGCGACCCTGCGCGACGTGCCGACCTGGCTCTTCTC
>DASSNX010000126.1:0-10541 GCA_035701185.1 Candidatus Limnocylindria bacterium
TTTCGCGTACGGGGCTGTCACCCTCTGCGGCTGGCCTTTCCATGCCACTTCTGCTAGCGAACCGATTGGTAACTCCCTGCGGGCAGTGCAGTGCACACGCAGGCCGGCCCTACAACACCGCGACTGAAACGGCTGCAACCTGTCACGCAGCCGCGGTTTGGGCTTCTCCGCTTTCGCTCGCCACTACTCACGGAATGTTCTCTGCTCCTCGAGGTACTTAGATGTTTCAGTTCCCTCGGTTTCCTCGCACCGACCTATGGATTCAGTCGGTCGTACCCAGGCATTACCCTGGGTGGGTTTCCCCATTCGGAGATCTCCGGGTGATAACGCTTGCTCGCAGCTCCCCGAAGCATTTCGTTGCCTGCCACGTCCTTCATCGGCTCTTGGCGCCAAGGCATCCACCGAACGCCCTTAGTAGCTTGACCTAACGTTCACGCGGCTAGCACGAGGCTGGCGGCGCACGTCGGTCGCGTCGGAAAATTTCCTCGACGAAATCGATGCTTCCAGTCTTCGGTTTTTAAGTTTCCAGCGGAATGTCCGCTGACCGATGAGCGCGACGCGCGGTCACGCGCAGCGGTCCGAGGACCTTGCCGATCTGGGGTTTTCACACAGATCGCGAGGCCGACCTGGAGGGGTCACCTCGCGAGAGTCCGGTAACTGTATCACCCGGCTTTGCACGGGTCAAGGCGGCGCCGAGCTCGGATCAGCGCTCTTGCGGAGCGTCGCCGGCGGGTGTTTCCAGGACGCGTTTGAGGTTGTCCAGGGTCCGAACCTCGTCGTTCATGGTGCGCTGCACCGCGCCGCCCATCAGCAACCCGCTGATCCCGGTCAGCGTAGCGTGCAGGGCGAACGACAGCCGCGTCCCGCCGTTGTCGGCCTCGAACAGGTATCGACCATGCGGCCGAGCAGGACCGGTCGTCGTCTGAAACTCGATGCGGCGGTTCGGTTCGAAGGCGGTGATCTCGTAGTCCGCCGCGATGCGCCGGCCCATCGGTCCGCGGACGCCCTGCGCGTAGCGCGCGCCCAGGCCGTCGCCGCTGATCCGCTTGATGTCGAGCACCCCCGGGCGCCAGGCCGGACAGTTCTCGCCGTCGGCCACGTAGGCGAACACCGCATCAACCGGGCGGGCGATGGTCACCGCGTACTCGGCGCTCGGGTTGCTCATTCGGCCCTCCCCGGCTCGGAAGGCAACGTGGTGGAGATGAGGGGACTCGAACCCCTGACCCCCTCCTTGCAAAGGAGGTGCTCTCCCAGCTGAGCTACATCCCCGACCGGCCCGTCATTCTAGCCCCACCTCCCAGCGCCCGGATTCGGCCGATGCGAGGCTTGAATCCATCGCGGCTAGACTGGCGAGCCATGGCTCCCCCCCAGCGAACCGTGCTCGTCGCCGTGGCCGTGGTCCTCCTGGCAGCGGGATGCGGCACGCCGTCGAGCCCCACCGCCACGGCCCTGAGCTCCGCCGGCGACCTCACGGCGGCATCGTCGGGGCTGTGCCTTGCCCTCGCCGCCCTGCCCGACACGGCCGCGGCGCAGCGCGCGTTCGTCAACACGGCCCACGCCGCATTGCACAGCCTGGCCGCCGCGCCCGGGCTGGAGCGGAGCGTCGCGGCGGGGGTCCTGGAGTCGATGCAGCGCGTCGAGGGGGACTTCGCGACCATCGCCACCCAGAAGACGCTCACCGCTGACCTGCAGGACCTGTCCGCCAAGGCCGATGCGGCCCTCCGCGCCATCGGCCAGGCCCCACCGCCATGCGGCTGACCAGCGCGGCGGTCGTCCTGGCGATCCTCCTCTCGGCATGTAGCAGCCCGCCGGTCGGGAGCCCGACCTCGAGCGGCGGCGGCTCACCGGGCGAGGGCGGCATCGTGGCCGAGGTGGCGAGCTTCCAGCTGGTGGCCGACCATCCGGGGCGGCTCATCGTGGCCCTCCTCTCGGCCGACAACCGCTGGCTCAGCTTCGGGACGGTCCAGATGCGCTTCGCCTTCCTGGGTGATGGGAAGGCGTCGCCGCCACCCGGCATCGGTGTCGCGACGACATCGGCGAAGTTCCTGCCCATCCCGGGCACGCCGAGCGGCGGCGACAAGGAGCCGACCCTGACCGAGCCTGCCGACGGGCGGGGCCTGTACGGCATCGAGCCGATCACCTTTCCGGCAGCCGGCTTCTGGCAGGTCACCAGCAGCGGTCGGATGGAGGACGGCACGCTGTTCAGCGCCGATGCCGCCTTCCAGGTGCTTGCGGAGCCGACGCTCCGGCTGCCCGGCGACCGGGCCCTGGCCAGCGACAACCCGGTGATCGGCACCCCCGACGTCCCGCCGGCGGCAATCGACTCACGCGCGGCGACCGAGGGCCACATCCCTGATCCGGAGCTGCACCACGTCTCGATTGCCGATGCGTTGCGGGCGCACGAGCCCGCCCTGGTCGTCTTCGCGACACCGGTCTACTGCGTCAGCCAGTTCTGCGGCCCGATCACCGACCTCGTCTCCGCGCTGAGCCGCACGTACGCGAATCGTGCCGCCTTCATCCACGTGGAGATCTATCGCGACTTCCAGGCCAACCAGCTCAACGACACCGTGCGCGACTGGCTGCAGACGCCGAGCGGCGACCTGCGGGAGCCATGGGTCTACCTCATCGGCGGCGACGGCAAGATCCTGGACTCGTGGGACACGATGGTCACCCGCGGCGAGCTGGAGGCGGCGCTGAAGGCGCTACCGGTTCGCAAGTAGCGCGGCACCCAGGATGGAGCGCAGGTGCTCCATCCCGTCGGCTGACAGCTCGCCGATGCAGCGGTCGATGGTCCGGTGCCGGACCAGCCGTCATGCCTCTTCCTGGACCAGGTGATGCTCGACCGCGTAGCGGGTCAGGGCGACGCGTCCATGGACGCCGATCTTGGTCGCCATGTTGGCCAGGTGGCGACGCACGGTGTGCGCGCTGATGCCCAGGGCGCGCCCGGCCTCGACCGCCGTGCGCCCCGACGTGACCAGGCGCAGCACCTCCCACTCCCGCGGCGTCAGGCCCTCCGACTGCCGAAGCCAGCGCAGCGAATCGACGACCACGACCGACGCAACGACCGGGTGGACGTAGTGCTGGTTGCGCGCCACTGCCCGGACGGCAGTGAGCAGGTCCGCGGCGGCCGCACCCTTGACGATGTAGCCGGCAGCGCCGGCGAGGAAGGCCTGGCGGACCGTCTCGGCGTGCTGGTGCATGGTGACCACGATGACGCGCATACGGGGGTGCTTGGCGTGCAGGTCGCGAAGCAGCGCCACACCATCGGCTCCGTCCAGGGTGAGGTCGACGAGCATGATGTCCGGCGCGTGCGTCGCGGCGACGGCGAACGCACCCGCCGCATCGGCGGCCTCACCCACGACCTCGATGTCGGGCTGGCCGTCGAGGATCAGGCGCAGGCCCTCGCGGACGAGGCCGTGGTCGTCGACGACGCCGACCTTGATGCGTCCGGGCACCGGTCAGTCCACCCCGGCGGCCGCGGGCTCGCCAAGCGGCACGGACAGGTGAACCGTCGTGCCGGCGCCGGGGCTGGTCGTGATCGCCAGCTCCCCGCCGAGCAACCGGGCGCGTTCCTCCATGCCGGCCAGGCCGATGCCGGAATCGGCCACCGCCGCCACGTCGAAGCCGGCGCCGGTGTCGACCACGTCAACCAGGAGGCTGCCGCCCTCGCGCTGGATGGATACCTCGGCTCGCGCGACCCCGCTGTGGCGCGCGGCATTGGCGAGGGCCTCCTGGATGATGCGGAATACCTCGATCGTGGCGGTCGCGCTGAGGCCCGGGTCGTGCGCGTCGGCCGCGATGGCCAGGCCGATCTCGAACTCGGACTCCGCCGCCAGGTCAGCCACCGCGCCCACCAGTCCCCGCTCCTCGAGCCGGGCCGGTCGCAGGCGATGGGACAGGTCGCGGGTGTCGGCCAGGGCGGTGTCGGCCAGGCGACGTGCGCGCTCCAGGCGCCGATGGGTGCCAGCCACATCGGCCTCCTCGGCGGCCGCGTCGAGGGTCAGCGTCAGCGCGGTGAGCACCTGCCCCACGCCGTCGTGGAGCTCCCCGCCGACGCGCCGCCGCTCGTCCTCCACCACGGTCAGCAGCCGCTCGCTGGCGAGCCGGAAGAGGCCGGCGTAGCGCCGCGAGGTGGCGGCTCGCAGATCCGCCATCCACGCCACCAGCACGGCGATCACGAACATCAGTGGCCACTCGGTGAGCTCCAGCGGCGGCAGGACCATGCCCAGATCGGCCGCGTCCGCCCGGATGAGCAGCGGCAGCGACACCAGCCCGATGCGAATCAAGGTGCCGCGCAGCCCGAACAGGAAGGCGTTCAGGACAAGCACCACGAACACGCAATGGAACATGAACTCGGCGCTGATGCTGGTCGTCCAGAAGGCCATGGCGATGAACACGACCGCGGCCACGTCCAGACTGGTCTGCAACAGCCGCGGGCGGCGGAGCACCCGCAGCGCGCTGCGCACGTGGCCGCCTGGCTGCGGGATGGGGGCGATGACGGATTCGGCGCTCAGCGTGGAGCCGGCAGCCTCGACGGCGGCGGAAGACGCGGCTGACGGCGTGGTCAAAGCGGACTCCCAGAAATGGCTCGTTCGGAGTATAGGAACGGCGGCAACTCCCCAGCCATCCTCGCGCCTGGCGGGGCGTGAGTCGCGAGCAGCTTCATGCCCGGATCCGGTTCCGCCCAGCGAGGAGGAGAGCGTGTCCACCATGCTTCGCAGGGCCACCGCCCTGATTGCGATCGCGGGTCTGACGGTGGCCTGTTCCGGCGGGACCGGTGGCAACGGGCCGCAGACCGTGACTGCAACCGAGAAGGAGTGGTCGATCAGCCTGGCCAGCTCCAATTTCAAGGCCGGCAAGATCACGATCAACGTGACGAACGACGGCGACAAGGAGCACGAGTTCGTCATCCGCAAGACCGACCTCCAGGCCGATTCACTGCCGACGAACGCCGATGGCGAGGTCGTCGAGGATGACCCGCAGCTGAGCGAGGTCGGCGATCCGAGCGAGATCGAGAAGGTCCCCGCGGGCAGTTCTGATCAGTCGATCACGCTCGACCTGCAGCCCGGTCATTACGTGATCTTCTGCAACATCCACGACCAGGACCTGCTGCATTACCAGAAGGGCATGCACACGGACTTCACGGTCAGCTGAGCGTCGATCACTGAGCGTCCGTCGCTGATGTCCGCGCGCCGCCACCTCCTGATCGCGGTTGCCGCCTGGGCGGTGCTGTCCGCGGTGAGCATGGCGCTCGTCGCGGGCATCAGCGCCATGCCGGAGGTCGCCTCGCACGAGGCGGCGATCGAGGACCGGACGTTCACCGTCCTGACGGTCGTATCCATGCCGGTCCTGTGGCTGGTCGTGGTGGGCATGACCTACTCGGCCTGGCGATTCCGGGCCGGCGACGGTGATGAGGGAGACGGCCCGCCGCTGCACGGCCACGTCACCCTCCAGGCCGGGTGGCTGATCGTGACCTTCATCATGGTCATCGGGCTCTTCGTCTACGGCACCGTCGGCCTGGTCGAGATCCGCGGGGCGCAAGCCTCGGATTTCGAGGTCGAGGTCCATGCCAAGCAATGGGCGTGGGAGTTCCATTACGCAAACGGCGGCGAATCGAAGGAGCTGCACGTTCCGATCAACCGTCGAGTGCACCTGACGTTCCAATCGGATGACGTCATTCACTCGATGTGGCTTCCTGCACTGGGCGTGAAGCAGGACGTCGTGCCGGGTCGAACAACGGAGGCCTACACCACTCCAACCGTCGCCGGCACCTACGGCGGCCGGTGCTCCGAGCTATGTGGGTTCGGTCACACCGACATGATCATGACGTTCGTCGTCGAGGACCAAGCCGCGCTCGATGCCTGGTTGAACTCCCTCCCGAAGCAGGAGCACGCGCAATGATGGTCCGTCCGGGATTGACGCGCGCTGTCGCCGGTGCAGTCCTGGGTGGTGCCGTTGGCGCCGGTGGATTGCTGGCGGCAGGCGCGATCGGCATCAAGGCCGAGCCCGGCCAGATCCTGGGACTCGGCTACCTCTTCGCCCTGTTCGGGTTCCTGCTCGGCATCGGCGCCTTCCGCTTCTGGCTGACCTGGGCGACCGCTCGCCCGATCGACGCCGAAGAGGAGCATGCCTGGCACGGAACGGCCGGAGACTGGCGGCGTTACTTCCGGTTCACGACGGACCACAAGGTCATCGGCGTCCAGTACCTGGTGACCGCCTTCGCGCTGTTCGTGACCGCCGGCAGCGCGGCGATGCTCATGCGCTTCGAGCTGGCGCAGCCCGGCCTGGCCTTCGACAAGGAGGTCTACAACACGATCATGAGCACCCACGGCGCGATGATGATCACCGTCGCGCTGGTGTCGATCATCGGCGGCCTGGGCAACTACCTCGTCCCGATCATGGTCGGCGCGCGGGACATGGCGTTCCCGAAGGCCAACGCGTTGAGCTACTGGATGCTGCCGCTGGCGGTGCTGCTCGTCGCGATCAACCCGCTGCTCGGTGGCTTCGACTCCGGCTGGACCGCCTACCCACCGCTGAGCCAGCAGGCGAATCTCGGCCAGCAGGCCTACATCATGGCCTTCGTGACGGTCGGCTTCTCCTCGATCCTGTCCTCGATCAACTTCCTGACAACCGTCTTCCGGATGCGAGCGCCCGGCATGTCGCTGATGCGAATGCCGATCCTGGTCTGGGCGCTGACCGTGACGGCCACGCTGGGGCTGATCGCCACGTCGGTGGTGGCCGGCGCCTTCACGATGCTGCTCTTCGACCGCGTGCTCGGGACCTCGTTCTTCCGCGCGACGCGCGGCGGCGACGTGATCCTCTTCCAGCACCTGTTCTGGTTCTACTCGCACCCGGCGGTCTACATCATGGCCGTGCCGGGACTGGGCGCCGTCCTCGAGATCGTGCCCGTCTTCGCCCGCAAGCCGCTGTTCGCCTACCCGCTGGCCGTACTGGCCTTCGTGATGATCGGCGTGCTGAGCTTCATGGTCTGGGCGCACCACATGTTCGTCAGCGGCATGGCGACCTTCTTCCACATCCCGATCATGCTCACCACCGAGCTGATCTCGGTCCCGACCGGGGTGGTCTTCCTGACCGCGCTCGGCACGATCTGGATGGGCCGCATCCGCTTCAAGACGCCGATGCTCTGGGTGTTCGGCTTCCTGTGGGCATTCCTCATCGGCGGCATCACCGGCGTGTACCTGGCCGATGTGCCGACCGACATCGTGCTCAGCGACACGTTCTTCGTGGTGGCGCACTTCCACTACACGATCATCGGCGCCACGATCTACGGCCTCTTCGCCGGCACCTACTACTGGTTCCCGAAGATCACCGGCCGGATGTACGACGAGCGGCTGGGCAAGATCCACTTCTGGTGGTTCACCATCGCGTTCAACCTTGCCTTCCTGCCGATGTTCTGGCTGGGCATCGAGGGCATGCGCCGCCGAGTGGCCGACTACCCGCCGGAGCTCGGCCCGGTGAACCTGTTCGTCAGCCTGATGGCGTTCAACATCGCGCTGTCGGTGGCGGTCTTCCTCTACAACATGGTTCGCTCCTGGCAGCACGGCCCGCGGGCCGAGGCCAATCCGTGGAACGCCCAGACGCTCGAATGGCAGACCTCCTCGCCGCCGCCGATCGAGAACTTCGAGCACATCCCGGTCGTGACCGGCACGCCGTATCGCTACGGCTCGCCGCCGATTCCCGCGTCGCCGGGGACGGTCGCGGCCCCGGCTCCGGGGCATCCACAGCCATGAGCGCCGAAGCAACCGCACGCCACGACATGGGAGCGGCCGCCGGCGACCACGCCGCGGAAAGCGGCAACATGCTGTTCGGCGTCAAGCTGGGTATCGCCTCCGAGGTGATGCTCTTCGCCGCCCTGTTCGCGGCGTATTTCGTCATTCGCGCCGACAGTGGCTCGTGGCCGCCGGAGAGCTTCGGTGGCGAGCGGCCCGAGATCCTGCTGCCCGGCATCAATACGCTGTTGCTGCTCTCGAGCAGCGTCACCATGCAGCTGGCCGTCCGGGCGGTGCAGCGTGGCGGTGGCCGTCACCTCCTGCGCTGGCTCGGTGCGACCATCGTGCTGGGCCTGGCCTTCCTGTCGATCCAGGGCTACGAATACGCCAACAACGGCTTCGGCCTGCGCGACGGCACCTTCGGATCGATCTTCTACACGCTGACCGGCTTCCACGGCTTCCACGTCCTTGCCGGGCTGGCCTTCATCGCCATCGTGACGAATCGGGCCCGGGTCGGCCTGGTCACCCCGGCCCGGCACACGGCGGTCGAGGCGGCCAGCTACTACTGGCACTTCGTCGACGTCGTCTGGCTGTTCCTCTTCTCGACGCTGTACGTCCTCTAGTCGACGCGCCGCTTCGTCGTCGGAGCATCGGCTGCCAGCGGCGAGAGCTGCCGTTCGGTGCGGCGTGCGTCCGCCCGCATCCAGCCGGCGACCAGCAGTGCGATCGCCCCGAGCATGACGACGTCGCCCACGGCCCACATCAGCAGCCCGCCGATCTGCTGGTCGACCAGCGGATCGAGGCCGACTGCCGGCGCCGTGACGCGGTAATGCGAGTACAGGACAGTGGGCGCGAAGTAGATGACCAGACCCACTGCCGCCATGACGGGCATCTGCGCCAGCGCGTACACGAGTCGCGGCCCGAAGCGCAGCCTGCCGGGCATCGGGTCGGCGCCGACCAGCGGCCACCAGAAGAGGCAGCCACTCAACAGGAAGGTCGCGTGCTCGAGGACGTGAATGCGCTCATCCTCGAGCGCCGCCTCGAACAGCGGCGTGAAGTGCGCCACCCACATCACCACCGTGAAGAGCAGCCACCCGGTGAGCGGCGAGCCGGCCACGCGCAGCAGTCGCGAATGGAGGAGCGGCAGGATCACGCCCGCGCGCAGGCCCGGCCGGCTGATCCGCAGCAGCAGCAGGACCGGGGCGCCCATGGCGAGCAGTGGCGGCGCGACCATCGTCAGCAACAGGTGCTGGACCATGTGCACGGCGAGCAGCTGCTCGGCAAGCGAGTCGATCGGCGAGTCCAGGGCCACGAGGATCGCGAACAGCCCGCCCAGCCACGCGGCCAGCCGCCAGGTCCGCATTGGGCTGGCCGGGTGCCGCGCATTGACCACGCGCCACGCCAGCAGATAGGCGCCGGCCGCCGCGAGCGCCGCGATGATCGGCAGGGGGTCCAGGGGCCAGTCGAGGCGCATGCGCCCGATGCCTCCTACGGAGGCGTGAGCCGTCGCCTCGGCTCCGGCGGGAGCGGCTGGTCGGCGGGCCAGGCCACCCGGCGGACGATGGCGATCGGCGTCTGCTCGCGCGCCTGCCCGAGCGGGTTGTCGGCGAAAAGGCGGCGCACCAGCTGGCGGTCGAGGCCGGGGCTGGCGCCCAGGACGTTGCAGCCCGCATCGTTGGCGTCGATCACCGCCACGGGGCGGTCGAGCGCCGCGGCCAGGCGGCGGGCGGCGGCGTCCGGGTCCTTGGGCCCGAGCGTCGCGGCCTCGTTGTAGGGCGGGATGGTGTAGCTGGTCGGCCCGTCGATGGCCGCCGCCTGCGGCCCGGCGATTCGGTAGAAGAGGCCGTGCACGCCGAACGGCTTGGTGATGGCGCTCACCGCCGCGGCGAGCAGGATGCGCGGCGCGCCTACCTCGTCGATGGCCAGCTGCATGGTCTCGGCCGTGCCAAGGCCGATGCCGTAGCCGGGCCGCGTGACGAACCGCACCAGCAGCCTGGCCAGGCGGCCCGGCCGGATGTCGACCATGCGGTGCGAACGGCCCTCGGTGATGGCCACCATCCGCTCGCTGACGGCGACCAGGGCGACATCAGGACCCAGGCCGGTCGCATAGCGGCGGACGACGTCCACGGCGTCATCGGCGGCGGTGACCAGGTGCGTGCGCACCGGTTGACGGGCATAGACCACGCCGTCGATCGCAGCGTGAAGCTCGCGGCCCTCGTTGGGTTCGGCCAGCGGCCCGGTCGGGCGCTCGGCCGCATCGGCCTCCGGTGGCTGCGGTTCTGCCATGGACGCGCTCCGGCGGCTGCTCGAGGGGTGAGGTGGTGGGCGTTTCTGGACTCGAACCAGAGACCTCTGCCTTATCAGGGCAGTGCTCTAACCAGCTGAGCTAAACGCCCCTCGGGGCCGGCATCGTACCCCGGCGCTTCGGGCCGGCGCAACCACGCGCGACGGGCGCCGGACGAACGAAGAGCCGCCCCGGCGGGACGGCTCAGACGTGGCTCGACAAGTGAAGAGTGACAGGAACCCGCGTAGCCGGCGGGATTCAGGTCTCGATGGCGAGGACGATCCGATCCCCGCTTGCGCGGGTGTCCATCCCCTCGCGGATGGACGCTGACTGATCGGTCGATCGACCTGGAAGGTTCGGTCCTCCGGCGAACCGGCTGACCGGGCACTCCCTAGAAAGGAGGTGATCCAGCCGCACCTTCCGGTACGGCTACCTTGTTACGACTTCGTCCCAATCACCAATCCCACCTTCGACGGCTGCCTCCTTGCGGTTGGCCCACCGGCTTCGGGTGTTATCGGCTTTCATGA
>DASSNX010000127.1:0-13374 GCA_035701185.1 Candidatus Limnocylindria bacterium
GCCGACACCTTCGACGTTGGCCTCGAGGCGATTCGCTGCCACGTCAGCCAGTTCGACGACTGGGACGCAGTCGAGGCGCGCTTCCGCGAGCGCATCGGCCAGGTAGGCGAGCCGGTCGGTCTGCCACTGGCCCAGGCGTTCCTCTCGATTGACCTGAGCTGATGCGCGGCGGGCGGGGTCGCGGCCCCTGGGGCGGTGGGCCGGAGCCGGACCTGACCGCGCGCCCGGGGAGCGGCCCGCGGACGCTGCGGCTGATCGTCGGCTTCTTCAGGCCGTACCGCAGCCGGCTGCTGCTGATCGCGGGGCTGATCCTGGTCAGCGTCACCATCGGCGTCGTCAACCCCATCCTGCTGAAGCTGATCATCGACAACCTGCTCGGCCCCAAGGACCTGGGGCTCCTCTACCTGCAGGTCGCGCTGATGATCGTGCTGCCGTTCGTGTCGTCCGGCATCGGCGTCTGGCAGTCGTACCTCTCGAACGTGGTCGGACAGCGGGTGATGGACGACCTGCGGCTGGCCCTCTACACGCATCTGCAATGGATGCCGCTGCGCTTCTTCACCGAGACCCGCACCGGCGAGATCCAGAGCCGCATCGGCAACGACGTGAACGGGGTGCAGTCGGTCGTGACCGATACCGCCGCGTCCCTGCTCTCCAACTTCGCCACGGTGGCGACCACCGTGATCGCCATGATCATCCTGGACTGGCGGCTGACGATCCTGTCGCTGGGCATGCTCCCGGTGTTCGCCTACATCACGTACCGGGTGGGCCGCGTCCGGCGCGAGGTCAGCACCCTGACCCAGCGCTCCCTGGCCGAGGTCAGTGCCATCACCGAGGAGTCGCTGTCGGTCTCCGGAATCCTCCTGTCCAAGACCTTCGGCCAGCAGCGGGCCTCGGTTGCCCGCTTCGCCAAGGAGTCGCGGCGGCTGGGCGACCTGCAGATCCGGCAGCAGATGGTGGGCCGCTGGTTCTTTGCCATGATCGGCACCTTCTTCAGCATCGCCCCGGCCTTCGTCTACCTGCTGGCTGGCTCGCTGATCATCGGCGGCGACACGAACGTCAGCGTGGGCACCATCGTGGCCTTCACCACGCTCCAGAGCCGCCTCTTCTTCCCGCTGGGCCAACTGCTGAACGTCCAGGTCGAGATCCAGGGGGCGCTGGCCCTGTTCGATCGCATCTTCGAGTACCTGGAGATGGAGCAGGAGATCCGCGACGCGCCGGACGCCGTCACGCTCGACCCAACCGCCATGCACGGCGACGTCCGCTTCGACCATGTCTCCTTCCGCTATCCCCGAACGGCCCTGCAGCTGGCGGCGCAGGCGGAGGCCGATGAGGCCGAGGCCGCCGGCCGGGCGGTTCGCCTGCCGGTGCGGCCCTTCGGGCTGGAGGAGATCGACTTCGAGGCGCGGCCCGGCCAGCTGGTGGCGCTGGTCGGCCCGTCCGGCTCCGGCAAGACGACCACGACCTACCTGATTCCGCGGCTCTACGACGTCGACCAGGGCGCCGTGCTCATCGACGGGCTGGACGTGCGCCGCATCGCGCTGGAGTCGCTGGGCCGCGAGATCGGCGTGGTCACGCAGGAGACGTACCTGTTCCACAACTCGGTGCTCGAAAACCTGCGCTACGCCCGGCCCGATGCCTCGATGGAGGAGATCGAGGCCGCCGCCCGCGCGGCGGCGATCCACGACCGCATCCTGGAGCTGCCCGAGGGCTACGACACGATCGTCGGCGAGCGCGGCTACAAGCTGTCCGGCGGCGAGAAGCAGCGCGTCGCCATCGCCCGCGTCCTGTTGAAGGACCCGCGGGTGCTCATCCTGGACGAGGCCACCTCCGCGCTGGACACCGTCTCCGAGCGGCTGATCCAGGCCGCGCTGAATCGGCTGATGGAGGGCCGCACCACCATCGCCATTGCGCACCGCCTCTCCACCATCCTGAAGGCCGATCTGATCCTGGTCTACGACCGTGGCCGCATCGTGGAGCGCGGCACGCATGACGAGCTGATCCGCCACGAGGGCCTCTACGCCCGACTCTACGCCGAGCAGTTCGCATCCGAGCAGCCGATCAGCGAACAGCCCGTGTGAGTGCGGCGAGCGCGGCGGTTCACCTCAGATCGTCGCCCGGTGCGGCTTGAAGCGGCGCCATCGGCCATGTCCTCTCAGATGTGCACCGGGAGAACGGTAGGTGGGCTCATCGGCCCATTCGGGCCTTCCAGTTCGACGCGCCGAGCGTGGAATCGGCGCTCCGGGCGCCACATTGCCGCTGCACGCCACCTTAGATTCATGGGATGACGATCTGACAGGAATTCGGCGTCATCTCAACGTTCCACTCCCTCCCCGCGTCGGAGGGCCATGATCACAGGCGCCATGGATCCACCCATCGACCTGGCACGGGAATCAGGCATCGGGGCCGATGCCCTGCGGGCCACGGTCGTCAGCCTGCAGGCCGATCGCGGCGCGGAGCTCTGGGGGCTGGCCCGCCACCTGAACCTCGCGCCCGAAGAAGCCGATGACGCCGTCCAGGAGACGCTGCTCCGCCTCTGGTCGGCATTGCGCGACGGCAAGGAGATCGAGCGCCCGGACGCCTGGGCGTTCCGCACGCTCTATCGCCTGGCCATGGACAAGCACCGGTTTCGCCGGCGCGTGCGCGCGCTGGCCGAGCGCATCGGCTCACAGCCTGCCCGCTCATCCGCCTACGACCAGGCCGATCGCATGGCCGTCTGGCAGGCCGTCGAGACGCTCCCCGAGCGCCAGCGACTGGCCGTCTACCTCCGCTACCGCGCCGACCTGCCGTTCGAGGAGATCGGAAGGATCCTGGGGATCGCCGCTCCCTCGGCGCGCAGCCATGTCAGCCGAGCGCTCGACGCCCTTCGCGCCCAGCTCGGCGAGGAGAACGCCCGATGAATGACAACGATCTCGAGCGCCAGCTGCGTACCCAGGCTGGCCCCCGCGAGCAGGGCTACGTGCCCACTCGTCTTCCCACCTCTCCCGACGAGGTGCCTGCGCGCCGCCCGTCGCCCCTGATGCGCGCGGCTGTTCTGATCCCCGCCGTAGCAGCCGGCGTCCTGGTGGTGGGTATCACCGCCGCCGCGATTCGCGGATTTGGCTCGAACGGCTCGAACGTGGGTGGCGCCGGTTCCTCCGAGCCCACTGCGAGCGCCAGTTCCGCCGAGCAAGTGGCCTGCTCCGCAGGCGACGTGACATTTGCCGCAGAACCATGGGGAGGCGCTGCCGGGTCCCGAGGCACCGTCGTAAGCGTTGCTTTGAAGGACGGAGCTTCGGCGTGCCTCATTTCCAAGAACGTATCGGCACGAATTACGGATGCGAATGGCGCAATCGTCGTTTCGTCGACATCGCTGGGGATGCTGCTTCCGAACAAGCTACTGCGGCATGGCGACGTGTTTTCACTCGGGGTCGCATGGAGCAACTTCTGCGGAGACACCCCAGCTGATCCGCTCTCGTTGCAGGTCCGGTTCGGCAACATCCCGGACTGGATGACAGTGGACGAATCCGCCAGTGCACCAACGATACCGGTCGCGCCGTGCCTGGGCGCGAACTCCCCAGGGAACCTGAGCATCACAGACCTTCAGGGAGCACAGTAGGAATCCCGGGCTCGTCCCGTCGGGCCGGTCGAGGTGACACACTCAGCGTGTGACCAATCGGCTCGCGGGCGAGACCAGCCCCTATCTCCTGCAGCACGCCCATAACCCCGTCGACTGGTATCCGTGGGGGCCTGAGGCGCTGAATCGGGCGAAGGAGCTGGACCGGCCGATCTTTCTCTCCATCGGCTACTCCGCCTGCCACTGGTGCCACGTCATGGAGCGGGAGTCGTTCGAGGACCCCGAGACGGCCGCGCAGCTCAACCGCGATTTCGTGGCGATCAAGGTGGACCGCGAGGAGCGGCCGGACCTGGACGACGTCTACATGGCAGCCGTCCAGGCCATGACCGGCGGCGGTGGGTGGCCGATGAGCGTCTTCCTCACCCCGGACCTCCGCCCGTTCTTCGGTGGCACCTACTTCCCGCCCGATGACCGCCACGGCCTGCCGGCCTTCCGGCGGGTGCTCGAGGCGATCAGCGACGCGTATCGCAACCGGCGGGACGACGTCGAGCAGCAGGGGAGCCAGCTGGCGGCACACCTCCAGTCGCAGCTTTCCGCGCGACCTGGCGCGACCGACGTGCAGGCCGCACAGCTGGAGCTGGCCGCGGTCCGCATCGGGCAGACCTTTGACTCCACTCACGGCGGATTCGGCGGCGCGCCGAAGTTCCCGGCGCCGATGACCCTGGAGTTCCTCCTGCGCCGATGGCGGCTATCCGGCGACGAGTCGCTCCTGCGCATGGTCACGGTCACGCTCGACCGCATGGCCAATGGCGGCATCCACGACCAGCTCGCCGGCGGCTTCGCGCGGTACTCGACCGACGCGCGCTGGCTCGCGCCGCATTTCGAGAAGATGCTGTACGACAACGCGCAGCTGGCGCATGCCTACCTTGAGGCGTATCGCGCCACCGGGGAGCAGCGCTATGCGGCGGTCGCGCGCTCCACAGTGGATTTCATGCTCCGCGAGCTGCGGACCGATGACGGCGGCCTGGCCTCCGCCCTCGACGCGGACAGCGAGGGCGAAGAGGGACGCTTCTACGTCTGGTCGCACGACGAGGTCGTGCGCGTGCTGGCCGCAGCGGGCCTGGAGCCTGACGACGTTGCCGCGGTCTGCGCCTACTGGGACGTGACGCCGGCGGGCAACTGGGAGGGCAAGACGATCCTCCACGTCGCCGGCCCAACGGCCGCGGATGACGTGCTCGAGCGGGCTCGGCTGGCACTGCTGAGCGCACGCGAGCAGCGCGTGCGGCCGGGGCGCGACGACAAGCAGCTGGCCAGCTGGAACGGCATGGCGCTGCGGGCGATCGCGAGCGTGGCGCTGGTGCTCGGCGAACCGGAGCACGTGTCAGCGACGCGAGACCTCGTCCGCTTCATCCGCGGGCACCTGCTGCGCGAGGACGACCGCGTCTGGCGCACCGCCCGTGGGGGCCGATCGCACACGCCGGGCTTCGCCGAGGACTACGCCAACCTGGCCGATGGGCTCCTGGCGTCGTACGCCGCGCTCGGCGACTGGTCGGACCTGGACCTGGCGCGGCGGCTGGTGGACCGCCTGGTGGCCGACTTCTGGGACGAAGAATCAGGAACGCTGTTCGACACCGCCGACGAGCACGATCGGGCCGTGGCCCGCCCGCGCTCGCTGCTGGACAACGCCACGCCGTCCGCGAACGCGGTGGCGGCCGACGTCATGCTGCGACTGGCGCTGCTCACCGGCGAGGCGGACTACGACCGTCGCGCGCGCAGCATTCTGCGCGCCGTGCAACCGGTGCTGGACCGCCAGCCGTCGGCGTTCGGCCGCTTCCTGTGCGCGGCGGAGCGGTCACTGGCCGAGCCGATCGACGTCGTCGTCGCGGGCGACCCGGATGATCCACAGGCCGTCGCGTTGCGCCGAGCGGTGGCGCAGCCGTACGCGCCGGACCTGGTGATCGCGCCGCTGGCCGAGCCGATCGAGGGCTGGCCGCTGTTCGCCTCCAAGGAGGCGCGCGACGGGAAAGCGACCGCGTACGTCTGCCGTGGTTACGCGTGTGATCGGCCGACGAGCGACCCCGCCGAGGCGCGGCAGCAGGTCGAGCGACTGGCGGTCAGCCGGGCAGGAAGCTGAGGCTGACCCTCCGGACGTCGTTGTCCGGGTTGGGGTCGACCAGGGCGACGGATTGCCAGGTCCCCAGCGCCAGGCGGCCGTTCAGCACCGGAACGCTGACGGATGGCGGCACCAGCAGTGGCAGCACGTGATCGGCGCCGTGCCCGGGCGACCCGTGGCGATGGCGCCAGCGGTCATCGCGCGGGAGCAGCCGGTCCAGCGTGGTGAAGAGATCCTCCTCGGATCCGGCGTGCAGCTCCATGACGACCACGCCGGCCGTGGCGTGGGGGACGAAGACCGTGAGCAGGCCGTCCCCGCCGTCGGCGGCCTCCGCGACGAAGGCGGCGCAGGCATCGGTCAAGTCGAAGAGGCCGCGTGAGCCGCCGGTGCGGATGGTGACGTCGCGCGACTGCATGCCGCTATCATGCGCGCCGATGCATCCCGAGCGACCCGTGGGCACGGCCGGTTCGGCGCGCCCGCCAATCGGCTTCCGCCGCCGAAACCTCGTGGTCCTGGCCGTCAGCCTGGTGGCGCTGCTGGCAGCCGCCTGTGGACAGTCCCCGACGCCGACCCCGACCCAGGCCGCGGCCGCCACGCTCGAGCCGACGCCGACAGCGAGCGCGGTGCCGACGCCAAGCGCCGTGCCGACGCCCACCCCCAACCCGCTGGACGCCGACCTGCTGGACCATCGGTTCACGGTCCTCGTCGTGGGCGAGGACGTGAGCGCCGCACGGCGGGCGCGCGGCTACATCGGCGACAACACCGACGCGATGATGGTGGTCAGCGTCAGCCCCGGGCAGAAGCGGGTCGCGATGGTGAGCCTGCCGCGCGACACGGTGAACATCCCGCTGCCCAACGGCCAGCTGTGGACCGGCAAGGTGAACGCCATCGCCAACTCGTACGGGATCGACGTGCTGCGCCAGGCGATCGCCGACCTCCTGCACATCAAGATCAAGTACTACGTCAAGGTCAACATGGACGACTTCGTGGACCTGGTGGACGCCGTCGGCGGCATCAGCGTGAACGTGAAGACGTACGTCTACGAGCCGCGCTGGGGGATCAACATGGCGCCCGGCCGCGTCCACCTGGACGGGATCACCGCGCTGCACTTCGCGCGGGCCCGCCACTACGACAGCGACTACGCGCGGGCCGCACGCCAGCAGCAGGTCATCCACGCCCTGGCGCTGAAGTACACCAACCGCCATACGCACATCAAGGTCCTGCGCCTCTTCAAGACGCTGGCCGGCCTGGAGACGAACCTGCCCATGGACGAGCTGCCGACGCTGATGGCGCTGGCGCGCCGCGCCGCGCGAACCGACTACGTCACCCAGGTCCTGATGCCGCCGCAGTTCGCGCTGGCCTGGGGCGACCAGGGCGACGGGCGCGGCTGGGTCATGATCCCCAACGTGGAGGCGATGCGGAAGCAGGTCCGCCAGATGTTCGGCGACTGACCGCGCCGAAGGCGTTCGAGCAGCCGCGCGTCAGTGCGCGGCGGCGGCCTCGGTGGCCATGAAGGTGCGGGTGCCGCAGCGATAGCACGACTCGTCGGCGGCGCGAATGGTGGTGCCGCAGTTCGCGCAGGCCACCGCCAGGTCCGCCTCGCAGTGGGTGCAGAAGCGGGCACCGGGCGGGTACTGGAGGCCATCGACGGGGCAGTACGGAATGCCGCGTGGCGCCTCGATGGCGCCGTCCGGCGCGCGGGGCAGGCGCAGCGTCGGCTGCACCACGGATTCGGCGTTGATGCCGACCTGCGAGACGCGCAGGTAGCCGATGACCAGCCAGGCCACGTACAGCGCTGCCAGGCCCAGCAGGCCGTAGGGCAGGAGGGTGGCGACGAAGCCGGCCGAATCGTCGGCGATCCACTCGATGAGCTGGCGAATGGCGTCCATTGGCCCGGCGATTCTAGCATCGGCCACCCCGCCCGCTCGACGCCCCGGGCGACCGGGCGAGCGCGTTACACTCGGCCGAATGCCGCGCCCCAAGCTCGACCCCGCGACGCCGCTGACCGAGCTGCACGTCCACCTCGGCGCTGCCGTCACACCGGCGATCATGTGGGGCATCGCCCATTCGCAGGGCATTCGGCTGCCGACGAAGGACTACTGGGAGTTCCGCGACCTCATCACCGTCGGGCGTCGCCGCCGCTCGTTCCAGGCCTACCTCGACCTGTTCCACTGGACGGAGCTGATCCAGTCGAGCCCGATCGCGATCGAGCGCAGCGTGTACGAGGTCATCGGCGGCGCCTACCGCCGCAACAACGTCACCCAGCTGGAGCTGCGCTTCAACCCCATGAAGCGCAACCGCGGCGGCGAGCAGGACCTCGATCACATCATCGCCGCCGCGGTGCGCGGCATGGACCGGGCCGTGCTCGAGTACCCGCAGGTGCGCGCCGGGCTCATCTTCTGCCTCGACCGCGCCTTTCCGTACGACCTGAACGAGATCATTGCCGCCAAGGCCATCGCCTGGCAGGACCGGGGCGTGGTGGCGGTCGACATCGCCGGTCCGGAGGCCGCCGGCTTCCGCTTCCGCGACTACCGGGAGCTGTTCGCGCAGGTGCGGCGGGCGGGGCTCGGGGTGACGGTCCACGCCGGCGAGGTCGGGGGCCCGGAGGAGGTCCGCGAAGCGGTGGAGGCGCTGGAGCCGACCCGCATCGGCCATGGCATCCACAGCACCCGCGACCCGCGGGTAATGGCGATGCTGCGTGAGCGCGGCGTCGTGCTCGAGGTCTGCCCCTCGTCCAACCTCAACACCCGGGTCATCGGCAGCCATGCCGAGATGCGCACCGTCATCCGCAGCCTGGTCGACAACGGCGTCCGGTTCGCGCTGTCGACCGACGGCCCGGAGATGCTCCGCTCCTACCTGCGCGACGAGGTGGCGCTGCTGCTGCGCCTGGAGATCCTGAGTCTCGACGAGGTTCTGGCCGCACTGCGGACGGCGGACGAGGCGTCGTTCGTGGGCCGGCCCGCGTCCGCCCCGCGCCGAAACGGGAAGGGGAACGGCCAGAGTCCCCGCGCCGCCATCGCGCTCGAGGTCGAGGTCTAGGCTGGTATCCTGCCGGCCGTGTCCTCGATCTGGCGGCCCGTCCGTGAGCGACAGGCTCCCCGATCGCTGATGGTCATCGTCGCCCACCCCGGCGACGAGGCGTTCGGATTCGGCGGCGCCATTGCCCAATCGGCGAGCATGGGAGCGTACGTGGTGGTCGTCTGTGCCACCCGCGGCCGCTTCGACCCCCGCCTGGTCGAGAAGCCACCGGCCCCCGGTGGCCGGAATCGGCACTACACGAACCCGGTGGTGTGGCGCAACCTGGACACCGTGCGCGAGGACGAGATGCGGCGCTCGGTGGCGCTGCTGGGCGTGAACGTGCTGCGCGTCCTCGACTACGCCGAGGAGTCGCTGTCCACCGTCAACCAGCAGGAGCTGCGGGGGCGCCTGGTGGAGCCGATCCGGATGCATCGGCCAGAGGTCATCCTCAGCTTCGGGCCCGACGGCGTGACCGGCGACGCGGATCACATCGCGATCAGCCACGCGGTCGCCGACGCGTTCGAGCTCGCCGGGGAGCCGCTCGCCTTCGAAGACGACATCGAGGAGGACCAGGTCGCCTGGCGCGCCGCCAAGCTCTACCAGCTGGTCGTGCCGCCCAGCCAGCTCGCCTCGCTGGGCGAGATGACGCCGCCGGGCTACGGGTCGCAGGATGACGTTGAGACCCTGACCCTGGACCTCGGGGAGTTGGCGCGGCTGAAGCTGGCCGCCATCAGCCGGCACGTGTCGCAGACGGGTTCCGATGGGCCGTTCCACGACTGGACGCCGGAGATGCGCGACGGCTTCCTGGCCACCGAGCACTACCGCCTGGCGCGCTCGAACCTGCCGGTCGCGGCGGGCGGCGTGGCGGAAGGCCCCGCCGAGAGCTCGATCTGGGACGGGCTCGACTGACGCTGCCTCCCGATACAACATCGGTCGCATCGGCTCGGGCGTCCGTCTGCTAGGCTCGACATGCCGAGCCCCGTGAAGAAAGGAAGCCGTCCTTCGGCATGGCCGATCAGCTGACCAACGACAACATCATGGCCGTCCTGGGCCAGGTCAAGGACCCCGAGATCGGGCGCGACCTGGTCAGCCTGGGGATGGTCAAGAACATCGACATCAACGGCACCGCGGTGGACCTCACCGTGGAGCTCACCACGCCGGCCTGCCCGCTCAAGGCGAAGATCGAGTCCGACATCGTCGATGGGCTGGAGGGGCTGGGCGCCTCGGCGGTGCGGGTGGACTGGGCGAGCAACGTGAAGCGTTCGTTCGGCGGCCCCGCGGCGGACCTGATCCCCGGCGTCAAGAACACGATCGCCGTTGCCTCCGGCAAGGGCGGCGTTGGGAAGACCACCGTGGCCGTGAACCTCGCCGTCAGCCTGGCACGCGACGGTGCGCGGGTCGGTTTGCTGGACGCCGACATCACCGGCCCGAACGTGCCGCTGATGATGGGGACCGTGGGCGCCCACGTCACCGGCGCCTCCGGCCGCGTCAACCCGGTGGTCAGCCACGGCGTCAAGATGATGAGCATCCAGTACTTCCTCACCGGCGACGCGCCCGTGATCTGGCGCGGGCCGCTGATCCACTCCGCCATCCAGCAGTTCCTGCGCGACGTGGACTGGGGCGAGCTCGACTACCTGGTCGTGGACCTGCCACCGGGAACCGGCGACGCTGCGCTCTCCATCAGCCAGCTCATCCCGCTGTCGGGTGCGCTGGTCGTGACCACGCCCCAGGAGGTGAGCCTCATGGACGCGCGCAAGGCGATCGCCATGTTCACCAAGGTGAACGTGCGGACCATCGGCGTGGTGGAGAACATGTCCGGCTTCGTCTGCCCGGACTGCGGCCACGAGCACGACATCTTCGGCTCGGGCGGCGGGACGACCATCGCCCGCGAGCTCGGCCTGGAGGTGCTGGGCCGCATCCCGATCGAGCCGGGCGTGCGCTCCGGCGGTGATGCCGGGGTGCCGATCACCTCCACCCAGCATCCGGGAAGCGATGAATCGGCCGCGGCGGCCGCCATGCGCGAGCTGGCACGGACCGTGGCAGGGCGGATCAGCGTCATCGCGGCGCCCTTCGCGACGGCTACCGCCTAGCACGGAAGGACCACGCATCCGGACCGGTCAGCGGTCCGAATGTACTGGCCGCGGGGGATGGCAGCCCGGCGAGGCCTGACTAGACTCCCGGCATGCGGATCGCCGTGATCTCCGACCTGCACGCCAACCTGCCCGCCCTGCGCGCCGTGATCGAGGACGTCACGGCTATCGGCTGCGATGCCGTCTGGTGCGCCGGTGACCTGGTTGGTCGCGGGCCGCATCCGAACGAGGTGGTCGAGGAAATCCGCCGCCTGGCCATCCCGTGCGTGCAGGGCAACTGGGACGAGGCGGTGGGCATGGGCCGCGAGGTGACGGGCTCGATCTGGCCTTCACCTGACGCCGAGGCCGATGGCTACGCCTCCCTGGCCTGGACCGCTTCTCGCCTCTCCGAGGAGAACACGTCCTGGCTGCGCCAGCTGCCCGCGACGCTGCGGCTGGAGGTGGAGGGGCGCACCGCGCTGCTCTTCCACGGCACGCCGTTAAAGCAGAACGAGTACCTCTGGGAGGACCGGCCGTCGCGCTACTTCGCGCGCATCGCCAGCGACGAGGGCGACGACGTGTTCTGCTTCGGCCACACCCACCAGACCTTCCATCGCGTCCTGGCGTCGGCCCACTTCATCGGCGCCGGGTCGGTCGGCTGCGGCGGCGAGGGAGAACCGAAGGCGCGCTACGCGGTCCTCTACGTGACCGAGTCGGACGTGGTGGTCGGCTTCCGCGGCGTCGACTACGACCACGCCGTGGTCGCGCGGGACATGGCCGCGGCCGGGATGCCGATGCAGCTGCTCAGTGAGCCGCCGGTGCCGCATCCGCTGGTCGACCCCGGAACCCTGCCGGTGGCACCGCTCGAGGCGCAGGCCGGCGCCTGAACGTTCCCAGCGGCTGGAGCCTCACGCGGCCCTGGCTTCGCGCTCGTACGGCTGGCCGTCAGCGGCCGGCGGCACGCTGCGACCCACCACGCCGGCCAGGACGATGATCGTGATCAGGTAGGGCAGCGCGCTATAGAACTGGAACGGCAGGTTGGCCAGCACGTCGCCCAGCGGCGGGTCCGGGGCGGCGAACTGGATCGAGCGCTGCAGGCCGATGGAGGTCGTGAACAGCAGCGCCGCGCCGAACGAGCCGATCGGCGTCCAGCGGCCGAAGATCAGTGCCGCCAGGGCGATGAACCCGCGGCCGGCGGTCATGTCGCCCTGGAACGAGTTGCCGAACTCGATGGTCAGGTAGGCGCCGGCCAGGCCGGCGAAGACGCCGCCCAGGATGACGTTGCGGTAGCGCAGCCGGATGACGTCGATGCCCACCGTCTCGGCGGCCTTGGGATGCTCGCCCACGGCCCGCGTGCGCAGGCCCCACCGCGACCGGAAGAGGAGCACCTGCAGCACGATCACGCTGACGAGCGTGATGAGGCCGATGGGCCCGACGCCCAGGAAGGCCTTGAACAGCCAGCCGATGACCGGCAGGTCGGTCACCGCGTTGGGCAGGCGCCACTTGTCGAAGGTCCCGGCGGACGGGGGCGAATTGTGGCTGATGAGCAGGTTGAGGTAGCCGGTGATGGCCGAGGCGAAGATGTTGATGATCGTGCCGCTGATGATCTGGTCGGCCCGCACGCTGATCGACAGCCAGGCGTGGACGGCCGACACCAGCATGGCGGCCGCAATGGCGGCGAAGAGGCCGATGAGCAGCGGCAGCGTGATCCCGAGCAGGCCGAAGTCGACGTCGGGCACCAGCTGGCCGGCGAGCGACGCCGACCACCAGGCCACGAAGGCGGCCGTCAGCATCATGCCCTCGATGCCGATGTTCACCACGCCCGAGCGCTCGTTCATGAAGCCGCACATCGCGCCGAGGGCGATCGGGATGGCCGCTGCCACGATCACGCTCGAGAAGCCGGGCAGCTCGGTGATGAAGTAGACGACGAACTGAATGATCAGGCCGATGATCGGGATGCCGTACAGCGCCTCCACGGTCAGCGGCTCGCCTGCTCACCGTAGGAGCGGCTGATCGTCTCCAGCTCGGTGCCGACGCCCGTGCCGGCGGTGCGCACGCGCAGCAGACGGCGCACGACCAGCTCGGCGGCCAGGAAGAAGAGGATCACCGCCTGCAGCACGCCGACCAGCTGCACCGGCACCTCGGCCTGGGCCTGCATCAAGCCGGCACCGGCGTGCATGGCACCGAACAGCAGCGCCGCGAAGAGAATGCCCACCGGGTGCGCACGGCCGAGCAGCGCCACCGCGATCGCGTCGAAGCCCACGGTGGTCCCGTAGCTGGCCGGCATGTAGCCGACCTCGCCCAGGATCTGGGTCGCCCCCGCCAGGCCGGCCAGCAGCCCGCAGACCGACATCGTCAGCGTCGTCAGCCAGCGCGGGTGCATGCCGGCATAGCGCGCCGCGTCCGGGTTGGCGCCCACGGTTCGGATCTCGAAGCCGGTGGTGCTGCGGTAGAGCAGCCACCACGCCAGCGGAACGGCAATGAAGGCGAGCAGCAGGCCGATATGCCCGTTGCGGCCGATCAGCACCGGCAGCATGCTGCTGATGTCATCGGTCCGGTCGAAGGTGACTTCAGGGCCGGTGCCGCGCAGCGGTCCACCGATCGCGAACGAGACGAGCTGG
>DASSNX010000128.1:0-2419 GCA_035701185.1 Candidatus Limnocylindria bacterium
GCGAGTGGCCGACATGCCGGCTCGAGGCCTCGGGCGAGGCGGTCGGCCTGCCCGCGGGGCAGATGGGCAACTCGGAGGTGGGGCACCTCAACCTTGGCGCCGGCTTCCCGGTGCTCCAGGACCTGCCGCGCATCAGCCGAGCCATCGAGGACGGGACGTTCTTCACGAACGAGGTGCTGACCGCGGCAGTCGACCACGCGCGCGTGCGGGGCACGCGGCTGCACCTGCTGGGGCTCATCGGCCCCGGGGGGATCCATGCGGTCGACGAGCACATCGTGGCCATGGTCGAGCTGGCACATCGCGCCGGGCTGCCGGCACAGCAGGTCCTGCTCCATGCGTTCACCGATGGGCGCGACACGCCGCCGCGCTCGGCCGCCACCCTCATGCCCGGTCTCGTCGCGCGGCTGGACGGCCGCGCCACGATCGCGACGGTGAGCGGCCGCTTCTACGCCATGGACCGCGACAAGCGCTGGGAGCGGACGAAGCTCGCGTGGGACGCGATCGTTCACGGGGCAGGGGAGCGGGCAGCGACCGCCAGCGCGGCGGTCGCCCAGGCCTACGCGCGCAACGAGGGGGATGAGTTCATCCGGCCGACGGTGATCGGCTCCTACGCCGGCATGCAGGACGGCGAGGCGGTGGTGCACATGAACTTCCGGGCCGATCGCGCCCGGCAGCTGACCCAGGCACTGGCGCAGCCCGGCTTCGACGCCTTCGACCGCGGCCGCGTGCCGCACGACCTGCTGGTCACCACCCTGACCGAGTACCAGGCGCACGACGAGCTGCCCGTGCCGGTCGCCTTCCCACCGCTGGTGATCGACTCGCTGGCGGCCTACCTGTCACGCCTCGGCAAGCGGCAGCTGCACGTGGCCGAGACCGAGAAATACGCCCACGTCACGTACTTCTTCAATGGCGGCGTCGAGACGCAGCTGCCCGGCGAGGATCGAATCCTCGTCCCGTCGCGAAGGGACGTGTCGACCTACGACCAGGCACCCGAGATGAGCGCGCCGCAGATCACCGAGCAGCTGCTGGCCGCCATCGGCTCGAATGCCTACGACTTCGTCGTCGTCAATTACGCGAATCCGGACATGGTCGGCCACACCGGCGTCTGGGACGCCGCGGTCCAGGCGGCCGAGGTGATCGACACGTGTCTCGGTCGCGTCAGTGCAGCCGTCCTCGAGGCCGACGGCGCCCTGGTCGTCACGGCCGATCACGGGAACATCGAGCAGATGCGCGACGAGCGCGGCGAGCCGCAGACCAAGCACACGACCTCACCGGTCCCGCTGGTCCTGGTGGGGGAGCGGTGGCGGGGCGCTCACCTGCGCGACGGGATCCTGGCCGACGTGGCGCCGACCCTCTGCCAACTGATGGGCCTGGACTCCGGCCCCGAAATGACCGGCCGGTCGCTGCTCGAGCGCTGATTTGCTAGACTGCGCCGGCTCATGACTCCCCTGACAGTCGCCCAGATGATCCTGGCTGCGGCGCTCATCGCCTCCATCCTGCTGCAGCAACGCGGGACGGGCCTGGGCGGCGCGTTCGGCGGTGAGGTGACCGCCTACCGCAGCCGCCGCGGAATCGAGCGCACGCTCTTCCGCCTGACGATCGTGCTGGCGGTGCTGTTCGTCGTCTTCAGCCTGCTGAGCCTGCTGCCCGCCGCCTGATCCGCCGAGGCGCGACCGCTACTGGGTGGTGCGCCGGTTGTAGAGCCACAGTCCCAGCGGGAAGGCTACGGCCAGGAGCCCGATCGACCACAGGATCGCCGGGATCTCGGCGTTGTAGTTGTGGGTGCCCAGCACGAGGTCACGAACGGCGTTGACGACGACCGTGAACGGCTGGTTGTCGGCGAAGGGTCGCAGCCACTCGGGCAGGGACTGGGTCGGCACGAACGCGCTGCTGACAAAGGTCAGCGGGAAGACGACGGTGAAGACCACGCCCTGCAGCGCCTCAGGGGTTCGCATCGCGGCCCCAGCCGCCACGCCGATCCACGAGACAGCAAAGCCGAACAGCAGGATGATCCCGATTGCCGCCGCGCTGCCCGCGACGCCGCCGGCCGGACGGAAGCCGACGATCATGCCCACGATCCACATGATCGCCACTGCCAGCGCCGCCCGCAGCAGGTCCGTCAGCGTGCGACCGGCGAGGACAGAGGACTGCGCCATCGGCAGCGAGCGGAAGCGGTCGATCATGCCGCGCTGCAGATCATTCGCCAGCAGCACGCCGGTGTACACGCCGGCGAAGGTAACGGTCTGGACGAAGATGCCCGCCATCAGGAAGTTCGTGTAGGACTGGCTCGCGCCGCCCTGCCCACCGACGTTGATGGCGCCGCCGAAGACGACGCTGAACAGCAGCACGAACATGATCGGGCTGACCGTCACGTCCAGCAGCAGCTCTGGCGTGCGCCGGATGTGCAGCAGGTTGCGCC
>DASSNX010000129.1:0-16346 GCA_035701185.1 Candidatus Limnocylindria bacterium
ATCCCGCTCCCGCCGAGGAGCTCGTCCTCGTCGAAAGGCAGCCGGAGCAGCGCACCGCGCTGGTGCGGCTCAATCGGCCAAAGCAGCTGAACGCGTTGAACGCCCAGGTCATGGACGCGCTGTGCGACGCGCTGGAAGGCCTCGACCGCGACGACGACGTGCGGGTGATCGTGGTGACGGGCAACGAGCGGGCCTTCGCCGCCGGCGCGGACATCGGCGAGATGGCGAACGCGACCCCCATGGAGATGCTCGCCTCGAACCGCATCGGCCAGTGGGATCGGGTCCGCGCCATCCGCAAGCCGGTGATCGCCGCCGTCAACGGCTGGTGCCTGGGTGGCGGCTGCGAGCTGGCGATGACCCTGGACCTGATCATTGCCGGGGAGGGCGCGAAGTTCGGACAACCGGAGATCAATATCGGCGTCATTCCGGGTGCCGGTGGCACGCAGCGGCTCACCCGCGCCATCGGCAAGAGCCGGGCGATGGAGATGATCCTGACTGGTGAGCCGATCGGCGCCAAGGAAGCCCACGAGCGCGGGCTGGTGGCGCGGGTGGTGCCGGCCGAGCTGCTCGAGGAGGATGCGCTGGCGCTGGCCGCCCAGATCGCCACGAAATCGCCGGTGGCGCTGCGGCTGGCCAAGGAGGCCGTCAACGCGGCGTACGAGATGAACCTGACCGAGGCGCTGGCCCACGAGCGGCGGCTCTTCTACCTCCTCTTTGCGTCCGAGGACCAGAAGGAGGGCATGGCGGCCTTCATGGAGAAGCGGACGCCCGACTTCAAGGGCCGATGAGCCTGGGTAACCCCGAGCGACCGGTCGGCGGACTGGCCGTCCGCGCACCGGCGGGAGTGGATCTGCGGCCATTGGGCCGATCAGACCTGGCCGATGCCGTGCGACTGGCTCGCGCCCAGCGCGGGCTATCGGCGCCGAACGACGTGGCGGCGCTGGCCGTGCGGTTCGAGGCGCTGCTCGATTCCGTCGACGTGGTGCCGTTCCTGGCGGTCGACGCTGGCGAGGCGATCGGCCTCGGGATCCTGCACTTCCGGCGGCGGCTGAACTTCCCGACCTTCGAGGGTTGGATCTCGGAGCTGGTCGTGGACGAAGGCCATCGCGGGCGGGGGGTTGGACGTGCGCTGCTCCAGGCGCTCATCGCCGAGTGGCGGCTCCGTGGCAGCCACCGGCTCCAGGTGAAGGTGCCAGACGGCGCCACCGCTGCCGCCGAGCTGTTCGGCTCGGCCGGCCTGCACGACTGGATGCTGGACTTCCGGCTGCGTCCGGTCGTCGTGCCGGACGTCGAAGCCGTGGTCGGCCTCACCGCGCGGCGGACCGAGGCTGGCGATTTCGATGCCGTCACTGCCCTGATCAGCCAGTTCGGCGCGCCGCGAACCCCGGCCGCCGAACGCGTCGACGCGGTGCGCCGCACCTTCGCCGCTCACCTGGCGGACGTCGCCGCCGGGCGGGCAGATTCCAACGTGGCGCTGGTCGCTGGCGAGATCGTGGGCGTCTGCGCCGTCGAGTGGCAGCGTCCGTTCTGGACGGATGAGGTCCACGGATGGCTGCCTGACCTGATCGTCGACGAGGCGCATCGGGGGCAGGGCATCGGGCGGGCGCTGCTGGCGGACGCCGTGGCACGGGCCGAAGGCGTGGGCGCTGCACAGCTCAGCCTGGAATCGGGTGCGCAGCGGGAAGCGGCGCATAGGCTGTATCGGTCCATGGGCTTCGGCCAGCCTGGCCACACCTGGCTGCTGCGCCGAGATCCGCCGTGAGCGAATACTTCCGCAGGCTCCCGATCGGGCAGCGGATTTCGACGGCGCCCCTCACCGGCGACGAGCTGTGGCCGTTCGATGTCGACCTGGAGACCGTGCCACTCGAGGATCCGGTCATCCCGGAGCCAGCGCGGGCCGGCGAGGGAGGCGAGGACTGCCGTAACTGCGAGGAGCGCGTCGGCTGGGATGCCTGGCGCGACGATGCCTGGCTGCTCAGGTTCCCGCCACAGCCCGGCGGGCTGCCGATGGTCGCGGTCCTGATGTCGCGCGCGCACCACGATCTCGAGACGCTGCCACCCGAGCTCTCCGCGGGCCTGGGGCCGATTCTCCAACGCGTGGCCCGCGCCGTCGCCAGCCTGCCGGACGTGGGCCGCGTGCACGTCAACCGTTGGGGCGACGGCAGCGAGCACTTTCACGTGTGGTTCCTCGCCCGGCCCGCCGGCATGCGCCAGCTGCGCGGCGCCATGCTCGCCGTCTGGGACGACCTCCTGCCGAAGGTGCCACAGGAAGAGTGGGACCGGAACCGCGCCGGCGTGGCCCAGGCGCTGGCCGTGGACGGCGGGGAGCTGCTGCTGGCCTAGAATCGCGGCATGGCCGACGAAGCCCCCGCCACGATCCTGCTCGAGACGGCCGACGGCGTGGCGACGGTCACGCTCAACCGTCCCGACTCGCTCAACGCGCTGAACGCGCAGATGCGTCGCGAGCTGCTCGCCGCCTTCAAGGGCTTTGCCCGGGACGAAACGGTTCGCGCTGTGATCCTCACCGGCGCGGGGCGCGGCTTCTGCTCGGGCGCCGACCTGCGTGGGGGCGACGGCGAACGCGACTTCCGCCGCGTCCTGGAGCGCGAGTACAACCCGCTGGTCCGCGCCATCCGCGACCTGCCGAAGCCCGTGCTGGCGGCGGTCAACGGGGTGGCGGCCGGGGCGGGCGTGAGCCTAGCGCTGGCCTGTGATCTGGTCTACGCGTCCGAGGAGGCGCGCTTCATCCAGGCCTTCGTGCGCATCGGCCTGGTGCCCGACTCGGGGTCGACCAGGACCCTGGTGCGGGCGCTCGGCCGGCACCGCGCCAGCCAGCTCATCTTCACCGGCGAGCCGCTGTCCGCCGCCGAGGCGCATGCCGCCGGGCTCGTCACCGCGGTCGTGGCCGGTGGCGATCTAGTGGCGACCGTGCGGGACGCAGCGGTCAAGCTTGCCGTGGCACCGACAAGGGCGATCGGCCTGGCCAAGCGCTCGATCAACGCCGCCGAGGATGGGTCACTGGACGAGAGCCTGGCCCTCGAGGCGCAGCTCCAGGCACTCGCCGGCCGGACAGATGATCATGCGGAGGGCGTCGCGGCCTTCACCGAGAAGCGGGAGCCGCGCTTCGTTGGGCGCTGAGCGTGCGCCCGCCCAGCGAATCGGGGTGCTCGGCGCCGGCACCATGGGCGCCGGGATTGCGCAGGTGGCGGCTGAAGCAGGCCTGGACGTCCTGCTCCACGACCCGATCCCTGGCGCCGTCGAGAAGGCCCACGAGCGGATCGGCATGCTGCTCGACCGGAGGGTCGCAAAGGGGCAGCTGACTGCCGACGCACGCAACGCCGCCCTGGCCCGGATCCGAACGGAGCCGACGCTCGGGGGCATCGCCGGCGCCGACGTGGTGGTCGAGGCGATCCCCGAGGACCTCGCACTGAAGCGCGACGCCTTTCGCCTGCTGGACGCCGCCGCACCGGATGGCACCCTGCTGGCCACCAACACCAGCAGCCTGTCGGTGGCGGCCATCGCCGCCGCCACGCTGCGGCCGCAGCGGGTCCTGGGCCTGCACTTCTTCAACCCGGTGCCGCTGATGGCCCTGGTCGAAGTCATCGCCGGGCCGATGACCGAGCCGGCGGCCGTGCCGCGCGCCGAGGCGCTCGCTCAGCGGCTGGGCAAGACTCCGGTGGTCGCCGCCGACACGCCGGGCTTCATCGTCAACCGCGTGGCGCGGCCGTTCTACCTGGAGGCACTGCGCATCGTGGGCGAGGGCTCGGCCGGAGTGGCCGAGGTCGACGCGGCGCTGCGTGGCATCGGCTTCCGGATGGGCCCGTTCGAGCTCGTGGATGCCATCGGCATCGACGTCAACTACGCCGTCAGCCGCAGCGTCTACGACCAGTTCTTCGGCGACCCGCGCTACCGGCCGCACCCGCTCCAGCGTCGCCTGGTGGATGCGGGACGCCTGGGCCGCAAGTCGGGCGGCGGCTTCTACGCCTACGGGGCCGATGGATCCCGCGGCGAGGTGTGGCCGGGCGTCAGGCGCCGGACCACGGGCCCCACGCGCCCGCAGCTGAGCGACGAGCAGATCGCTGCGCGGGTGCTGGCCACCATCGTCAATGAGGCAGCCTCGGCGGTCGAGGATGGGGTCGCGACGCCGGATGCCATCGACACCGCCATGCGGCTCGGGACGAATTACCCCTCCGGCCCGCTGGAATGGGGCGAGCGGATCGGCCTGGGCCACGTGGTCCACATCCTGGATGCGCTGCACGGCGAGGTTCCCGACGGTCGCTATCGGGTCATCCCGCTGCTGCGCCAGATCTCGGAGCAGAGCGCCAGCTTCTTCGATCGCGGATCGTGACCGGGGCGCCAGCCGAGCTGCTGCCGGATCGCTTCCGGGCGGTGGTCTTCGACATGGACGGCCTGCTGCTCGAGACCGAGCTGCTGTGGCACCAAGCCGAGACCGAGCTGTTCGCCCGGCACGGCGGCGAGTTCACCTGGGACGACAAGATGGCGGTCATCGGCTCCAGTTTCGACTTCACGGCCGACTATTTCGCCGATCGGCTTGCACTCCCGCGCGGGCAGGGCCCCGCGCTGGTCGATGAGATGGTGGAGCTGATGCACGCCCAGCTGCGCGAGCAGGTCCAGGGGCGGCCCGGCGCGGTGGAGCTGGTCGAGCGCCTCCGCGGCCGGACACGGCTGGGCCTCGCCTCGAACTCGCCGCGCCACCTGGTCGACACCGCGCTGGCCACCGCCCGCATCGCGGACGCCTTCGAGGCGATCGTCACCTCGGACGACGTGGCGGCGTCGAAGCCGGCACCCGATCTTTACCTGCTCGCCTGCGAGCGGCTGAACGTTCCACCCGCCGATGCGCTGGCGCTCGAGGATTCCGCCAGCGGCATCGCCGCCGCCAAGGCGGCGGGGCTGACGTGCATCGCGGTCCCGCAGTTTGCCGAGACCGATGTCTCCGCCGCCGATCGGGTCATCGACTCGCTGGAAGACCTGCTGGCGGAGACCTAGACTGCGCCAATGTGCCGCAGCATCAAGACCCTCCGCACGCTCGACGTGCCCGCCACCGATGACGAGGTCCACGCCGCCGCCCTGCAGTTCGTGCGCAAGGTGAGCGGCTACCGCAAGCCGTCACCCGCCAACGAAGCCGCCTTCAACGCCGCGGTCGAGGAGATTGCCCACGCCTCACGCCACCTGCTCGAGGCCGTGACGGCGACGCACCCGGCGCGCCGCGCGAGCTGACCTTCAGCCGGCGCGTGCCGGCCGGACGTTCTGGTTCGTGCTGAAGACGTTGTCCGGGTCGTAGCGGGCCTTGATGGCGGCCAGCCGCCCATAAGCCGGGCCGTAGGCAGCACGCACCCGATCCTCGCCCTCGTTGCCCACGAAGTTGACGTAGACGCCGCCGGTCGAGAACGGCGCCAGCGCATCGAACGTTTCGCGCGTCCACGCCACGATCTCGTCGTCCTGGGCCGGGTCATCGTCGACGCCGTTGATGTTGATCATGTAGGGCGCCTCGCGGTGCGCGTAGGCCGTGGCGTCGTTGGCCACCCGCGAGATCGCGCCGCCCAGCTGCCCGATGAGCGAGTACGACCAGGGCTGCGGCGCGCGGAGGTGGAGCTCGACGGCGACGTCGATGCAGTCGTCGCTCAGCCCGGTCAGGTAGTGCGACTTCCAGTAGTAGCCGTTCCGGGGCGGCACGCTGGCGTCGAACATGGCGTTGTGGACGGTGAGCGGCTTCCGCGCCACGCTGTCGAACAGCCGCGTGCCCAGCGCGCGCAGCGGCGCCAGCAGCGCCTCGTCATCGGCCGGGTCCCCAACCGAGCAGATGCCGATCCCCACGACCCGCTGGCCGTGCACCTCGGCCGGCAGCTGGGGTGAGGCCAGCACCGTCCGCAGCGCGACGATGGTGGTGACGCTGTCGGGCGCTGCGGCCGCCCATTCGCGGTAGGCGCGCAGGACGCGCCCCGCGTCCGCCATCGGGTAGGCGAGCATCCCCGCCAGAACCGGTCTCGGCATCGGCACCGTGGCGAACTCGAAGCGCGTCACGATCCCGAAGTTGCCACCGCCGCCCCGCAGCGCCCACAGCAGGTCCGGCTCGGTCGCCTCGGTGACGGTGAGCTGGGTGCCATCGGCCAGGACCAGGTCGGCGGCGACCAGGGCGTCGCAGGTGAGGCCGTGAGCGCGCATCAGCCAGCCGATCCCGCCGCCCAGCGTCAGGCCGGCCAGGCCGGTGGTGGTATTGATGCCGATGGGCACGGCCACGCCACGCGGAACGGCCGCGGCATCGACGTCACCGAGCAGGGCGCCCGGCTCCGCCACCAGGTGGCTGCCGTCGGCGCTGAGGCTGACCCCGCGCCGCAGGCCGTGGTCGATCACCACGCCGCCGTCCACTAGCGCGCTGCCGGCCACGTTGTGTCCGCCGCCCATGATCGAGACCGGCAGCTCCTGCTCGCGTGCCCAGTCCAGCGCGCGCCGGGCGTCGTCCGCGGTGCGGCAACGGGCGAACAGCGCGGGGCGCCGGTCGATCATCCGGTTCCAGATCGCGCGGCGCGCCTCGTAGGCCTTTTCGCCGGGCAGGAGCAGCTCCCCTGAGAAGCTCGCCGCCAGCGGGGCCAGGTCTCGGGTCAGCACCGGCGGAGTGTAGCCACGCTCAGCCGAAGGCCGCCACCCCGGCCTCCGCGGCACGCTGGTCCTGCTCGGCGCTGCCGCCGCTGACGCCCACCGCCCCAACCAGCACGCCGTCGCGCTCCAGCGGCAGCCCGCCGGCGAAGACGATCATCCGCCCGCCCGCCACCGAGTCGTAGCCGTAGAAGTCGGTGCCGGGCTGGACCATCGGCCCCAGGTCGCCGGTCGGCATGCGGTTGACCAGCGCCGTGAACGCCTTGTCGCGGGCCAGGCCGATGCTCACCAGGTCGGCGCCGTCCATCCGCTCGAAGGCGACCAGCTGGTCGCCGGCGTCGACCACGGCGACGGACAGCGGCACGCGCAGCGCGGTGCCCTCGGCCAGCACGGCGGCCATCACCCGACGCGCGGCGGCCAGGGTCAGCCCCGCCGCCTGGGAGGCGGTTGGTCCACGCCCTGCGTCGACCAGCACGGGCCGCTCCGGATCGGCCATCAGTCGCGCGACCGGATCTGCTGCGCCAGGATGGTGAGCAGCAGCGTCCCGATGAGCAGCAGCACGGCCATCGCGACCAGCACGGGCACCTGGCCGGCGAACCGGAGCTGGCCGTAGAGGAACACCGGGAAGGTGGCATCCCGCCCGGCCAGCAGGTTGGCGATGGCGATCTCGTCGAACGAGACGATGAAGCAGGTCAGCCAGGCCGAGATCAGCGACGGGCCCAGCAGCGGCAGGATGACCTTGCGCAGCGTGGTCGGGTAGCTGGCACCGAGGTCCATGGCCGCGTCCTCCAGGGCCGGGTCCAAGCCGAGCAGGCGGGCGAGCAGGATGAGTGTTGCGTAGGGCAGCGCGATCACCGAGTGGGCGGCCGCCACGGTGAAGATCCCGCGCGGCACGTCCAGCAGCGTGAACATCAGGAACAGCCCGACTGCCAGCACCACGTACGGGATGAGCAGCGGGGCCGCCGCCAGTCCCACCAGCAGCCCGCGGCCGGCGAAGCGCAGCCGGGTGGCCGCCACGCCCACGGCGAGACCCAGGGCGGTGGCTGCCGTGGCGGCCATGACTGCCACCAGCAGGCTGTTGCGGGCGGCGGTGAGCATCTGCCGGTTCTCGAGGACGGACGCGAAGCGATCGAAGGTCAGCCCCTGGATGGGGAACGTGAGGCCCCGGTTGGCGCTGAACGCGAACAGGAAGAGCAGCAGGATCGGCAGGTAGAGGAACGCGAGCAGGACGAGATAGAAGCCGCGCAGCGGCAGCCGGGTGCGGCCGACGCCGATGGCCGCCGAGCTGCGGCGCGGCGATCGCGCGGCCGCCGTCACGCCAGCCTCCGCAGGTCAATGAGCTTCACGGCCGCGGCGGCCAGCGCCAGCGTGGTCAGCAGCATGACCACCGCCAGGGCCGACCCGAGCGGCCAGTTCCCGGCGCGCGTGAAGAAGTCCTGGACCAGCTGGCCGTACATCACGCCCTCCGGCCCGCCGACGAGCACCGGCGTCACGTACTCGCCCACGGTCGGGATGAAGACCATGAACAGGGTGGCCAGCACGCCCGGCAGGCTGAGGGGCACCGTCACCCGGAAGAAGCGGGTCCACGGCCCCGCCCCGAGGTCCGCTGCTGCCTCGAGGTGGCTGCGGTCGATCCGCTGCAGGGCGGCGTAGATCGGCAGCGCCGCGAACGGGATCCACACGTAGATCAGGGTGATGATGACCGCCGCCCGCGAGTAGATGAGCAGGGTCGAGGGCTCGGTCGCGATACCGGTGGTGGTCAGCAGCCAGTTGATGGCGCCATCGCGGCCCAGGAGCAGCTTCCAGGCCATGATCCGGAGCAGGAAGCTGGTCGCGAACGGCAGCAGCAGCAGGATGAGGAACGCGCCGGCACGCTCCCGGGCGCGGAAGGCCAGGAAGTAGGCGAGCGGGTAGGCGAGCAGCGTGGCGGTGACAGCGATCCCCACCGCCATCGCCAGCGAGAGGGCGAGCTGCCGGAAGTAGACGGGCGTATCGGCCAGGTGGGCGTACTGGTTGGTCGATGGCCAGCCCGCCCCGAAGTCGATGCGCCCCGACGCCGGCTGCAGGCTGACGGCCACGACCACCAGCAGCGGCAGGACGAACAGGCCCAGCAGCCACAGGTAGGGAGGGACGGCGAGGTAGGCGAGTGCGCCCCGCCGCCCGAGCACTCCGCTGCGCCCCGGAACCTGGCCTCAGCCGCCTACTCGGACTTCACCTCGCTCCACATGTTGGTCCAGGCGGTGCGCTGCGCATCGGTCACCAGCGGGGTGAAGTTCGTGCGCTCCAGGATCGACGGGTCGTCCAGCGCGAAGGCCTGGATCAGGATCGGATCGGTGACGGCATCCATCACGTCCTGGTTGACGCAGCCGTAGTAGAAGAGCGTCATCGCGTTGCTGCAGCTCAGGTCTGCCAGCTTGTCATCCAGGAACTTCAGTGCCAGGTCGGGGCTGTCGCTGTTGGCGCTGATCCCGTACAGGCCGACCCACGAGTTGCGGCCCTCCTTGGGGTTGGCGTAGGCCACCGGTGCGCCCTGCGACAGGGACGTGGCATAGCAGCCCTGCCAGGCGTAGGCGATCCAGATGTCCGGGTCCACCGGCCCGCTGTTCGGGCACAGCTCGACGTATTCGCCCTGCCACAGGAACTTGTTGAGCGGCCGCTGCGCCTTCCACTCGTCCTTGATGCTGGCGAGCTGCTCGTCGGTGATGGCCGTCTCGTCATAGCCGTGGACGTAAGAGGACACCGATACCGCGGCGGGGCCGTCGTCCCACATCGCGATGTGCCCCTTGTACTGCGGATCGAACAGCACGTCCCAGCTGTCCACGTTCTTGACGTGGTCGGTGTTGTACATGATCGAGGTGAAGCCCCAGTCCCACGGGATGTAGTACTGCTTGCCGTTGATCTGGCCCAGCGCCTTGAAGCTGTCCGGGACCTTGTCCCAGTTCTTCAGCTTGCTGGTGTCGATCTCCTGGACCAGCCCCTCGTCGACGTAGAACTGCTGCCACCCGGTGTAGAAGTGGAAGATGTCGGCGGTGCTGCCGCCTTCCATCTGGGTCAGGATGTCGGCGTCCGCGATGCCGAACTCGAAGTCGACCTGGGTGTCCGGGCTCTCCTTCTTGAAGTCGGTCCAGAAGTCCTCCTGCTCGTAGCCGCTCCACTCCAGGACCGTCAGCTCGTTCGGCTCCGGTGCCTTCGACTGGCTCTGCTGCGCCGATGCCGACGCTGCGCCCGACGTCGTCGTGCTCGCCGTGCCGCACGCGGTCAGCACGAGGCTGAGGATCACCACCACGGCCGGCCAGGGGCGGGCCAACTTGTCCAGCACGGTCATGCTCGGTCGAACCTCCGTCGCTTTGCGCGAGCCTGTCCCCACCTGAAGCAATACTGCAGGGGCCGATGGTATGGCCCCACCACGTTGCGGGTCAATCATTTTCGTGACGCGCCGCGCCGAACCGATAGCCGAGCAGCCGGGGCAACGATGCCACCATCCGCACCGCCGGCGAGCCGCGGCCCCCGGCGTCCTGGGCCTCGTCGCGACGGACCAGCGCCTCGCGGATGACCCTCGCGCCCACGAAACGGAACGGCTCCGGCGGGAAGCGGCGCCCGCCCCGGTTGACCAGGGGTAGCGTGGCGAGCTCGGAAGACGGCTCGTCGACCATCGCGGCGACGATGCGACCGGCGAGGTGCGCCGGTCCCACGCCGTTGCCCGAGAAGCCGTGGGCGTAATGCACGCGTCCGCCGCTGGTCGAGCCGATCAACGGCAGGCGGTCGGGGCTGATGTCGATGGCGCCGCCCCACGCATCGGCCAGGGGCACGTCCGCCAGCTGGGGGAAGAACCGGCCCAGCGCCGCCCTGGCCCGCGTCTCGGCGCGCGGATCGTGGTCGTAGCGGCCGTCCACCCGCCCGCCGTAGCCCGCGGCACCGACGCCGGCGCCGAACGCCACCCGCCCGTCTGGCGTGGTTCGGAAGTAGTGGACCGTGAACCGACCGTCGGCGATCGCCTCGCCGCCGGTCCAGCCCAGCTCCGTCAGCCGATCCGGGACGGGCTCCGTCATCACGATGTGGCTGCCCCAGGTCAGCAGCCGCGTTCGGAAGCCGGGCCACCCGGCCGCCCAGGCGTTCATGGCCAGCACGGCCTGCCCGGCGGTCAGATCACCGCGTGACGTCCGAAGTGTGAGCGGCCCGGGGCCATCGATCCGCGTGACCCGAGCGCCCTCCACGATCCGGGCGCCGGCATCGGCGACCGCTCGGCGCAGCCCCACCGCCAGTCGGGCGGGCTGGACCGTGGCTGCATTCGGCATGAAGGCCGCGCCACGCATGATCGGCGATCCACAGCGGGCCTGGACCTCGGCGGCGGTCAGCTCCGTGTACGCGTCGGCCACGCCGAGCGTGGCGCACGCGGCCACCGCCGCCCGCCACTCCCCGTCCTGCGCGGGAGAGGCGGAGACGCGCAGGTAGCCGCCGCGCCGGTACCAGGCGTCGACCCCGTGCTCGGCGCACCAGCTGCCGATACCCTGCACGGCCTCGTCGGACAGCTGCGCCAGCCGCAGGGCCTGTTCCGCGCCGAACCGCTCGACGAGGTAGGGCAGCTGGTCCCACCAGCCGTGCACGAAGCCGCCATTGCGACCGCTGGCAGCGAGGCCGCAGCGTCCCTGCTCGACGATTGCCACTCGCGTCGCCGGAGCGCGCTGCAGCAGCCACCAGGCCGTCCACAGCCCGGTGTAGCCACCGCCGACGACGGCCACGTCCACGTCGCCGTCCAGCTCGGCGGCCAAGGGCGGCAGCGGGGCGCCGGCGAGCGCCTCGCGCGCCCACCAGCCCACGACGCCGTCGTTTCCGTCGTCCACTCACTGCTCCTGAAGTGCTGCTTCAGTCGACAGGCCGATGCTACGCACGCGCGGGCAGCGCGGTCAACGTTCTGGCGCGACCTGCCTAGAATCGGCGCGATGGCCGCCGATGACATCCTGATCGGCCGGAGCCTGCGCGCCGCCCGACGCCGGCAGGGGATGACGCTGCGCGCCGTGGCCGATCGGGCGGGGGTGACGGAAAGCTTCCTGTCCCAGGTGGAACGCGACATCGCCAGCCCGTCGATCGCCACCCTGCGCCGCATCGCGACGGCACTCGGGACCAGCATCGGCACGCTGCTGGACAGCGCCGGTCCCCACGGCCAGGTGGTCCGGCGGGCGGACCGCAAGATCGTCACCTACCCCGGTCTCGGCGCCCGCGACGCGTTCCTCACCGACGGCGCCAACGCCCGCCTCCAGGTCATCGAATCGGTCATCGAGCCCGGGGGCGGGACCGGCCCAGAGGCCTACGCTCACGAGTCGGACGAAGAGTGCCTGGTGGTCCTCGACGGCTGTCTCGACCTGTGGGTCGGTGACGAGGAGTATCGGCTCGAGGCCGGCGACGCCATCCGCTATCCGAGCCGCGTGGCGCACCGCAACCAGAACCCTGGCCCCAGTCTGGCACGCGTGTTGTTCGTGTTGACGCCGCCGTCGTACTGACGAGGAGAAGGGCCGTGGCCATTGACATCGTCGCCGTGCTGGAGATCGCTCGCCTGTGGTGGGCGTTCGCCGTGCGCGGCATCCTGGGCATCGCCTTCGGGGTGGTGCTCGTCCTGTTCCCGGGCATCGGCCTCGTCGCGGTGGTGGCGCTGTTCGCGGCCTGGGCGATCATCGGCGGCGTCTCGTCGCTGGTTGCCGCCTGGCAGGCGCGCGCCCACCGCGATTGGTGGGTCGGGCTGCTGGAGGGCGTCGTCGGGGTTGCGGCGGGACTGGTGGCCATCCTGGCGCCGGGCCTGGCGGCGCTGGGTCTGCTGTTCGTCATCGCGACCTGGGCGGTGCTGACCGGCATCCTGCAGCTCTGGTTCGCCATCCGAATGCGCGACCAGATCCGCGGCGAGCTGTGGCTGGGCCTGTCGGGCGTGGTGGCGATCCTGTTCGGGCTGCTGCTGGTCCTCTTCCCGGGCACCGGCATCCTGTCCGTGCTGCTCCTGGCCGGCCTGCTGTCGATCGCGTTCGGGGCCGCCATGGTCATGCTCGGCTTCCGGTTGCGCAGCATCCACCAGCTGGCGGTGCGGCAGCACGAATACGCGGAGCGCGGCCTGCCGCAATAGCGGTGCTAGGATCGGGCCGATGAGCACCGATCCTGCGCGCCACCCGGTCGTCGTCGATGGCCTGCGCACCCCGTTCGGCCGCTATGGCGGCGCTCTGCGCGAGGCGCGGCCCGATGACATGGCCGCCCACGTCGTCCGCGCCGTGCTCGGTCGCAACGGGGTCGATCCGGCCGCCGTCGACGACGTGATCCTCGGTGCCGCCAACCAGGCCGGCGAGGACAACCGCAACGTGGGCCGCATGGCCGCTCTGCTGGCCGGACTGCCCGTCGATGTTCCTGGCGCGACCGTCAACCGGCTGTGCGGCTCCGGGATGAACGCGGTGATCAACGCGGCGCACGCCATCGTGGCCGGTGACGGCTCACTGTTCGTGGCCGGCGGCGTCGAGTCGATGACCCGCGCGCCATTCGTGATGGCCAAGCCGTCCGCGGCCTTCCCGCGCGGGGAGCAGACGCTCTACGACACCACGCTCGGCTGGCGTTTCACCAACCCGCGCCTGGCGGAGGCATTCTACCCGTACAGCATGGGCGAGACGGCCGAGAACGTGGTCGAGCGCTGCGGCGTCAGCCGCGAGGACCAGGACGCATTTGCGCTCCAGTCGCACCAGCGCTGGGCAGCCGCCCAGGAGGCCGGTCGCTTTGCCGACGAGGTGATCCCCATCGATGTGCCGGTAGACAGGCGCGGCGGGACCGCCAGCGTGAGCGTGGACGAGCATCCGCGGCCGGACACCACGCTCGACGGGCTGGCGAAGCTCAAGCCGGCGTTCCGGCGTGACGACCTCGGCTCGGTGACCGCCGGCAATTCATCGGGCATCAACGACGGTGCGGCGGCGGTGCTCGTCACCTCCGAGGCACGGGCCCGCGAGCTCGGCCTGAAGCCGATCATGCGCATAGTCGCCTCGGCGGTCGCCGGCGTCGACCCGGCAACCATGGGTCTGGGTCCGATCCCTGCGTCGCGCAAAGCGCTGGACCGCGCCGGGCTCGGCGTGGGCGACATCGACCTGGTGGAGCTGAACGAGGCGTTCGCCGCGCAGGCGATCCCCGTGATGCGCGAGCTGGGGCTCGACGAGTCGAAGACGAACGTCAACGGTGGCGCCATCGCCATCGGCCATCCGCTGGGAGCCTCTGGCGCGCGGCTGGTGGCGACACTGGCGCATGAGATGCGGCGGCGTGGCGCGCGCTACGGGCTGGCCACCATGTGCATCGGCGTCGGGCAGGGAATCGCCTCGGTCTGGGAAGCGGTCGAGTAGCTCAGGCGATCAGCAGGAACGCGCCCGCCACGACGAACACGGCCCCGACCAGCTTCTGCATCGCTCGCTCCGTCTCTCCCAGCCGGAAGACGCCCCAGCCGGCGACCACCACGACGCCCGCTTCGCGGGCCGGCGCCACCACCGCCAGTGGCGCGATGCTCAGCGCCAGCAGCACCAGGCTGTAGGCCGCCACCGTCAGCGTCCCGACCGCAGCGGCCCCGGGCACCCGTGGCGCGCGCCCGAACGGCGCCAGGCAGAGCGACATGGCGGCGAAAGCCGCCCAGGCGTAGAGCCACACCGGACCGGTGCGGACGCCCAGCCGGTCGAGCGCCGAATAGAGCGCGATCGAGGCGCCGATGGCCAGCGGCAGCAGGAGCCCCCCACGCCCGCCCGACACCGGTCGCGTCAGCCAGACGCCGACGATGAGCGCCGCCACGCCCAGCCACTGCAGCGCCAGCAGCCGCTCGGCGAGCAGTGCAACCCCGACCACGACCGCCAGCAGCGGCGCCGTGCCGCGCGCGATCGGATAGATCGACGAGATCTCGCCGCGCTGGTAGGCCCGCGACAGCAGCGTGAAGTAGACGAGCTCAACCGCGCCCGAGCCAAGCGCCAGCAGCCACCCCTCGAGCGGCAGCAGCGGCCGGCCATTCAGCCACCAGGCGAGGGCGACCGCCGGCGTCGCCAGCAGCGTGACGAGGGGAATCGCCTGGGCAGCGGTCCGCAGCGGGTCGACCGAGGCCTTGAGCCGGAGGTTCCAGGCGGCGTGCAGTCCGGCGCTCGCCAGCGCCAGGAGGGCGCCGAGCGCTACCGGGTCCACGCCGGCCGACGCATCGGGTCAGGAAAGCTTGAGGCGCGGAATGACGTCGCGGCCGAAGGCCTCGATGAACTCGGGCTGGTTGCGGCCGACGTTGTGCAGGTAGATCTCGTCGAAGCCCATGTCGACGTACGACTGCAGCGCGGCGGCGTGCTCATCGAGGTCGGCGCTGATCAGCATCCGGTCCTTGAAGTTCTCCAGGCGAACCAGCTTCGCCATGTTGGCGAAATCCTCGGGATTCTTGATGTCCTGCTTCGGAAACGGCATTCCGCCGTTCGGCCACTCGCGCACGGCCTGCTCCTCCGCGGCGCTCTGGCTTTCGGCCCAGCTGATGTGCACCTGCAGCTGGGTCCGCATGGCCGATGGGTCCTTGCCCGCCTCGCGGGCCCCCTCGCGGAACTTGTCCCACAGCATGGCGATCTTCTCGTCCGCTGCGCCGACGGTGATGATCCCGTCCGCATATTTCCCCGTGCGCCTGGCATTGACCGGTCCGGCGGTCGCCACGTAGATCGGCACCGGATGGTCGGGGATCGTGTAGAGGCGGGCCGACTCGAGCGTGAAGTACTCGCCGTCGTGCTTCACGACCTTGCCGCTGAACAGCTTGCTGATGACCTCGATGGCCTCGAACATCATCGCGCTGCGGATGCCGACCTCCGGCCACTCGCCGCCGATGACGTGCTCGTTCAGCGCCTCGCCGGCACCGAGTCCCAGCCAGAAGCGGCCCGGGTACATCGCGCCGAGGGTCGCCGCCGCATGGGCAATCACCGCCGGGTGGTAGCGGAAGCCGGGGCAGGTGACGGCCGTGCCGAACGGCAGGCTCGTCCGCTGGCCGAGGGCGCCCATGAAGCTCCAGGCAAACGCCGCCTGGCCCTGCTGTGGCGTCCAGGGGTGGAAGTGCTCGCTGACCTGGAAGCCGGCCGCGAAGCCGGCAGCTTCCGCGCGCGGCGCCCACTCGAGCAGGTCGGTGGGGTGGAACTGCTCGAGCATGCAGGCGTAACCGATCTTCGTCATGCGCGAAGCGTACCGCCGCCGGCAGAATGGGACGCATGCAGGTGGACCGTTACGCCACGCCGGACGCCTTCGCGGCGGCCGTCGAGCCGTTCCTGGCGGCGCGAGAAGCGGAGCACAACCTCATGCTCGGCATCCTCTCCACCCTGCTGCGCGACGCCTCGAGCGACGAGGCTTCGCCATTGCTGGTCAGCGTCGCTGACGATGCTGGACGGGTGGTTGGCGCCGCCATCCGCACGCCGCCGCACAACCTGGTCATGTCCGAGTTCGACGACGTTGGCGCGGTCGCGGACCTGGCCACCGCGCTGGCTGACGAGCCACTTCCCGGCGCCGTCGGGCCACCGGCCGCCGTCCGCGCCTTCGCCCAGGGCTGGGCCGACGCCAACGGCACGTCGTGGCGCGCGGTCCGAGAGGAGCGGATCTATCGGCTCAGCCAGGTGCGCCCGCCGGAACCCGGTGCGGGCGCCGCACGCCTGGCCGCGGCCGCGGACCGCGAGACCGTGGGCAGCTGGCTGGTCGAATTCGAGCGTGAGGCACTGGACGAGGAGGTCGAG
>DASSNX010000130.1:0-9219 GCA_035701185.1 Candidatus Limnocylindria bacterium
CGTGCGGCCGGGACCATCGGCCTACGCATTCCGGGAACAGACTGCGGACGCATCGGCTCAGACAGGTAAAGCGCGAAAACCGCGCCGCCCAGTACCCGTCAAGGAGCACCGATGCGACTCTTCCACGACCTGACCAAGACCCGGCTGCGAGCCATCGCGCTGGGAATCGCCAGCACTGCCGTCATCGCGGCTGCGCCGGCGTTCGCGCACAGCACCCCCAACCTCTTCGGCGCCGCGAGCGACGACGCGACGGCTCCGGTGGCCGATGACGCGCAGGGCGACGAGGTGGACGGCTGGGACGTCAGCGGCAGCGAAGACCTGGCCGATGAAACGGCGCCCGAGGCCGAGGACGACCAGGGCGCGGACGAGGACGGCGCGAGCTCCGGCGGCCATCACCACCATCACGCCCCGGACCGGGTCAAGCCCACCGACACAGTCGATCAGGGTGACGACGGTGACCAGGCGGAGCCGGGCGACCAGAACGACCAGGGCCAGGACGAAGACTCCAACGAGTCCGGCAACCACGACCAGGGGGACAACGAGGACGAGGCGGGCGACGAGGACTCCGGCGACTCCGAGGACTCGGGTGACGAGGACTCCGGGGAGCACGACGGCGAGCACGGCGGCGATCACGGCGGCGACCAGGGGGACGACGGCGGCGAGGACGGCGGCGAGTCGGACGACTGACCGCGGCTGACCATCGGCCCCGGGCCCATCCCCCCTCCGGGCTCGGGGCCGCCACCACCGAACGGTTGACCTGATCCCCCATTCGATCCCCCATTCGGGGGATGGACTTCTCCACCGGAATCAACAGGATGGACCGATGGCTCAGCACTCCGCATGCGCCAGACGAGCGACGTGACGGACGCCGCGCGCGGCGATCGGCAGCTGGTGGACGCCGTCATGGGCGGCGATACGGCCGCGTTCCGGCTCCTGGTCGAACGCGAGGAGGCGCCGGTGATCGCCATCTGCCGGCGAATCCTGGGGAACGAGGCGGAGGCTGAGGACGTGGCACAGGAGGCCTTCCTGCGGGCGTATCGGTCCCTGGCGACCTATCGAGCCGACGGCCCGTTCGCGGCCTGGATCGCGCGGATTGCGGCACGGCAGGCGGTGCAGCGCCTGGTCAAGCGTCAGCCGGCACTCGAGCTCGACGAGACGAGCGGCGCAGCGGTCGCGTCCGTCACCGGTGACGAGCCAGAGGCGTCCGCCCTCGCCGGAGAGCAGCGTGCCGCCGTGCGGCAGGCCGTGGCGGCCCTCCCCCGGACGCAGCGTGACGTCATCGCCCTGCGCTTCTTCAGCGAGCTTTCGCTGGAGGAGATCGCCCAGACGACGCGGACGCCGGTGGGAACCGTCAAATCGCGCCTCCATCGGGGCCTGGCGAGCCTTCGCGAATCCATGCCGTCGAGGTCGGAGCAGTGAGCGTCGTGACCACCTCCTTTGCCGATCGGGTCATGGCAGCGGTGGCGCTCGAGCCGGTGCCAACGCCAGCTCGCGGACTGCGGTCGGCGCTTGGCGCCGGCTCCTGGGCCGATGCCGTGGCGTGCATCGCGACCGCGTGGCACCTGTCGACGGTCCGGTCCTGGCATGTCGCTCCGGCCGCGCGCGTGCGCGCGATGGCCCTGGTGCTGGCGGTGCTGATGGCCCTGGGCGCCGGTGGCGCGTTGGCGGCCGGAACAGTCGTGCGCCTGGCGGGCAGCATCGGTTCGGCGGCCGGCACGGGTTCGGACACCGACGGGATTCTTCCGCCGGGACATCCGACTCCCACGCAAGCGCCGGATGAGCGGCACCACTCGAGCTCGCCGAGCGAGCACTCTGCGCCTGCCCAGCCGAGCCCAGCAGCTGCGCCGACCACGGAGGCCAAATCCGGAGAGCCCGACGGGACAGGTCGATCGCACGAGGATGGCGCGACCCATGACGGCAGGACCGGAGACGGCGCCTCGGACGACGAGGATTCCGGTGGGGGCGCTCCTGACGAGAGCGGTGGCGACGGTTCCGGGGACGGCGAGCACTCCGGCGACGACGGCAGCGACGACTCCGAGGATTCCGGCTCCGGCGCGCCCGAACCGAGCGATGACGGCAGTTCCGACGACGGTGAATCCGCCGACAGCTAACTGACTCCCTGGGCATTGCGACACGAGAGGTGTCGCAAGCCGCCGCGACGCTGTGGCCATGAACAACGGCCACTGGGTGGACTTCGAGCTCACCGTCACGGGCGTCAAGCAGGAGATGCGCGTCCGCATCGGCTCATTCGCCGAGCGCTGCGTCGCCTCGGTGGAGCTGGGAGCCATCCGAACCAACGGCATCGGCGGCACGGCCCGCGAGGCGCTGGTTGCCGCCCTGGCGCCCATGGGCGGCCAAATGACCACAGCGGTGATGGCGGCCCCGGTCATGTTCGGTGCCAGCGCCGAGCTGCTGGCAGCGGAGGCCTAGACCCATGCAGGCCATCGGCTATCGGGCGTTCGTCAACCGAGAGCTGCCGCTCAAGGAACGGGCCTGCGGCTCAAAAGCCCTGTATATCAGCCGTGCCGAGGCCAAGGCCACCGTCCGCCATGGCCGGCGGATGAGCAGCGGACTGCATCCCTATCGCTGTGAATGGTGCAGCGGCTGGCATTTGGGGCATCCGAAACGTGCTCATTGAGCCGTCGGACGCGTGGCCCGGGGGACAGCGGCCCTGCCCGTGGTGTGGTTCTATTGAGATGGTCGAGATCGTCTACGGTTTGCCGGATCGCGAGCTCGTCGAAGCGGAGCTCCGCCACGAGGTGGTCCTCGGCGGCTGCATCGTGGGGCCGGAATCGCCAGACTTCGAATGCCGCTCCTGCCACGCGCCGTTGCCATGGGTGCGCCAACGTCCAGGCGAAACTGAGCGGTGACCTCGCCACATCCCCACTGAAATCGTGCACCGCGCTTCGGTCTCCGAGTGGGACAATGCGCGCCGATGAGCGATGGCAACGGGGCCTCCCAGGCCGATCTCGAAGCTGGCGTCAGCGCGATCCGGGAGGTCGCCCGGCGGGGCGCCGCTGCGGCTCGCTTCCAATCCCGCACCGAGGAACGGCTGCTCCAGCTGATCGTCGACGCCACGGTCAGCCTCTTCCAGGCGCAGGCCGCGTCGATCGCGCTGTTCCTGCGGGATCCGGATCGGCTCGAGTACCGCGTGGCAGGTGGCGCCGAGACCGGCGACGTGGTGGGCATGTCCGTGCCGCCGACCCAGGGCATCGTCGGTTATGTCTACTCCACCGGCGAGTCGGTCGCGCTGACGGATATCTCCAAGGATCCACGCTTCGACCGCGCCACCGCCGAGAAGACCGGCTACGTCCCGCGCTCGGTGGCGGCCGTGCCACTCGTGACCGAGGAGCAGGTGGTCGGCGTGCTGGAGGTGTTCGACAAGGCCACCGGCGAGACGTTCTCGGTTCGCGACATGGAGGTGCTGGCCGCCTTCGGCGCACAGGCCGGCGCCGCCATCCAGGGGACGCGAGTGCAGCACGACCTGCCGGTGCTCCTGGCCAACACGTTCCGGCAGCTCGCACCCGACATGTCGGACGCGCAGGTCAACGCCCTGGTCAGCACCGCCACCCGCGAGCTGGACGTCGACGAGGAGACGCAGTTCTGGGCGCTGGTCGACCAGGTCAGCAGCCTGCGTGGCCTGGGTGACTCCGAGCTCGAGCTCGTCGGCGACATCCTGCAGGTCGTGGCAGCGCACAAGCAGCACCGGGCCCGCTTCGGCCGCTCCTCGCCGCGGTGACATCCCCGGCGGCCGACGCACTCCCCGCCTGGTCGGAACCGTTCACTCCCCCGGCGAACAAGGGACTCGTGCGCCTGCCGGCGCTGGACAGCATCACCCGCGAATGGGCGTGGGGTGACTCCACCGGCGAGGGCGTGACCGTCGCGATCGTGGACTCGGGCGTCGAGGGCGATCACCCCCTGGTCAAGGGACGCCTGGTGGAGAGCGTGGCGGTCGAGATCCACGGTGACGAGCCCGAGATCGTCGAGGCGGAGCCGGTCGACCTGTTCGGGCACGGGACAGCCTGCGCCGGCATCATCGTCGGCCTGGCGCCGGAGGTGCAGATCGTCTCGGTGCGCGTGCTCGGCGCGGACCTGCGGGGGAAGGGCGCGGCTTTCGCCGCCGGGCTGCAGTACGTCATCGAGCGCCCGGTGGACGTCGCCAACCTCAGCCTGTCCAGCAAGTCCGAGGCGATGCAGCCGTACTTCTACGAGCTCGCCGACGAGGCGTACTTCCGCCGGGTCGTGCTGGTCAGCGCCGCGAACAACGTGCCGGGGCCGAGCTACCCCAGCCTGTTCAGCTCGGTGATCAGCGTCGCCGCTCACTCGGAGGCCGATCCCTGGCGCTTCTACTACAACCCCAGCCCGCCGGTGGAGTTCGGCGCCTGGGGCCTCGACGTGCCGGTGGCGTGGACGAATGGCGGTGAGACGGTGGCGACCGGCAACTCCTTCGCCGCGCCGCATGTCACGGCCATTGTGGCCCTGATCCTGGCGAAGCACCCCGGCCTCACCCCGTTCGAGGTCAAGACCATCCTGGCGGCGGTGGCGGACAACGAGCGCCCGCTGGCCGATGGCGCCGCCGCTACTCGCCGGAAGGCAGGTACCAGAGGGCGACGCGGTTCGACGCGCTGAAGGGCCCCGCCCCCAAGGCGGCGATGGCCTCGGCGGTGATGGCCCGATCTCGCGCCGTCTCCTGCCCGAAGCGCTCCGGCTCGTCCAGCAGCGAGGCATACATGCCGATCCGCTCGGCTCGCTCGCTCGCGATCTCCATGGTGCCCGCCCGTTCCGTCTCCCGGCGGAGCCGGATGCGCGCCAGCTCCTCCTCCTCGGGCGGCTCGCTCACCAGGCGATCCAGCTCCGCGAACAGCGCCGCCTCGACCGCCTCCGGGTCCGCGTCCTCGGCTGCCTCCACGTCGATCTCGACCACGGCGTTGCCCGCCGCCAGCGGGTAGGCCAGCGCGGCGACGTCATCGGCCAGGCGCAGCTCGCGCACCAGCCGCCGCTGCAGCCGGGAAGCAGAGCCTGCGGTGAGCAGGTCGACCGCAAAATCGGCCGTCGCCCACTCATCGGTCCCGAACGGTTCGATCACGCAGCCGAGGAACAGCTTCGCGGCTGGAACCTCGTCGCTGACGATCGTGCGGCGACGCGCGCCAGCATCCGCGGGGACGATCGGCCGTGACGGCGTGGCGCCACCGGGGATGGCGCCGAAGTAGCGTTCCACCAGCTCGAGCGTCGGTTCGGGATCGAGGTCACCGACCAGTGACATCACCACGTTGCTGGGCCGGTACCACGTCTCGAAGAAGGCGAGCACCTCGGGCAGGGTGGCCGCGTCGAGGTCGGCCATCAGGCCGTTGACCGAGTGCGAATACGGATGCCCGTCGCCGAAGGCGAGCGCGAAAAGCTCGTCCTCCGCCCCGCCGTACGGAACGTTCTCGATCGCTCCCTGCCGCTCGTTCTTCACGACCTCGCGCTGGTTGTCGAGGGTCTCCTGCGTTATGGCCTCGTGGAGGGTGGCCAACCGGTCCGCCTCCAGCCACAGCGCCAGCGGCAGCTGATGGCTGGGCACGACGTCGGTGTAGACGGTGGTGTCCCAGTCCGTGGTGGCATCGGCGTCGCCACCAATGGCTTCCAGGGCGGTCAGGTGCTCGGTCTTGCCGACATTGGCCGACCCCTGGAACATCATGTGCTCGAACAGGTGGGCGAACCCGGTGCGGCCGGGCTCCTCGTCGGCACTGCCGACGGCGTAGGACATCGACAGGCCGACAAGCGGCACTCGTGCATCGGGCGCCATGACCACCCGCAGGCCGTTCGCGAGCCGATGCGTGCGGATCGGCCCCGTCTGACTCACGGCGCGATTCTGCCGGACATGAATGACCGCCGTCCCGAACCTTGCGGCTCAGTGACGGCGGTCACCCGTGTGAGGATGGTCCTTATGGCTTGCCCTTGATGCCGGTCGGCTTGGGCTTGATGCCGGTGGGCTTGGGCTTGATGCCGGTGGGCTTGGGCTTGATGTGGCCCATCACGTCGTCGTCATCCGAGATGTGGGTCGGCTTCGGCTTGATGCCCGTTGGCTTGCCCTTGATCCCGGTTGGCTTGCCCTTGATACCGGTCGGCTTTGGCTTGATGCCGGTCGGCTTCGGCTTAATGTGGGCCTCAGTGTCCTTGGACTCATCGCCGGTGTGGTGCGACATTTCAGGTCTCCACTGTGATGGGGTTCGTTCCGTTCCCCCTGGCCCTATCGAGCTCAGTGCGGGAAGACTACAGATTCGCAGCGCCTCGGAACAGCCTTCGCGGCGACGTAATCCTTGTGTACCTGCGGACCTGCGCGCTGTCAGGCACGCGACACCTCAGTAGTCGGGCCCGAAGCGGTCTCCCCAGCTTGGCCGGCGCAGGTCGCGCGGCGCCGTGCTCAACAGCTCGTCGATGATCCCGTCGAATGGCTCCAGCGCCTCGGTCAACGCGCCGCGCGCGGTCCACCCGGTGCGCAGGCTCGGGCCGTCCGGCGTGTCGCACGACGCCAGCCAGCGGTTGTTGACTTCGTACAGCCGCACGTCCACGAAGAAGTTGCGGTAGTGGAGGCGGACCGTGCGCACGGCGCTCATGGCTCGCGCTCCGCCCCGACGTCGATCGGCGCCGAGTGACGCTGGGTGGCAGCCAGCAGCATCACCGAGAGGACGGTCAGGGCCAGGATCAGCGCCAGCCATTCGAGATCGCGCAACAACAGGAGGCTCACTCGCAATCACTCCTGGGCACGTCTTCGGTTGTGGCGCCGAGTGGGCCGCGGCTGGGGTGTCTACGGTACGGGTGTTGTCAAGACGCACCACGCGGACGCATCAGCCGCGAGTTTCAGCCCGGGACGAAGGCGCTGACGGCATCGAGGTCAGCGGTCGAGGTGCGGGTCCAGTTGACGCCGCCGTCGGTCAGCGCGCAGCCGGTCGAGCAGTCCTCTTTGGCCAGCAGCCAGCCGAGAACCTTGCCAGCATCGGCTCCGGCGTACGGCAGCTCGGAAGCCCAGCGAACGAACGCCGTGCGCAGATCGGCCTTGACCGGCGAGCCCGGCGTGATGGGCTGAACCGCGGCCGACACTGCCAGCACGCTGTTGTTCGGCCAGTACTGGATGGTCAGGTCGAGCGTGGCGTTGTCCGGCGCGGACTGGCGAGTGCAGAGGGCCACCAGCAGCTCGTCGTCGCGGTTCGGCGGGAAAAGCCCGCTCTGGCAGGTGAACTGGAAGGACTTCGCCCATTGCTGGGCGGCATCGAAGCTGAGCCCGGGCATGGCGGGGAACGTTCCCTGCGGCGTGGCAGCCGGCTCCTGGCTGAACGGCGCTGCCGAGGTCGTCGGGCCGGCAGTCGGGCTGAGCACCGCCGGTTCTGAAGCCGATGTCCCCGCCGTCTGGCTGGTCACCGGTGCACTGCAGGCAGCCAGCAGTGTGGCAAGCACGAGGAGCGCTGGTGCTCGGCTGGAGGTCGGCATGGGCCCAAGGATGCCTCATGGGCGCAGTCCCGTGAGGCCGTCGCCGGGATGCGGCGATGCGTTCAGTCGGGGTCGGAGTCGGCGATGAAGACGCGCACCAGGCCGGTCAGGCCGGAGGTTGCCGCTTCCTCCCGCAGCAGGGCGTAGCGGCGCGTCAGCTGGCGACGCTGGAGCATCTCGCAGTACTCGATGGTCGCCGCCATCAGGGCAACCAGGGCCAGGAACTGCGCGACGAAGACAGTGTCGGCCTGCATGACGCGATGGTTCCGCCGGCTGAGCGTCCGCACAACGGGACGATGGTCAGGGGCCGCAGGCCGTCGTAGGCTGTAGGGACGGAGGAGGATCTGCACACCATGCTTCGATTTGCCCGGCCCGCCATCGCGGCGACGCTTGCCCTCGTTCTGCTTGCCCTGGTTGCCACGCTCGTCCTGGCCGAGACCCGGCTGAACGGGAAGCTGCGCACCGGCGAGACGGTCACGGTGCCAACGTCCGAGACTGTCGACGGCGACCTGTACCTCGCCGCGGGGACCGTCATCGTCGATGGCACCGTCAAGGGCGACCTTGTCGCCTTCGGCGGCACGATCAATGTCAATGGCACCGTCGATGGCGACCTGATCGCTGCCGGCGGCACGGTTTCGGTCAGCGGCACCGTCAACGGTGACGCTCGCGTCGGCGGCGGCACGCTCTCGGTCACCGGCGTGGTCGGTGAGGACGTGCTCGTGGCCGGCGGCCAGATCACGCTCGCCGGCCGCATCGGCGGTGACCTGATCACGTCCGGCGGCACCATCGCCATGGGAGCCGAGGTCGACGGGAACGTCGAAGCGGCCGCGGGCAATTACAGCCGTAGCGGCCACGTCGGCGGCTCGGAGAACGTCACCCGGACGTTCCGTGGTTTCGGGACGCCGGTGCCTGGGAATCAGCTGCTCGACGCGATCCGGCATTTCGTCGTGCTCCTCATCCTCGGCGCACTCGTCGTCTGGCTCGCACCGCGCGCGCTGGAGTCGTCTGACGCGACGCTGCGCCGCGAGCCTCTGCTTTCGCTGGCCGGCGGGGTGGCGGCGTTCATCGGCTACGTCGTGTTCGCGGTCGTGGTGGTACTGGTGGCCGCGCTGTTGGCTATCGCCATTGGCCTGCTGCAGCTTCCGGCGCTGGCCGCGATCGTCGTCATCACCGCGATCCTGGTGATCTTCGCGGGCACCTTCGCCTTCGTGCTGGCTGCCGCGTACGGGGCGGACCTCGTCGTTGGCCTGGCGCTGGCCCGGCTGGCCATGCGCGATCCGGCCACCAGCCGCTGGCAGCTATTCGGCTTGATGGCAGCCGGCGCGCTGGTGGTGGTGATCGTGACTTCGCTGCCCATCATCGGCGGGATCGCCAAGCTGGCGGTGATGCTGTTCGGGCTCGGAGCCATCGCGCTTGCGGCGTGGCGCCATTGGCGCCGGCCCGATGTCACGCCGGCAGCCCCGACGCCCACCGAGCCGATCGCGGCGCCATCGGCCTGATGGCCGCGGCGAAGGGTGACGCGGGCGACGATCCGAACAAGCTCGTTCGGGCCCGCGCCGGCAGCTACCGCACCGCCGACGACCGGTTCGAGGTGCGGCAGGCGGACCTGGGCTGGTTCCTGATCGACTCGAGCGTGACCGACGAGCTCGGCCAGGAGCTGACTCGCGGGCCATTTCCCACGCTGAAGGCGGTGGGCGAGCAGCTGCCCGAAGCCCGACGCACGACGATCAAGCCGCTCCCCCGCCCGGC
>DASSNX010000131.1:0-3745 GCA_035701185.1 Candidatus Limnocylindria bacterium
GTTCATGCGGACCACCGCGCGGCTGCCGAAGGCTGCCAACCACGCCATTCGCCGCTCGCTGAAGCGGCTGAACTTCAAGGAGCAGCCGCGCACCGTGCTCGATCCTGCGCTGCGCGCGGCCCTGACCCTGGAGATGGCGCCTGACGTGGTCGAGCTGGGGCAGCTGCTCGGCCGCGACCTGAGCCACTGGAGCGCGCCGCCCGCTCCCCGGCCCGTGACTGCCGGATGAACCTGCGCGTTCTCGGCGAATTCAGCGAGCGCGGCTTCGTGCTGCGCTTCGCGGTCCTCGCCGTCCTGCTGCTCTCGCTGCCGGCCATCGGCCACGCGCTGGTCGGCGAGACGCAGTCGAACCTGCGCCTCGCGCCGGCGGTGATCGCCGCGGCCACCATCGTCATCGCCTTCGTCTGGTGGCGTGTCGAGGCGCTGCTCGCCTTCGCGCTGTTCGTCCTCTTCTACGACACGCTGGCGCTGTACATGGGTGGCCCGGTGCGGCGCTTCGACGAGATGACGGTCCCTGCCCTCGGGTTGGTCGCCGTGTGGGGCGCGCTGCCGCGAATCCGTGAATGGTGGTCCTGGCCGCGGGACGGGGCGGTCGCCGCGATCGTCCTCATCGGCGTCGTCTCGAGCCTGGTGCATCGGGTCCCGCTCGATGTCTGGTCCATCCAGCTGGTGCTGCTCGTCAAAGCCATCGTCCTGTTCTATGTGGCGCTGTGGACGTCAGCGCGAGCCTTCCAGGTCGCGGCCGGCATGAAGATTGTGCTCGGCATCGGTTTGCTGGTCCTGGGCCTCAGCTTCGTGGAGCTGTTCAACCCGCTGTGGTTCCAGCAGACGCTCCATCTGCAGCAGTTCGTGAATGCGCGTGGTCCGCTGTACGCGGTCAAATCGCTGTTCTTCCACCCGGTGCTGTACTCGTGGTTCACCGCGCTGATCGCGATCTTCGCGTGGGCCTGGTATCTCGATAGCAAGCGACGGCTCGCCCTGGTGCTGGCGGCCGCGTTCAGCCTCGGTCCGTTCCTGGGACAGCGCCGTCGAGCGATTGCGGCCTTGGTAATCGCCCTGGCCACGGGCTTCGCCGAGGCACTGGCGCGCGACATTCAGCCATGGCGGCAGGTCGTGCGCCGATGGACGCCGGTCGGCGCAACCATGGCCATCATCGTCGTCCTGTTCATCCCGCTGCTGCTCAACCTGGGCGAGGCGACTTGGATCAAGTACATCAACCCGGTCGCCACGCCGGGTCCCAGCGGCGAGCTGCCGCCCGTCGAGGAGCCGGGCGACGGCGAGGCACCGCCTCAGGTGCGCATCGCGCTCTACATGGGGGCTGTCGAAGTGGCCCGCGATTCAATTCCGCTCGGTGCGGGCCTCGGGCGATGGGGCAGCTGGATGAGCCGCCAGCATTACAGCGATCTCTATTACCACTATCCCACCGATCACAAGGCTTACCAGATCTTCGGCCTCCGACCGCGCAGGCCAGTGAACGTGACCGACACCTTCTGGCCCGAGATCGTGGGCGAGCTGGGCTTCGTGGGCCTGGCCGCCTACCTCGTCTACCTCGGGAGCCTGGTCATGGCGCTGTGGCGCGCCGCCGCGCGCTATCGGGCCGGCCTGCTGCGCGTCTTTACGGTTGGGGCGCTGCTGGTCCTGGTCCAGGCGCTGGTCGAGTCAGTGGCCAGCCCGATGTTCCACTCGCCGCCGCGGGCCTACCTGCTCTATCTCATCGTCGGCGTGGCCATCGCCATCGGCTCACGCGTGCCGGACGACTGGCGCGAGCCGGCGCCCGCAGCGGCCGAAGCCCGGAGCTAGCCCGGTCACGCGGGGAGGGCGGCCTCGGCCGCCGCGAGGACCTGGGGCAGCGCGTCGTCCACCCAGGCACGCACGGTGGCTCCGGAGCGCGTCCGGTGGCCGCCGCCGCCGAAGGGCGCCGCCACCACCGTGGCGTCGACGCCATCGGCGCAGCGCACGCTGACCCGCGTCTCGTTCGGGCCCAGCTCCCGCAGCAGCAGCGTGACCTGCGCCTCCTTGGCGCGCGCCAGGAACTCGGCCAGGCCATCGGCGTCGTGCTGCTGGGTGCCGGTCTCGTCCAGCATCCGCTGGGTCAAGGTCGCGTACACGACCCGTCCGCCCTGCCGCTCGCCGATGCCGGCCAGCATCCGGCCCCACAGCGCCAGCGTCGGATAGGGCAGCTCGATCAGGACCAGCCGATGGATGTCGGCGATGGGCGCACCCGCGTCCACCAGGTCGGCCGCGATGCGGAGTGTCTTGCTGGTGGTCGACTTGTCGGAGAAGCCTTGCGAGTCGCGGATGATGCCGGTCAGCAGGGCGGTGGCCAGTGGCGCGTCCAGCTCGACGCCGAGCTCGCGCACCAGCCCGGCCAGGACCTGACAGGTGGCGGCCGCGTGCGGATCGACCAGGTTGACGTGGCCGAAGCCGTCGTTGCTGATGTGGTGGTCGACGTTCAGGATCCGCGCCCGGCTGAACCACTCGGCCTGCTCGCGGGCGATCGGCCCCACTCGCTCGAGGGTGGCCGCGTCGCAGATGACCGCCAGGTCGGGCTCGAGCTGTGGGGCCGTCCGCGCGTCCGGGATGCCGTCCAGGAAGTTGAACACCGGCGCGGGCCGGTCGGTGCTGACGATCTCCGCCTGCTTGCCGAGCTTGCGGGCCATGATCGCCACCGCCGATGCGCCGCCGATGGTGTCGGCATCCGGCGTGGCGTGGCAGATGGCGGTGATGCGCTGGGCGCTGCGAAACGCGTCGGCCGCCGCGGGCAGCGCGCTGGTCAGGTCGAAAGCGGGCAAGGCGAGGCTCCGTGCGGGGTCTGGCGGGAGGTCAGGGGCGCCGAGCGCCGGCCGGATTCTAACGCGGTATCATGGATCACTCCCGATTTCGCGAAATTCAGCGCTGCGCGGCCGCACCACGTTCCGCGGCCCCGGCGCCGCCCACGAAGGAGACCCGCTTGACGACCCCGGCATCCACCTGCCCGCCGCACGGCGGCACCCTCATCAACCGCACGCTCGACGGCGCCGAGCGCGACGCGGCCCTGGAGCGCGCCGAATCGCTGCCGTCCATCACCGTCGGCAACGTCGCTGCCTCCGACCTGGAGCTGATCGGCAACGGCGCCTTCAGCCCGCTGACCGGCTTCATGGGCGAAGCCGACTACCGCGGCGTGGTCGACGACATGCGGCTGGCCAGCGGCCTGCCCTGGTCGATCCCGGTCACGCTGTCCGTCAGCCGCGAGGAGGCGGATCGGCTGGACATCGGCTCCCAGGTCGCCCTGCGCGACGAGGACGGCCGCGTGCTGGCGATCCTGGACCTGGCCGAGAAGTACACGCGCGACGCCCAGCATGAGGCGCAGCAGGTCTTCCGCACCACCGAGGACGCCCATCCCGGCGTGGCCCGCATCTACGCCGGCGGCGACGTCTATCTCGGCGGCGACGTGACGGTCCTGAACGGGCCGGCCAACCCGCCGTTCGCCGAGTTCCGCCGCACCCCGGCCGAGACCCGTGCGATCTTCGCCGACAAGGGCTGGCGCCGGGTGGTGGGGTTCCAGACCCGCAATCCCATCCATCGGGCTCACGAGTACCTGACCAAGGTTGCGCTGGAGGTCACCGATGGGCTGATGATCCACCCGCTGGTGGGCGACACGAAGTCGGACGACATCCCGGCCGACGTGCGGATGCGCGCCTATCAGACGCTGCTGGCGGACTACTACCCGGCGGACCGGACGCTGCTGTCGGTCTATCCCGCGGCG
>DASSNX010000132.1:0-2420 GCA_035701185.1 Candidatus Limnocylindria bacterium
GGCTGGTGTAGCCCTCGTCGGTGCCGTGCCAGAAGGCGAGCTCGGGGTCGGAGAGACGCCAGCAGAGCCAGACCGGTCGTCCCGCGCGCTCCGACGGAAAGTCGACCAGGCCCATCTGCAGGTCGCGCACCTGGACACCCATCTCGCCCAGATGGTCGATCAGCGCCTGGGCATCGTCCTCTGCCCCGCCGCCGGGGCGTCGCAGCAGCACGGCCAGCTGCAACAGCACGGCCCGGACCTGGGGCACCAGCGCCCGCGCCTCGTCCAGCGTGTAGGTCCGTTGCGTCACCCGCGAATTATCACGTCACAGTGGTGTCGGGGCGCTGGCCGTGGCCCCTGGAGTGGTGGAAATTGAGGCACCGCCGTGACCTCGGGGACGGTTAGTCGACGTCCACTCAGGACGCCAGCAGGGCTGCCTCTTGGCGATCCACCTCCAACTGCGGGACTCCATCATCACCGGGCAGTGCAAGCCGCGCCATCGAGCCCTCCGACAGGTAGCGGCGCTCGGCGACCTGCCACTCGTCGTGCACCTCGAGCAGCACCGCTCCCGCGAGGCGGATGACGGCCGCCTCGTTGGGGAAGATGCCGACCACGTCGGTGCGGCGCTTGATCTCCTTGTTGACCCGCTCCAGCGGGTTGGTGCTCCAGATCTTGCGCCAGTGGGCCGGCGGGAAGGCGGCGAAGGCGGTCAGCTCCGGCGCGGCGTCACGCAGCATGTCGGCCACGCGCGGGAAGCGCGGCTCCAGACGCTCGGCCACCGCGTCGAGCTGCTCGGCCACGCCGGCCGCGTCGGGAGCGGCGAAGATGGTCCTGATCACGGCCGCCACCATCTGGGCGCTGGCCTTGGGCACGTGGGACAGCACGTTGCGCAGGAAGTGGACCCGGCAGCGCTGCCAAGCCGCATCGAGCATGACGCTGCTGATGGCGCCCTTGAGCCCCTCGTGGGCGTCCGACACCACCAGCCGCACGCCCGACAGGCCACGCGCCCGCAGGTCACGCAGGAAGCTGGTCCAGAAGGCGCCATCCTCGGAGTCGCCGACCGCGCAGCCGAGCACCTCGCGATCGCCGCGGGCGGTGACGCCGGTGGCCACCACGATGGCCTTGGACACCACGCTGGCGCCGTCGTGGGCCTTGACGTAGGTGGCGTCGAGGAAGAGGTAGGGAAAGAGGGTGTGCTCCAGGCGTCGCCGGCGGAACTGCCCGACCAGCTTGTCGAGCTCGGCGCAGATGCGGCTCACCTCGCTCTTGGACACGCCGGCGTCGATGCCCAATGCGGCGACCAGGTCGTCGACCTTGCGGGTCGACACGCCGTGCACGTAGGCCTCCATGACCACCGCCCACAGCGCGCGATCGATGCGCCGCCGCGGCTCGAGCAGCGACGGGAAGAAGCTGCCGGCCCGCAGCTTGGGGATGCGCAGTTCGAGATCGCCGGCCTTGGTGCTCAGCAGCCGCTCGCGCGATCCGTTGCGATGCGTGAGGCGGGCCTCACTGCGCTCGTATCGGCCGGCGCCGATCGCGTGGCCGGCTTCGAGCTCGATGAGTTCCTGCAGCACCAGCTGCATGCCCGAGCGGATGACGTCGATGTCGCCGCCGGCGCGGATAGCGCTGAGCAGGTCATTGAGTGCAGACTTGGGAAGGGCCATCGGTCGTGTCTCCTCGTTTGGGCTTGAACAACCCGAGGATCACACCGGTGGCCCTGCTCACGCTTGCGAACTTAGCGGCCGAGGGCTACCTCAATTTCCACCACTCGGAGGGACACTGCTCCGGCCCGCCGCCAGCCCTCCCCGATCGGGGCCGCCTTCTCGGCGGTTCTGCGGCGCTTGGCGCGCCGGTTTGCCAGCAGGTGGAAGTAAAGGCGAAGGAGACCGCCTTTCGAAGGCCGATACCGCCCGCCGCGGGCCCTTCGCGCGTCTCTCGTTCGCCATTCTTCGTCACCCACTGGGAAATCGGCGAAGGAGCGGTCGTTCTGGCTGGCTGCTTGTCCGATACTGCCAGCAGGTGAAAATCGGCCCACCGCAGGTGCCCGCCGCCGCGCCGACCCGGCGCCAGCAGGTGAAATCGGCCCACCGCAGGTGCCCGCCGGCAGTTCACCCGCGCCGACCCGCCGCTTGCGCGCCGGTTTGCCAGCAGGTGGAAGTAGAGGCGAAGGAGACCGCCTTTCGAAGGCCGATACGGCCCGCCGCAGGCCCTTCGCGCGTCTCTCGTTCGCCGTTCTTCGTCACCCACTGGGAAATCGGCGAACGAGGCAGCGAATCGGTCGCCTGCTTCTCCGATACTGCCAGCAGGTGGGAAACCCGGCCGTCGCCCTGCACAAGGGCGGAGGGTCAGTCGCCGAGGCCGTATTCGCGGAGCTTGGCGTAGAGCAGGCGGCGGTAGATGCCGAGCTCCTCGGCTGCCTTGGATCGGTTGCCGCCGGCGCG
>DASSNX010000133.1:0-12596 GCA_035701185.1 Candidatus Limnocylindria bacterium
CTGCCCTTCCCGCGCCTCATCGAGCGGCTCATCGAGCTCGGCCTCGACGCGTCGCGCGAGCGCGAGCAGGAGCTGGCGCCGTGAGCCCGCGTCGCGCCGCCCGTCCCGTGCGCGGCGCCCGTCCGCGGCGCGGCGGCCAGGCGCGCAAGCCACGCGCGCCGCTGCGGCAGCGCGTCGGGCGCTTCCTGCCGAGCCCCGGCCGCGCCCTCGCCGGGCTGCTGGCGGTCGGGCTCGTGGCGGGGTTCATCGTGCTGCTCAACGGACCGTGGCTGCGGATCAGCGACGTGGAGTGGCACGGGCGCCAGCTCACCGCCGAACGGGACCTGCGCGACGAAGCGAGCGCCGTGCAGGGCCAGAACGCGCTGCTCGTCGACTCCGGCGCGCTGCAGCGCCGCATCGAGGCGCTCCCCGGCGTCTCCGGCGCCGAGGTCAGCGTGCGGCTGCCGGGCCGGGTCGCCATCACCCTGCACGAGGAGGCGCCCGCGTTCGTCTGGCGCACCTCGGCGGTGCAGCTCGTCGGCTCGCCGAGCGGGGCGATCATCGGACAGGTCGCGCGCGACGCGGCCCTGCCCGACGCGCTGGCGACGCTGCCCTTCATCGACGATCGCCGCCGCGCGAGTCGCGACCTGACCGTCGGCGACAGCATCGATCCGGACACGCTCGCCATCGCGCTCGAGCTGGCGCGGGTCGATCCCGCCGCCCTGGGCTCGGCGACGAGCGGCCTCAGCGTGCATATCGACGAGGAATTCGGCTTCGTGCTCGACTCCGCCGAGCCCGCCTGGAGCGCCGCCTTCGGCGTCTACGGCATGGATCCGGAGCTGACGCAGGATCCGGCGGCCCGCATCGAGCGACAGGTGGCCGGCGTGCGCACGCTCTTCAGCGAGCAGCCGGAGGCCGGCATCGGCTGGTTGGATGTTCGGAATCCGGGGAGGGTATATTGGCGCCCGCAGGGGTAGGGCCGGCCGTGCCATCGGTCCGTCCGTACGTATCCGCCAACGACACGCCATCGAGGCGCTCCTCCATGTGGCTCCCACTCATCGGCCTTGCGCTCGGCGTGGTGCTCGGCCTGGTGCTCGACGTCAACGTCAGCCCGGATCTCGCGCGCTATTCGGCGGTCGGCATCCTGGCCGGACTCGACTCGGTGCTCGGCGCCATCCGCGCCGAGCTCGACGGCCAGTACGACAACCGCGTCTTTCTCTCGGGTTTCGTCACCAACGCGCTCGTCGCGGTGGCGCTCACCTTCGTCGGTGACCGACTCGGGATCGACCTGTATCTCGTCGCGCTCTTCGCCTTCGGGCTGCGCATCTTCCAAAACGTGGCGCTCATTCGGCGGCACTTCCTGTAGGCTCGAACGACCGTCGCGCTCGCGCGACCACTCATGGAGGCAACTTGGACAGGGAATCGGTCCTCGTCGGTATCGACGCCGGCACGACCAAGGTGACGACGCTCATCGGTGAGGTGAGCCGCACCGGCGACGTGAACATCATCGGCTACGGCATCGCCGAATCGGTCGGGATGAAGAAGGGCATGGTTGCCAACATCGACCAGACCGTGAACTCCATCGCGGCCAGCCTGGAGAAGGCCGAGCGGCTATCCGGCTACAAGATCAGCAGTGCCTTCGTCAGCGTCGGCGGCAGCCACATCAGCAGCCAGAACAGCCGTGGCGTGGTTGCCGTCTCCGGGCACAAGCGCGAAGTCAGCCGCGAGGACGTGGCCCGTGCCACCGAGGCGGCGAAGGCCGTCCAGATGCCGTCCAACCGCGAGACGCTGCACGTCATCCCGCGCGGCTACATCGTGGACGGCCAGGAGGGCATCAAGGACCCGCTGGGCATGAGCGCGGTGCGGCTCGAGGTGGAGACGCACATCGTCACCGGCCTCTCGACCTCCATCCAGAACCTGTCCAAGTGCATCGCCAACGCCAACGTCCACATCGACGAGATGGTGATCAGCTCGCTGGCCGCGGCCGAGGCGACGCTGACCGACACCGAGAAGGAGCTTGGCGTGCTGGTGGCCGATATCGGCGGCGGCACGACGGACATCGCCATCTTCACCGACGGCGGGATCTACCACTCGGCCGTGCTGCCGGTGGGCGGCATCAACGTGACCATGGACGTGGCCATCGGCCTGCGCACCAGCCAGAACCTGGCCGAGGAGATCAAGATCAAGCACGGCACCGCCAACCTGCAGGCCGTCCAGCCCGAGGAGCTGCTCAACGTGGCGGTCCTGGGTGATGGCGGCGGGCAGACGATCCAGCGCCGCAAGCTGGCGGAGATCATCGAGGCTCGGATGAGCGAGATCTACTCGCTCATCGGCGAGGAGGTCAAGCGGTCCGGCCACGCCGGCATGCTGCCGGCCGGCGTGGTGCTCACCGGCGGCGGCGCGCGGATCGGTGGCGCCGCGGAGCTGGCGCGCGAGGTGTTCGAGATGCCCGTCCGGATCGGCGCGCCGCAGGGCGTGGGCGGCCTGATGGACCAGCTCTCGAACCCGGCCTTCACCACGCCCATCGGGCTCCTGCTGTGGGGGGCGCACCACGCGGGCGAGGAGCCGATCGGCTACGCAGCCAGCTCGCCCTTCAGCGGTGCCGGCAGCCGGTTCATGGACTGGATCCGGGGGCTCTTTCCCGGCTGATCAGTGCCTGGCGCGGATGCCGGCGATGCCGGCGATGGCGGGCTGAAGGTGATCCGGCACGAGGCGATCGTCGCCATCGGCCAAGGCGAAGAAGACGGGGAAGAGGACCAATCAGTAGGCGCCGGCGGACGTTCCGACCTCGGTCGCTCCGTCGCCAACCTGAGGGTGAACCGCGTCGCCACCCAGCGCCGTGTGAACAGCCGACAGCAGCTCGTCCACGGTGAACGGCTTGGCCAGCAGGTGGATGTCGCGCATGGTGCGCGCCTCGGCGGCCACCGAGCGCAGGAGCCCATGGTCGGCGGAGATCACGACGATCGGCACCCGGTAGAGCTCGGCGTGGGACCGCACCAGCCGGGCGACGTCCCAGCCGGAGAGCTCACGTTGGTCCGTGGCCAGCAGCAGGTCGATGACGACGAGATCTGGCTTGGTATCCCGGATCTCGTGCAACGCGGGGCCGATACTGGCCGTGCAGCTCACCACGTACCCGGCCGGCTCGAGGATGTCGCGCATCAGCTCGAGGGTCTGGGCATGGTCGTCCAGGACGGTCACGCGAGGCGAAGGATCGAGCAAGCCAACGCTCCAGCTGCGGCTGATGCCGTCCCTTTAGCAAGCGCCGTTCCTGCACCGGTGTGGAGGACGTGGCACGTCGTCCACGGCCCGTCGCCAAGGTGTGGATAAGTTCGCATCGGTCTGTGGAAAAAACCGGCCACGACGCCCGAGGGTGCTCGCTAGAATCGGTGGAACCCGCGGCGAGACGGGTTGCCAACACTCCATACCGCGCTACGGAGACCCCCCATGCCGCTTCGGTCCGACGCAGAGCATTTCGCACTCATCAAGGTCATCGGCGTCGGAGGGGGCGGCAGCAACGCCGTGAACCGGATGATCCGCGCCGAGATGATGGGCGTCGAGTTCATTGCCGTGAACACTGACGCGCAGGCGCTCCTGCAGAGCGACGCGCCCCACAAGATCCGGATCGGCGACAAGCTGACCCGTGGGCTGGGCGCCGGCGCCGACCCACAGGTCGGCCAGCGGGCGGCCGAGGAGGACTCGGAGAAGATCTACGAGGCCCTCAAGGACGCCGACATGATCTTCATCACGGCCGGCATGGGCGGTGGCACCGGGTCGGGCGCGGCGCCGGTTATCGCCGAGATCGCCAAGGATCTGGGCTCGTTGACGGTCGGCGTCATCACCAAGCCGTTCAGCTTCGAGGGCGTGCGCCGCAAGCTGGTGGCCGAGCAGTACTCGGAGCAGCTCAAGGACAAGTGCGACACGCTCATCACCATCCCGAACGACCGCCTGCGCGAGGTGGTCGACAAGAAGACGTCGATCCTGGACGCCTTCCGGGTGGTGGACGACGTGCTGCGGCAGGGCGTGCAGGGCATCAGCGACCTGATCACCGTGCCGGGCCTCATCAACCTCGACTTCGCCGACGTCAAGACGATCATGCGGGATGCCGGCTCGTCGATGATGGGCATCGGCATTGGCACCGGCGAGAACCGTGCGGTCGAGGCCGCCAGGGCGGCGGTCATGAGCCCGCTGCTGGAGGTCAACATTCAGGGCGCGCGCGGCATCCTCTTCAACGTCACCGGTGGCAGCGATCTGGGCCTGTTCGAAGTCAACGAGGCCGCCGAGGTGATCAAGGAGGCCGCCGATCCGGAGGCGAACATCATCTTCGGCACGGTCATCGACGACCGAATGCGCGACGAGGTGAAGGTCACCGTCATCGCCACCGGCTTCGACGCCACCAAGAAGCCGCGCTCCGCGGGACGTGGGGCGGCAAGCGCCGACGTGGCGGTGGGCATCGAGACCAGCCTGGACGAGCGCAGCCGCGAGATCCTGGCGGAGATCGAGCGCGAGCGGGCCCAGCGCCAGTCGCTGGACGAGCAGATCCCCGAGCCGTCGCCGTTCGCGACGACCACCGAGCGCGAGGAGGCGGCGGCCGAACGGCAGGCTGTGCCCACCCCCGTCGGTCGACCGGCCTACGGCGAGACCGACCTCGACATCCCAAGCTTCCTCCGCCGCAAGTCGGAGTAGCAGCTTCCTGGGCCGATGCGGCCGGACGTCTGACGTCCGGCCGCTCTGGGTGCCATGCAGCCGATCGTCGAGCCGCCACCCACGCCGGAGCTGATCCGGAGCCGATACGACCGCCTCCTCGATTCGCTGCGGTCCGCGGCCGCGGCCGAGGGTCGCGACCCGGATGGCTTCCGGATCGTCGCCGTCACCAAGGGCTTCGGCATCCGGGTGGTGCAGGCCGCGCTGGCGGCCGGCCTGACGCTGCTGGGCGAGAACCGGGTCCAGGAGGCGGCCGCCAAGGTGGAGGCCGTCCCCCAGGCCGACTGGCACATGATCGGTCAGCTGCAGTCGAACAAGGTGCGCCAGGCGCTGCGCCTGTTCGACACGATTCATTCGGTCGACTCGGTGGGGCTGCTGCAGCGGATCGACCGCATCGCGCATGACGGCGGCCACGCGCCGCGTGTCCTGCTGCAGGTCGACATGAGCGGCCGCGCCGGCCGGGGAGGGTTCCCCGCGGAGCAGTTCGCCGAACTCGCCGCCGACCGCGACGGTGCGTTGATCGAGGGTCTGCGCAGGCTCACGGCCGCGCGTCCGATCGGCCTGATGACCATTGCGCCCATCGAGTCCGGCGCCGAGCGCCGGACCTTTTCCCGGCTGCGCGAGCTGCGCGACCTGCTGGCGGCCACGAGCGGCGTCGAGCTGCCGGAGCTGTCGATGGGCATGACCGCCGACGCGGAGGCCGCCGTCCGAGAGGGAGCCACTCTGCTGCGGATCGGCACGGCCCTCTTCGGCCCTCGGCCGGAGCGGCCCTAGGCTGGTATCCTCGCCGCCGTGGCGTTCCTGACCAGCTTCATCGGCCTGCTGGCGCTGGTGCTCACGATCCTCATCTTCGCGCGCGTCATCGTGAGCTGGACCAACCCCGCCGGCGGTGGCAACGTCACCGCCTTCCTCTACCAGGCCACCGAGCCGTTCCTGGCACCGATCCGGCGCGTCTTCCCGCCGACCGGTGGGCTCGACTGGGCGCCGATGATCGCCATCCTGCTGCTCGGCGTGCTGACCCGCCTCTTCCTCCGCTAGGCCGGTGGCGTTCGTCACCGTGCGGGTCACGCCCCACGCCGCGAGCGAGCGCATCGGCCCCTACCGCGGCGGCGTGCTGGAGCTGCGAGTCGTCCGCCCGCCGGCCGACGGTCAGGCCACGGATGCGGCCCGCCGGCTGCTGGCCACCGCGCTCGGCGTGCCGCCCTCGGTGGTCCGGCTGGCGTCCGGTGCGCGCAGCCGCGTCAAGCGATTCGAGGTCGTGGGCCAGGCGCCCGAAACGGTGGAGGGGGCGCTGCGGAGGTATCGGCCTGGCGATTGAAGGCCGTTCAGGCCGATGGCTATACTGCGATCCCCGCCGTGGGCGATTAGCTCAGCTGGTTAGAGTGCACGGTTCACATCCGTGAGGTCACTGGTTCGAATCCAGTATCGCCCACCATCCACGCCGCTCTTCCTCGTCGCCCGTGAACGTCCTTCCGCACCGCCTTCGCGCCCGGCTGCGCTCGCTGCGGCTCCTGGTGCCGCTGCGTCGCCGCGACTACGCGCTGCTCACCGCCGGCTCGACCGTGTCGCTGCTGGGGGACGGCTTCTTCGGCGTGGCGCTGGCCTGGCAGGTCTACGAGATCAGCAACATCCCGACCGCCCTGTCCATCGTCGGCGCGGCATGGACCGCCCCGCTGGTTGCCTTCATCCTGCTCGGCGGGGTCTTCAGCGACCGCTACGACCGGCGCTGGATGATGATCGGAGCCGATGCCGTCCGCGCGCTGGCGATCGGGCTGCTGGGCCTGCTGTCCGTCAGCGGCGTCCTCGAGCTTTGGCACGTCATCGCGCTCATCGCCTTCGTCGGGCTCGGCGACGCCTTCTTCAATCCGGCCTCCAGCGCCATCGTGCCGACCCTGCTGCCCGACGAGGAGCTGCCCCAGGCCAACGCGCTGATGGGCTTCATCCGGCCGATGATGATCCGGCTGGTGGGCCCGGCGCTGGGTGGCTTCGTGGTTGCCGTCGCGGGCGCGGGCAGCGCCTTCCTGATCGACGGAGGCACCTTCGTGGTCTCCGCGGCCTGCATCGCGGCGATCGCAACCCGCCCGGCCGTCACGGCAACCAGTCATGGGCTGCGGCAGACGCTGACCGAGATGGGGGAGGGCTTCGCCTTCGTCCGGCGCAATCCCTGGTGCTGGGCGACGCTGGTGGCCGCCATGTTCAGCCTGCTGCTCTTCATCGGCCCGGTGCAGGTGCTGCTGCCGTTCGTGGTCAAGAACCAGCTCAGCCTTGGCGCCGAGTCGCTCGGCTTCATCTACGCCGCCGGCGGCATCGGCTCGGTCATCTCGGCGCTGCTGATCGGCCAGCTGGGCATCCCGCGGCTGAAGATCACCGTCATGTACGCGGCCTGGAGCGGCGGCGTGCTGCTGCTGACCGGTTACGGCCTGATGAACGCGCTGTGGCAGGCGCTGCTCATCAGCTTCGTCTGGCAGGCGCTGTTCCAGGTGGGCGGCATCATCTGGGTCACGCTGCTGCAGACCCTGGTGCCGCGTCGGCTGCTCGGCCGGGTGACGAGCCTGGACTGGCTGATGTCGGCCGGGCTGGTGCCGGTGTCGTTTGCGCTGACCGGGCCGGTGGCGGCGGCGGTCGGCGTCAGCGAGACGATGATCTGGGGCGGGCTGGTCGGCGCCTTCTGCATGGGCATTCTGCTGTTCGTGCCGGGCGTCCGTGATCCGGAGCGGCAGCCGGCGGCGATGGCGCCCGGCGGCAGCGAGGCGACCGGGTGAAGGGCCGCCCGACGCCGGAGCGAGTTGTCGCGATGTTCGATCGCATCGCGCCGCACTACGACGCCATGAACACGCTGATGACCGGCGGCCTGGATCGCGTCTGGCGCCGCGACGCGCTCGACGCCGCGGAGCTCGGTCCCGGGATGCGGGTGCTGGACGTGGCGACCGGTACCGGGAAGCTGGCGCTGGGAGCTGCGGCGCGGGTCGCTCCCGGCGGCCAGGTCGTCGGCCTCGATCCCGCCGCCGAGATGCTGGCGCGGGCCCGGCGGGCGAGCCGCAGCTCGGCCGTGGGACGGACGGTGACCTGGGTCCAGGCCGACGCCGAATCCCTGCCCTTTGCCGATGGCACCTTCGACGCCGTCACCATCGGCTTCGGGCTGCGCAACCTGCCCGATGTCGAGGTCGCCCTCGGTGAGCTGGCGCGGGTCGCCGCACCAGGCGGGCGGGTGGTGGTCCTGGAGATCGCGGCCCCGTCCGGCGGGCCGAGCGCCATCCTGTACCGCACGTGGTTCCAGCGGGTGGTCCCGCGGCTCGGAGCGCTGGTCGGCAGTGGCGACGCCTACCGCTACCTGCCCGACAGTGTCGGCCGCTACCCGGCTCCGCTGCGGGTCGCCGAGCTGATGGCGGCGGCCGGCCTGCTCGAGGTTCGCTGGCGCTGGCTGCTCGGCCGGATGGTGACGCTGCACGTCGGGCGGCGGGCGCTGCCGTGAGCGATCCACTCCGGGTCGCCATCTTCACCGAGTCGTACCTGCCGTACCTCTCCGGGGTAACGGTCGCGACCGAGACGCTGGCGCGTGGGCTGGGCGCCGCCGGCCACCGCGTCCTGCTGGTCGCGCCGCGACCCGGTGGTGACGGGCAGCCGGGCACCTCCGGGGCCCCCGGACCGCAGCCGGACTATGCCTGGCTGGACTCGTACCAGGCCCCGCCGCCGGCACCGTCGGGGTACCGGATGCCGTTGCCCATCCCCGGGCCCGCCCTGCGCGCGGCACGCGACTTTGCGCCGCACATCGTCCACGCCCAGTCGCCGTTCGTGTCCGGGCTGATGGCCCGCCGTCTGGCCCAGCGCAGCGGGGCGCCGCTCGTCTTCACCCACCACACCCGCTTCGGTGACTACACCCATTACCTGGGGCCGCTGGCGCAGGCCGGGCGGCGCGTCGCGGCGGCCTACCTCGGCGACTACTGGCGCGGCTGCGCGGCGGTCGTGGCGCCGGGGAGCGAGATCGCCGCCGACATCAGTGCCGCGCTCGGCGACCGCCGGCGGCCGGTGGTGCGGACCATCCCCACCGGCGTCGACGTGGAGGGAATCGGCGCCCTCGCTGCCGCCGATGTGCGCGGCGGCAACGGCTGGCCGCCGGAGGCGGTGGTGGCCGTCAGCCTTGGCCGCGTTGCCGAGGAGAAGAATGTCCACCTCCTGCTCGAAGCGTTCGCTCGCGCCGCCGAGGGCGAGCCCCGTCTGCGGCTTCTGCTGGTCGGCGGCGGCCCGTCCGCGGCGGCGGTGCGCGAACGGATAACGCAACCCGATTTGGCGGGCCGGGTGGCGCTGACCGGACGCCTGCCGCGCCACGAGGCGCTGGCCCAGGTTCGCGGCTGCGACCTCTTCGCGTTCGCCTCGCAGACCGAGACCCAGGGCCTGGTGCTGGCGGAGGCGCTGGCGGCCGGCGTTCCCGTCGTTGCGCTGCGCGGCCCCGGCGTGGCGGACTCGGTCCGCGACGGAGTCGACGGCCTCATCGTCGATCCCGCTGGCGCCGATCCGGCTGCCGCGCTGGGTGCCGCCATCCGCGAGCTGGCCGCTGATCCGCAACGGCGCGCGGCGCTCGCAGCGGAGGCCCGGGCCGGGGCCGACCGCTTCGCCGTGGCGCGGCGCATCCGCCAGACGGTGGACCTCTACCGCGAGCTCCTGGCCGGGGCCTGAGCCGGACCTGGCCCGGGTCCGATGCCCGTGCGATGGCCCGCCGAGCGGTGCGCGGACGCCACCAGCAGCGTGCGCCGTCCTGTTGCGCCGCCTCAGGCCCGGCGTACAATGCCGGCCATGCGAGTGAGTCTCACGGCCCGCTACGTCTCCCACCCCACCATCCACTTCGGAGTCAGCCGTCTGTCGACGCCACGCCGACGGCTGGGGCTGGGTCGCGCCGCCACGGTCTACCACCGACCGCGCGCCGCGCGCCACGCGTTGCCGACCGTGGCCTCGCTGCGCAGCCAGACGAGCGCCTTCAGCTTCCCGTCCTTCGGCCTCTCGGCCCGGACCCGGAACCGCCGCACCGCTCTTCCCCTCGGCCTTCAGCGCGCGCGCCGCGGCTAATCCGCGGGTGGCCGCCCTTCGTCACGCCAGGGCCACATCGGCCGGTGGCGTGGTCCATCGCAGCCGTGACGGGCGGGAAGAGATCGTGCTCGTGCATCGGCGTCACCCCAACCTGTGGGCGCTGCCGAAGGGCACGCCGAACGCCGGCGAGACCCTGGAGGAGACCGCTCTGCGCGAAACCCGGGAGGAGACCGGCCTGGAGGTCGAGATCGAGATGCCGCTCGGCGCGATCGAGTACTTCTTCGTGCGCGGCCGGACCCGGTTCCACAAGACGGTCCATTTCTTCCTGATGCGGCCGGTCGGCGGCGCCCTGGAGGACCACGACCATGAATTCGACGAGGTCGGCTGGTTCCAGCTCGAAGAGGCGCTGGAGCTGATGACCCACGTCACCGAGCGCGGTGTGGTCGAGGAGGCCGCAGCGCGCCTCGGCGCTCGGCCCGCGGCGGGGTCCACCGCCTCGGCGGTCACGTGACCGGGACGGCAGCGGCCCTGCGGCACACGCCGCTCCACGACCGGCACGTCGCCCTCGGGGCGCGGATGGTGCCCTTCGCCGGCTGGGAGATGCCGGTGCAGTACGGCGGGATCATCGACGAGCACCGGACCGTCCGTAGCGCCGTCGGCCTGTTCGACCTGTCGCACATGGGCGAGATCGGCATCTCGGGCAGCGAGGCGCTGGCCTTCGCGCGCTACGCGGTGGTCAGCGATCCGGGCACGCTGGAGCCGGGCCAGGCGCAGTACTCGATGCTCTGCACCGAGGACGGAGGGATCATCGACGACCTGATCGTCTACCGCACCGAGCGCGGCTACCTATTGGTCTGCAACGCCGCCAACCACGACGCCGTGCTCGAGCACCTCGAGCGCCTCTGCGGCCACGGCGACTTCGACGCACAGCTCGACGATCGCTCGGACCGCACCGCGCTGATCGCGCCGCAGGGCCCGCGGGCGGCGGAGCTGCTGGCCGGGCTGACCGACCTGGCGCTGGATGACCTGGGCTACTACCGCTCGCTGCGCGGAACGGTGGCCGGCATCGACTGCCTGGTGGCGCGCACCGGCTACACCGGCGAGGACGGCTTCGAGCTCTTCGTCGACGCCCGGCGCGCGACGCAGCTGTGGGACGCCCTGATGGCGGCGGGCCAGCCGCTCGGCCTGAAGCCGTGCGGGCTCGGCAGCCGCGACACGCTGCGCCTCGAGGCGGGCATGCCGCTGTACGGCAACGAGCTGGACCGGGACACGAACCCGTACGAGGCCAACCTCGGCCGGGTGGTGAAGCTCGACAAGGGCGAGTTCGTGGGCCGCGCCGCGCTGGCAGCGGTCCAGGCCACCGGACCACGCCGCAAGCTGGTCGGCCTGGTCATGGCCGACAACGCCATCGCGCGGCACGGCTATCCGGTGCAGGTCGAGGGCGCCGTGGTGGGGACGGTGACGTCGGGCACCGCCTCGCCGACCCTGGGCCGGCCGATCGCCATGGCCTACCTGCCGGCGAACGCGGCGAGCGTGGGCGGTGAGGTGGAGGTCGTGGTCCGCGACCGCCCGCATCGGGCCGAGCAGGTAAAGTTGCCGTTCTACAAGCGGCCGAAGCCGGACGCCGGCTGAGCCGATACCCGCACATCCGCGAGGGAGCCGATGCCGTCCGACTATCCCGCCGACCTGCGCTACTCGCGTGAGCACGAGTGGGTCAGGGTCGAGGGCGCGCAGGCCACCATCGGCATCACCAGCTATGCCGCCGATGAGCTGGGCGACATCGTCTTTGTCGAGACTCCCGAGGCCGGCACGCAGCTGACGCAGTTCGGCGCCTTCGGCGTGGTCGAGAGCGTCAAGGCGGTGAGCGACCTGTTCGCGCCCATCTCCGGCGAAGTGGCCGAGGTGAACCCGGCGCTGGTCGACACGCCGGAGCTGCTCAACAGCGCCCCATTCGGCGAGGGCTGGATCGCGAAGGTCACGCTGTCCGACCCGACGGAGCTGGACGCGCTGCTCGACGCGGAGGCGTACGCGGCGCTCACCGGCGGCTGATGGGCTACTCCCCGCATACCGAGGCCGACCACCGGCGCATGCTGGACGCCATCGGCGTCGCCTCGGTCGAGGACCTGTTCGCCGACATCCCTGCCTCGGTGCGCGCCACGGGCTTCGACCTGCCGCCGCCGCTGACCGAGCAGGAGGTCCGGGCGGAGCTCAGCCGCCTGGCGAACCGCAATCGGATTCCCGGCGTGAGCTTCCTGGGGGCGGGCGCCTACCGCCACCTGGTGCCGGCGGTGGTGATGGAGGTCATCGGCCGCAGCGAGTTCGCGACCGCTTACACGCCGTACCAGCCGGAGGTCAGCCAGGGCACGCTGCAGTCGATCTACGAGTTCCAGTCGCTCATCTGCGAGCTGACCGGGATGGAGGTGGCCACCGCCTCCCATTACGACGGCGCGACGGCGACGGCCGAGGCCGCGCTGATGGCCTGCCGCCTGACCCGCCGCTCGACGATCGCCATCTCGGCGGGCGTGAACCCCGACTACCGGCGCGTGCTCGAGACCTACTGCTCGGGGCCGGGGATCCAGGTGGTCACCGTGCCGATCGACCTCGCCGAGGGCGGAAGCGGGACCACCGACCCGGCGACGGCCGCCGACGCGCTGGGTCCCGAGGTCGCCTGCCTGGTCACGGCGCAGCCGAACTTCTACGGCCAGCTGGAGCCCATGGCTGAGCTCGCCGACGCGGCCCACGCCGCGGGCGCGCAGCTGGTCGCCGTCGTGGAACCGACCTCGCTCGCCATCCTCCAGGCGCCGGCCGAGTATGAGGCCGACATCGTGGCCGCCGAGGGACAGCCGCTCGGCGTGCCCACCAGCTACGGCGGACCGTACGTCGGTCTCATGGCG
>DASSNX010000134.1:0-3633 GCA_035701185.1 Candidatus Limnocylindria bacterium
GCGACATCGTCGCAGGGCTGACGCGCGGCGTCATGCGGGCCGAGGCCGAGACCGGCGTGCGGGCCGCGCTGATCTGCGACATCGATCGCGCGTTCGGACCGGCGGCGGCCCTGGAGCTGGTGGAGATGGCCGTCGACCTGCGGCGCGACGCGCTGGCGGAGCGCGTCATTGGTATCGGAATGGATTCGACCGAGAAGGGCGTGGACCTGCGCACCTTCGCCGATGCCTACCGCCTTGCCGGCCGTGCCGGCTTCCACCGGACGGCCCACGCCGGCGAGGACGCCGGGCCGCAGAACATCGCCGTGGCGTTGGGCGCGCTGCGGGCCGAGCGGATCGACCACGGCCTGGCGATCCTGGATGACCCGGAGCTCGCGCAGCGGGTCGCCGGCTGGCGCGTGCCCCTGACCGTGTGCCCGAACTCGAACGTGGTGATCGCCAACCGCTACCCGACGCTGTCCGAGCATCCGTTCCGTCGGATGCGGCAAGCCGGGCTGCTGGCCACCCTGAACACCGACGACCCGGCGATGACGGACCTGGACCTCGGACGCGAGTACCGCTCGGTGGCGGAGACACAGGGCATGTCCTGGGACGAGATGGTGGCGGTCTGCCTGGACGGCGTCGAGGCGAGCTGGCTGGACGTTGGTGAGAAGCGGACACTGCGCGCCGCGTTCGAGCGGGAGATCGCCGCCATTCCGCCTCCGACCTGACACATGCCGACCCGCTTCGGTCACGTCAACCTGATCGCCCGCGATTGGCGGCGGCTGGCTGCCTTCTACCGCCGCTGCTTCGAGTGCGCGGATGTCCCTCCCGAGCGTCATTACCGCGGCGACGACCTCTCGGCCGGTACCGGCGTGCCGGATGCGGCCCTGGATGGCGTTCACCTGCGGCTGCCGGGCCATGGCCCGGACGGCCCCACGCTCGAGATCTACCAGTACAGCGCCAACGCGGCGGCTCGCCTGCCGGTGGCGAATCGCGTGGGCTGGGGCCACGTGGCGTTCGCCGTCGACGACGTGACGGCGGCGCAGGAGACGGTGCTGGCCAATGGCGGCAGCGCCGTTGGCGAGATCGTGACGCTCCAGACCGCCGACGGACGCCAGGTGACCTGGTGCTATGTCCGCGACCCCGAGGGCAACCTGGTCGAGCTCCAGGCATGGTCCGATGCCTGAGGAGGGCCAGGCGCCGGTCGACCTGCTAATCGCCGGCGGCACGGTGATCGATGGATCGGGCGAGCCGGGCACCGCCGGGACAGTGGGCGTGCGCGGCGGGCGCCTGGTGCTGGGCGAGGCCAGCTGGCGGCCACCCGCGGCACGAACCATCGACGCGTCCGGGATGGTGGTGGCGCCCGGGTTCATCGATCTGCACTCCCACGGCGGGTTGATGATCCTGGCCGATCCGCGGCACGAGCCGAAGGTGCGCCAGGGCGTCACCACCGAGATCATCGGCGTCGACGGGAACGGGTACGCGCCCTTCGCGCATCGGGGCGATCTCGAGGCCTTCGTCCGGCTGAACGCGGGCCTGGATGGCGACCCGGCCATCGAGTTCGACTGGGACACCGTGGCTTCGTACCTGGACCGCTACGACCGCGGGCAGGCGCTGAACGTCGGAATCGTGGTGGGCAACAGCGCGCTGCGCATCGGCGCCATCGGCTGGGAAGACACGCCGGCCGACGAGCGGGCGGTGGCCAGCATGCGGGCCATGCTCCGCGAAGCCATGGAGGCCGGTGCCTTCGGGGTCTCCAGCGGGCTGGACTATCCGCCGGGCTCGTACGCCTCGACCGCCGAGCTCGCCGCGCTTACCGCGGAGGCGGCCCGGCACGGCGGCTTCTACCACACCCACGTCCGCTACCCGCTGGGCGATCGGTTCCTGGATCCGTTTCGGGAGGCGATCGAGATCGGGCGACGCGGCGAAGGTGCAGCCCACATCACCCACTTCTACCATCGGCTCAGCTATCCCGGCGGGGCGGACGAGATGCTGGCCCTGGTCGACGATGCACGGGCTGCCGGCCAGGACGTCACCTTCGACATGTACCCGTACGAGTGGGCCTCCACCCGGCTGCTGATCCAGCTGCCGCAATGGGTCCAGTCGGGTGGGCCGACGGCGCTCAACGAGCGCCTGGCGGATGGCGCGGTTCGGGACCGGATCCGAACTGAGCTGGCCGCGCGTGGCGCGGCCTACACCGGCACCGCTGGCTGGGCCGATGTGCGCCTGGGCGCCTTCACCCGGCCGGAGAACCTGCGCTGGGAGTCGCGTTCGGTGGCGGACGTGATGCACGAGACGGGGCACGACGCGGTGGACGTCATCTGCGACCTGCTGCTCAGCGAGGACCTGCGCGTTGCCCAGGTCACCAGCGGGCCGCACACCGACGGCCTGCGCCGATTCCTGCGGCACCCCGACGCGATGATCGGAACCGATTCCACGTTCCTGGGCGAGAAGCCGTCCCCGCGGACCTACGGTTCCTTCCCGCGCATCCTGGGCCAGTTCGTGCGCGACGAGGCGCTGCTCAGCCTGGAGGAGGCGGTGCACCGCATGAGCGGCGCGCCGGCGGCGCGGCTGGGCCTCCAACGCCGAGGCCTGCTACGGGACGGATTTGCCGCCGATGTGGTGGTCTTTGATCCGGAGCGGGTGCGAGCCAACGCCACCTATGAGGAGCCGCGCCAATTCCCGGATGGGATCGAGCACGTCCTCGTCAACGGCGTCTGGGTCGTGGACGGCGGAGCGCACACCGGCGCCGTCCCGGGACGGTCGCTGCGCCTCGGGCGCGACTGACGCGCTCGACCGGGGCGCGCGAAGCTGACCGCGACGGATTGGCGGTTCGGTACGATGCACCGATGGAGCCGCGCGAGGAAATAACGCCGACTCAGGCCCAGCGAGCCGTCACGACTCCCGTCGTGATCCCGGCCCGGGCCCCGGCGCGCGGCCGTGCGACACCCGCTCCCCCACGCCGCGAAGGGCCCGAGAAGCTCACGGGCCTGGCGAAGTACGCCGACGACCTGGTCTTTCCGGGCGCCTGGTACGGCGCCACGATCCGGTCCTCCGAGCCGCACGCGCGGCTGCTGGCGATCGACCTGGACGACGCGTTCGACTGGAGCCGGGTCGTGGTCGTCACCGCCGACGACATCCCCGGCGACAACGTCGTGAGCCTGATCGACGACGACCAGCCGGTGCTCGTGCCCATCGGCGGGGAGATCCGGCACCAGGCGGAGCCGGTGGCGCTGATCGCGGCCGCGGATCGCTCCACCGTGCGCGAGGCGAAGCGCCATATCACCGTCCGCACCGAGCGCCTGCCCGCCGTGTTCGATCCGCTGGAGAGCGACCATCAGTTCGCCCAGTACGTCGTGGAGCGCGGCGATGCGGCCGCGGCCATGGCGCAGGCCGACCGGATCATCGAGGGGACCTATCGGGTCGGCCACCAGGAGCAGCTCTATATCGAGAACCAGGCGATGATCGCGGTGCCGCAGCCCAACGGCGGCATCACCGTTCATGGCTCGCTGCAGTGTCCGTACTACATCCACAAGGCCATGAAGCGGGCGCTGGCCATGGGCGACGACCTGGCGGTGGTGGTGCAGGCGGAGACCGGCGGCGGCTTCGGCGGCAAGGAGGAGTACCCCTCGATGATCGCGCTGCACGCGGCGC
>DASSNX010000135.1:0-22784 GCA_035701185.1 Candidatus Limnocylindria bacterium
AAGTCGGGATCATCCACGAACCAGGCGCCGGACATCGTCAGCGTCCACTCGCCGACGAGTGCTTCGCCGACCGTGGCCAGCGCCTCGTTCCTCATCGGCGCTCAGCCGAGCCGCTCCCGGCGGCGAGCGAAGATGATGACGCCCGCCACCAGGAGCCCGACGACCGCGAACCCGATGGCCAGCGCCGCGGCCGCGAAGGGCAGCTCGCCGCCGACGTCCATGCGCGACAGGGCGCCGATCACGAGCGCCATCAGTGCGGCAGCCCCGAACACGACCAGGACGACCAGCGCGGCAATCCAGCGCCGCGTCCGGGGATACCGGATGGCGACAGCGATCGCAAGCACGGCGCCGACGACTGCCGCCAGCCCCCACGGAACCGTCTCAGGCATGACGTGCCCTCAAGCCGCTAGCGGGTCTGCGGGAAGCCCAGGTCCACCTTGGAGGTCGCGGGATCGGGCCAGCGGGCGGTGACCACCTTGGCGCGCGTGTAGAACTGGATCCCCTCCGGTCCGTACATGTGCAGGTCGCCGAAGAGCGATGCCTTCCAGCCACCGAAGCTGTAGTAGGCGACGGGCACCGGGATCGGCACGTTGATGCCCACCATGCCCACCGGAACGTCGAACTGGAACTGGCGGGCCGCTCCGCCATCGCGGGTGAAGATGGCGGTGCCGTTGGCGTACGGGTTCTCGTCGATGACGCGCATCGCCTCGGTGTAGGTCGGGACGCGCATGACCTCCAGCACCGGGCCGAAGATCTCGTTGCGGTAGCACTCCATCTCGGGTGTGACGTGGTCCAGCAGGCTCACGCCCAGGAAGAAGCCGCCGTCGTCCTGGTTGTAGAGGACGTGCTGGCGGCCATCGGCCCGCAGGGTGGCGCCGGCAGCGACGCCCTTGTCCACGAACGAGGCCACCCGGTCCCGGTGCTCGCGCGTGATGAGCGGCCCCATCTCCGAGCCTTCCTCGTGCCCCGGCCCGACCTTGATCTTCGGCAGCCGCCGCTCGATCGCCTCGACCAGGGGATCGGCAACGTCGCCGACCGCCACGATCACGCTGATGGCCATGCAGCGCTCGCCGGCTGAGCCGTAGGCGGCCGACACGGCGGCATCGGCGGCCATGTCGATATCCGCGTCGGGCAGCACCACCATGTGGTTCTTGGCGCCGCCCAGCGCCTGCACCCGCTTGCCGTGCTTCGTGCCGGTCTCGTAGATGTAGCGCGCGATGGGCGTCGAGCCCACGAAGCTGACCGCGGCGATGTCCGGGTGCTCCAGGAGCCGATCCACCGCCACCTTGTCGCCGTGCACCACGTTGAAGACACCATCGGGCACGCCGGCTTCCTTCAGCAGCTCGGCGATGTACACCGAGGCCGATGGATCCTTCTCGGACGGCTTCAGCACGAAGGTGTTGCCACAGGCGATGGCGTTGGCGAACATCCACATCGGCACCATGGCCGGGAAGTTGAAGGGCGTGATGCCGGCCACCACGCCCAGTGGCTGGCGGATCTGGTAGACGTCGATGCCGGTCGAGGCCTGTTCGCTGAACTGCCCCTTGATCAGCTGCGAGATGCCGGTGGCGAACTCCAGGTTCTCCAGGCCGCGGGCGACCTCGCCCAGCGCGTCCGTGGAAACCTTGCCGTGCTCAGCGGTGAGGAATGCCGCGATGTCGCGGCGATGCTCGTCCACCAGGTTCCGGATGCGGAACATGATCTCCGTCCGGCGGCTGAGGGACGTGGCGCGCCAGGCCGGGAAGGCCTCGCGGGCCGTGCGCACGGCGGCGTCAACCTCCTCGACCGAGGCGAAGTCGACCTCCCGGGCCACTTCCCCGGTCGCCGGGTTGTAGACCGGTCCGGTGCGGCCGCTCGTGCCGGCCACGCGACGGCCCCCGATCCAGTGATTGACGCGCTCGCGAGTGGGCGGGGCGGATGCCGGTGTCGGCTCCGCGATCTGAGTCATCGATTCGCACCTGCCTGCAGTGGTCCAGTGACTTTACCCCTCACGCTCGACGCCGTCAGCCCGCGGGACAGGAATGGCACGCCATCTGCGCCTCCAGATGCGCATGACCGATCAACGACGACCTGGCGATCCGCCTGACGATCCTCCCGAGCCGATCGACGAGGCCGCATACGGCGCTAGCGCGGCGGAATCGGGTGGCGTCTACGACGCCGATGGGCCGACCGTCGCCAACGTGACGGGCGACACGATGGGAACGGCCGACGAGGCGCAACCCGGCGAGGAGCCGGACAGCGATCCCTATTCGGGCTGAGGCGGCCGCACCTCGCCCCGGCGCACCACGACTGACGCCTCGGTGTCGCGCCAGTCGTAGTCCGCGACTCGCTCCTCCGCGCCGAGCAGGCCGTTGGCGCGCAACCAATCATCGTTGAAGAGCTTGGTGATGTAGTTCCGGCCGCTGTCCGGCAGGAGCACCACGAACAGCGCGTCGGGGTCATCCAGGCTGCGCGCGACCTGGAGCGCGACCCACAGGACCATGCCGCCTGACTCGCCCACCAGGATGCCCTCGGTTTCCGTCGCCTGGCGGGCCGTCAGCATCGCGTCGCGGTCCGAGCAGCGGACGATGACATCGGCGACATCGGGGTCGTAGGTCGCCGGCCAGAAGTCCTCGCCGACGCCCTCGGTGAGGTACGACCGCGGCTCAGCGCCGGAATAGACGCTGCCGTCGGGGTCAGCCCCGACCACGACGATGCCCGGGTTCTGCTCACGCAGGTAGCGCGCCGCGCCGCTGATCGTCCCGCCGGTGCCCACCCCGGCCACGAAGTGGGTGACGCGCCCGTCGGTGGCCTGCCAGATCTCGGGCCCCGTGGTGAGGTAGTGCGCCTCGGGGTTGGCGGGGTTGGAGTACTGGTCCGGTTTCCAGGCGCCGGGAGTCTCGCGCGCCAGCCGGTCCGAGACCCGGTAGTAGGAGCGCTCGTCGTCAGGATCCACGTCGGTCGGGCAGACGATGACCTCCGCTCCGTAGGCGCGCAGCAGGGCTCGCTTCTCCTCCGACTGCTTGTCGGCCATCACGAAGATGCAGCGGTAGCCCTTGATCGCCGCCGCCATCGCCAAACCGACGCCGGTGTTGCCGCTCGTCGGCTCCACGATCACACCGCCGGGCTTCAGCAATCCTGCCTTTTCCGCCGCCTCGATCATGGGCAGCGCGATCCGGTCCTTGACCGAGCCGCCGGGGTTCATGTGCTCCAGCTTCGCGACCACGCGGGGAGCCACACCATCGGCCAGGCGGTCAAGCGCCACCAGCGGAGTCCCGCCGATGGCCGCGGTCACGTCGGGCAGGATGCCCCGATCAGCCAGCGCTGGGCTCCGTGCTCGCCTCGGCGGGACCTGGACTGGCAGCCTCGGCGGCATCGCGCGCGGCGATCTCCTTCAGGAAGGCGCCGGGCACGCCCCAGCCTCGGGCATGCCGCAGCCAGAGGAAGGCGCCGGCGACAACGAAGGTGATGACGCCCAGCCAGATGGCGGTTGGGACACCGGCGATCACCCAGTTCTCGACGCGGAACGTCTCGAGCCAGGTGCGGACGGCGGCGTACCACATCAGGTAGATCAGCAGGATGTCGCCGTCGTAGAGCCGATGCGCCAGCCGGCGCCCGATCCACAGGATGAAGACGAAGCCGACCAGGTTGAGCAGCGCCTCGTAGGCAAACAGCGGATGGAAGCGCGTCGTGTCGACCGGGAAGGCGGCCAGGTTCGTCCATTCACCGATCCGGTGCTGCGCGTCGATGGGGATCCCCCACGGCAGCGTCGTGGGCGGCCCGTACAGCTCCTGGTTGACGAAGTTGCCCAGCCGGCCGATGGCCTGGCCGAGCAGCATCACGGAGGCGAAGATGTCGAACCAGCGCAGCGTGTTCAGCTTCGCCCAGCGGGTGTAGAGCCAGATGGCCAGCACGCCGCCGATCACCGCGCCGGGGATCCCGAGCCCGCCGTTCCAGATCTGTGGAATCAGGGCCGGGTTCTGAGAGTAGACCGGGCCCCACTCATGGATGACGTGGTACAGGCGAGCGGCGATGACGGCCAGCACCAGGACCGGCAGCAGCATGGCCCAGCCGGTGTCCGGGTTCTCGCCACGGCGCCGAGCCTCCATCCCGCCGATCCAGCCGGCGGCGAGGACGGCGGTGGCGATGATGATGCCGTACCAGTGCACTTCGAAGGCACCGATCCGGATGGCGATGGGGTCGATCACTCGGCCGATTCTACCCCGGCTCGCCGGCGGTTCCCTGCAGCGCCTCCCGGGCCGAGGTCTCCCGCTCCAGGACCGTCGGTGCCTCCGGGAAGCGATCCAGCCGCCACAGCATGGGGAAGAGCAGCGTCCAGGTCACGGCCACCAGCAGTGTCGCCGCGCCGCCCACCAGGATCGCCGGCACCACGCCCCACCACGCGGCCGTGAGCCCGGACTCGAATTCGCCGAGCTCGTTCGAGGCGCCGATGAACACCGCGTTGACCGCGCTCACCCGCCCGCGGATGGCATCAGGCGTCTGCAGCTGCACCAGCAGGTGGCGGACGAACATGCTGATCATGTCCGAGGCGCCCAGCACGACCAGCGCGACCAGCGACAGCACGAAGCTGTGCGAAAGGCCGAAGACGACGATCGACAGGCCAAAGACCGCCACGCCGCCGAACAGCCAGCGGCCGACGCTGCGACGGATCGGCTGCCAGGCGAGCGCCCCGCCCGCCACCGCCGCGCCCACCGCCGGCGCCGCGCGCAACAGGCCCAGGCCGGTCGGGCCGACATGCAGCACGTCGGTGGCGACGGCCGGCAGCAACGCCGTGGCGCCGCCAAAGAGAACGGCGAACAGGTCGAGCGAGATGGAGCCCAGGATGGGCCGATGGCTGCGCACGAAGCGGACGCCGGTCAGGAGCTCGCCCAGGCCCGAGCGCGGGCGCGCCACCGCATCGGTCCGGCCGCCGCCCTCCAGTCCCCACGCCAGGAACGCAGCCGCCAGGATCAGGACCGTGACCGTGGCGTACACCACCGGCAGGCCCACCAGGATCAGGAGGCCGCCGACCGACGGGCCGCCGATGGTTGCCAGCTGGATGACCGACGTGTTCAGCGCCACCGCGTTGCCGTACGCGTCGCGCGGCACCAGGTTGATGAGGATCGCCTGGTTGGTCGGCATGTTGAACGCGCGGCTGATGCCGACGATCGAGATCACCACGAAGATGGGCACCGCCGAGGTCAGGTGCACCAGGCTGAAGCCGAGCAGCGCCGCGCTCGCCACCGCGGTGAGCAGGTACGTCCCGAACAGCACGCGGCGGCGGTCGTAGTGATCGGCGATGTGGCCGGCCGGCAGCACCAGCAGCACGAACGGCAGGAATTGCGACAGGCCGATGAGGCCCAGGTCCAGCGGGTTGCGGGTGGTCAGGTAGACCTGCCAGCCGACGGCCACGACCTGCATCTGCACCCCGAGGCCGATCAGGAGCCGCGCCGCCAGGTAGCGACGCACATCGGCGTAGGCGAGCGACGGGAAACGGCTGGTCACGGGCTGCGCAGGATAGTCCTGCAGCCGCAGTGCCGCCGCAGTCCCGCGTGGCAGACTGCGAGCCATGCAGGCGGACGAAGACCGCGACCAATTCGGCAGGCCCAAGGCCGCGCTGAGCACGGCGCGGCTGCTGGCGGTGACGGCCTACTGGCTGGCCATCACCGTGCTCTGGGGCGCGTTCACCTTCAGCGTCATCCCGCGCCTGGTCGAGTCGCCGGGCGTCCTGGGCTCCTCCACCCACCCGCTGGCCGGCCTGGCCATCGGCCTCATCACCACCGCCGGCGTCATCATCGCCATCGTCGTGCAGCCGACCATGGGCTCGATCAGTGACGGGACGCGAGCGCGGCTGGGCCGCCGGAAGCCGTACATCCTGGCGGGCACGTTCATGGACCTGCTGTTCCTGAGCTTCGCGGCATGGGCGTTCTGGAGCCAGTCGTACTGGGCCTTCGTGGGTGCCGTGGCGCTGCTGCAGTTCAGCAGCAACTTCGCCCAGGGCCCGTACCAGGGCTACATCCCGGACCTCGTGCCGTCACGGCAGGTCGGCATCGCGTCCGGGCTGCTTGGCGCGGCAAACATCGCCGGCAACCTGCTGGGGCCGGGCCTGGCGATCCTGTTCGTGGCGGTCCTGCCCGGCGTCCTCGGCTTCCCCGAGGTCACGCTGGGGCTGTTCGCGGCCATCGGCCTGGTGGAGGTGGTGACGATGCTGATCACCGTCGTCTTCGTTCCTGATCGACCGGCACCGGAGACCAGCACGACGCTGCGTGAGCGGGCGCTCGGCGCCTGGGGCACCGACCTGCTGGCCCAGAAGGACTACGTCTGGCTGCTGGTCAGCCGGCTCTTCGTGCTCACCGCCCTCGTTTCGCTGCAGGCCTTCGCCGTCTTCTTCCTGGAGAACGCGCACGGCATGACGCCGAATGACGCCCAGACCGCCCAGTTCCCCATCATCGTCACGGTCGCCGTCGCCGCCTTGCTGAGCGCAGTGCCCGGCGGTTGGATCTCGTCGCGAGTCGGCCGCAAGCCGGTGCTGTTCGTCGCCATCGCCCTCGGCGTGGTCGGCGCGGCCGTCATCGCCGTGGCGCCGGCATACTGGATGGTCGTGGCTGCCGCGGTGCCGGTTGGCATCTGCAGCGGCGTCTTCCTCGGCGTCGACTGGGCGCTGATGACCGACATCATCCCGAAGGCGGAGTCCGGCCGCTACATGGGGATCAGCAACATCGCCGTCGCCGGCGCGGGACCGATTGCCAGTACTGTCGGCGGCATCGTCGTCTTCCTGGCCAGCACCGCCGCGCTGGGACCGGCGCTGGCCTATCGGGCCATCTTCGCGGTGATGGCGGTTGAGCTGGTGATCGGCGCTCTGGCGCTGCGTCGCGTGCGGGAACCGGAGCGCGCGCCGGTTACGCTCGAGCCGGCGCCAGCCTGACGTGCCCACCGACGCCGCTGCCGAACGCGCGCGCCGAACGGGCCCGCGCGAGATCTCGGTGGCAGTGGATCCCCGCTGGCGGGTGCTGTGGCTGGCGAACCGGCTATTGGTCCGGCTGCTGTTCGACGTCCGCGCCGAAGGCCTGGAGCGGTGGCCGCAGCCGCCGTTCTGCCTGGTGGTCAACCATCACAACGGCTGGGACCCGATGCTGTTGATGGCCGTCAGCCCGCTCGCCCCGCGCATCAGCTGGTTCGGACCCAAGGAGGCCGATTTCTCCCGCGGCTTCAAGAACCGGGTGATGGCCTTCTTTGGCGGGGTCATTCCGTACCACCCCGACAAGACGACGCTCACCTCGGCCGTGCGCTCGGTGCGACGCGTGTTCGCCGCCGGCGGAGTGCTCGGCATCTTCGCCGAGGGGCGGGTCGGCTTCCGCGAGACCGAGCTGCTGCCGTTCGAGGAGGGCGCGGTCGCCTTCTCGGCCGCCGCCGGCGTCCCGATCGTGCCGGCCGCGATCGTGGGCAGCACCTTCCTGTGGTTCCGGCGCCGGGTCGAGGTGCGCTTCGGTGAGCCGATCCCCACCGCCGGCGCTCGCGACCACGCCAGCCGCGACGCCCTGGAGGAGCGGGTGCGCGCGGCGCTGCGGGAGCTGCTGCCGCGGTCGGAGCCGGCGCTCCCCCGACGGCGGCCGCTGCGGTTCATCGGCGACCTGCTGACCGGCGCCGAGGATCGCGCCCGACGCAAGGCCCAGCTCGGCGAATAGGTTGTCGGGCCGGTAGCATCGGCGCGTGCTGCCGGTCATCTGGACGATCTTCGCGCTGTCCGCGGTGGGCGGCTTCATCATGGTCGCCGCCTACTGGCTGGACATCCAGGACCGCCCCGATCTGAGCTTCCGCCGCCGGGTGGCGTGGTCGGCAGGCACGTTCCTGTTCCCGCTGACGATCCCGCTCTACGCGTTCAGCGCGGGCGCCGGCTGGCCACGCTTCCTGCAGGTGGCGGCCTTCCTGCCCGCCTTCGCGCTGACCCTCTTCTTCGCGTTCCTGTTCGGCGTCATCAGCTGATGCCCCGGCCGCGCCCTATCATCGGCTTGTGACCACCACCATCAAGGGCGTGGAAGACGCCCTCGCCTACCTGCGCGAGCATGCCGATGAGCACCTCGCTGGCCTGGACGCATTTCTGCGCATGGAGTCCATCAGCGCCGATCCGGAGCGCAAGGACGAGATGCGGCGCACCGCCCAGTGGATCGTTGACGAGCTGACCCGCATCGGCGCGGAGCACGCCCAGCTCAACGAGTCCAGCGGCAATCCCATCGTCACCGCCGATTGGCTCCATGCCGGAGCTGATGCACCCACGGTCCTGGTCTATTGCCACTACGACGTCCAGCCCGTGGATCCGATCGAAGAGTGGGTCCGTCCGCCGTTCGAGCCGCGCTACGAGGAGGATCGCGTCTACGCCCGCGGCTCCGGCGACGACAAGGGCCAGCTGTTCATGCACATCAAGGCCGCCGAGGCGTGGCTCCAGGGCGTTGGCCGGCTGCCGGTCAACCTGCGCTTCTTCTTCGAGGGCGATGAGGAGCACGACAGCCTGCCGGTGGAGGGCTTCGTGCGCGACCATCCCGAGCTCCTGCAGGCAGACGTCTGCGTGGTCTCCGACTCGGACATGCAGGACGACGACGGCACGCCGGCAATCACCTACGGCCTGCGCGGGATCGCCTACTGGGAGATCAAGGTCCGTGGCCCATCCCAGGACGTCCATTCGGGGAGCTACGGCAACGGTGTCGACAACCCGGCCAACGTGCTGGTCCGGATGCTCGCCACCCTGACCGACGAGAACGGCCGGGTGACGGTCCCGGGCTTCTACGACCGCGTCCGCGAGCTGTCCGAGGAGGAGCGTGCCGCCTACGCCGCCATCCCGTTCGACGAGGACGAGTGGCGCGAGGTGGTCGGCGTCAAGCAGCCGATGGCCGGCGAGCCCGAATACACGCTGCTGGAGCGCCTCTCGGCGCGGCCGACCTTCGACATCAACGGCATGTGGGGCGGCTATGCCGGCGATGGCTCGAAGACGATCATCCCGGCCTTCGCCGCCGCCAAGTTCAGCACGCGGCTGGTCCCTGACCAGGACCATGCCGAAATCGAGCAGCTGGTGGTCGACCATCTTCACCGGATCGCGCCGCCGACCGTGGAGATCGAGGTCCGGGTCATCCACGGCGGCCAGCCGGCGATCACACCGCTCGACCATCCGGCCGTCGAGGTCGCTGCCCGAGCGCTGCGTGAGACGTTCGGCAAGGATCCGGTCCAGCATCGGTCCGGTGGCTCGATCCCGGTCGTGCCGGCGCTCGACCACGAGCTCGGCCTGGCGACGGTGATGATCGGCTTCTCGTCGCCCAACGGGAACTTCCACGCCCCCAACGAGTGGATGCCGCTGGCCAACTACCGCGGCGGGATGGACGCGCTGGTGCGGCTGTGGGGCATGCTCGGCGAGATGACCGCGGCCGAGGTGCGCCGCTGAGCACCGACGATCCCTGGCTGGCGCTGGGAGCCGCCTCGCGGCTGGTGGGCGTGGGCCCCGATACGCTCCGCCGCTGGGCCGACAGCGGCAAGGTGGAGAGCTACACCACCCCGGGCGGCCATCGCCGCTTCCTGCGGTCGAGCCTCGAGGCGATGGTCAATGCGCCGCGCCGGCAGCGCTACGGCGTCGCGCGGCTCACCGGTTCGGCCGGCACCATCTCCGGCGAGATCCACCGTCGGATGCAGCGCGGCGGCCCCACCGGGCAGCCGTGGCGAGCCCGCCTCACCGCCGAGCAGCGCGACGAGTTCCGGCGCTGGGGGCAGCGCACCTTCCAGCTCGTGCTGGAATACGTCGCCGCGCGCCGCCGTGCGGAGCGAGACCTGCTGCTCACCGAAGCGGAGAAGATGGGGGCGCTGTACGGCGGGGAGGCATCACGTGCCGGCCTCTCGCTCGCCGAGGCGGTCGAGGCCTTCCTCTTCTACCGCTCGCCGGTACTCGAGGCCATCGGCGCCCACCTGCGCCGCCGCGCCGCTGACGTGACGGACGTGACGGCCGCCCACCGCGAGGCGACGGCGGCGGTGGACAGCGTGCTGGTCGCGCTGGTCAGCTCGTACCGCGACGGCGGCGACGCCGTCGAATCGGCCGAGCAGCCCTGAGCTAGCCGACGATTCGCAGTTCGCGGCTGGAGGTGTTGAGGCGCTCGCCGCCGACATCGGTGCAGACCACGATGTCCTCGATCCGAGCGCCCCAGCGCCCCTCGAGGTAGATCCCCGGCTCGATGCTGAAGGCGTTGCCGGGCTGCAGGGGCTCGGCGTTGCCAGCCACCAGGTATGGCTCCTCGTGGGTTTCCATGCCGATGCCGTGGCCGGTCCGATGGATGAACCGATCGCCGAAGCCGGCTGCGGCGATGACCTCGCGCGCGGCGGCGTCTACGGCTTCGGCGGCAACGCCGGGCGCGACTGCCTGGCAGGCGGCGTCCTGCGCCTGGCGGAGCACGTCGTACAGCTCAGCGAACGGCGCCGGCGGCTCACCGACGAAGGCGGTGCGGGTCGTGTCGCTGCCGTAACCAGCCAGCGTGCCGCCGATGTCCAGCACGACCGCGTCCCCCTCGCCGATCACTCGCGCGCCGGCCTCGTGGTGCGGGCTCGCCGCGTTGGGCCCGGAGGCGACGATCGCGAAGTCCGCGGTCTCGTGGCCTGACGCCAGCAGCAGCTCATTGATGCGGCGGCTGACCTCAGCCTCGCTCCGGCCGGCCAGCGGCTCCGCGGTGATCTGGTCCATGGCAGCGTCCGCCGCGGTGGCCGCGGCCCGCAGTCGCTCGACCTCGCCGGCATCCTTGACGCGGCGCAGGGCCGACAGCGACGGACCGGCCTCGACCAGCTCCATCGGGTCGAGCGCGGCCCGCAGGCGCAGCACGAAGCGGGCGTACATCTGGTCCTGCACCCCCACCCGGCCTTCGGCGCCGGCAAGCAGCCGACGGACCAGGCGGTAGGGGTCGTCCGTCTCCTCCCAGGCGACGAGCTCCAGCTCATCGGCCAGTGATCCGAGCTCGTGGCGCGCCAGCGGCTCCTCCAGCCGCGGGACCACCACGGACGGCACGCCGGTTGCGGGAAGCACCAGGCAGGTCAGCCGTTCGAGGGCCGGTGGGCGATAGCCGAGCAGGTAGGCGTAGTCGGGGGACGGCGTGATCAGCAGTGCGGCCAGCCCGCGCCGCTCGGCCTCTGCCGCCACGCCCGCCAGGCGGCGCCGGTAGACCGACGGCGCGAAGGGCTCCACGGCCGCTGGGAGCAAGGTCATGTCCGACAGGGTACCCGACCGACCGCGTGCCGAACGAACGGGCCATCGACCCCCGGAGCCTGCGCCGCTACGCTCGGTCAGGCCGCACCGCGACGTGTGACAATGTCATACGACGACCCGTGGGGCGGGGCATGACGAGGACCAGGCGATGCGCGATCTCGACCGCACAGCGCCCATGACCCGACTGCGGCCGGCGGCCGGGTTGCTCACCCTCTGCCTCCTGGCCGGATCGCTCATCAGCGATGCGCCGGTCTCGCGTGCCGCGCGCCCGAATGCCGCAGCCGCGGCCGACTTCCTGGCCCGGCGCGACGGCGGGCGGGCGACCGACTACCGGGTCCTCTACCAGCGCAGCGTGCAGGCGCCCAACGGCAGCGCGCTGTGGGCCGGGAAGCTGCTCGACCGGCGCACCGGCCGGATCGAGCTGGTCTACCGCGACGCGGCCGGCCGGACCGGTGGTCCGGAGCTGCTGACCGGCCTGGAGCGTGCCGCGGCGGCTGCCACGGCGCCACTGCAGCGCAAGGCCGGCCGCTCCCTGCGCGAGGCACTGTCCTCGCAGCTCAGCGTGGCGGCGGGGCAGCCGCTGCCCGTTGCCATCTGGCTGGACGCCGACACCGACGCGGCCGCCGCCGCGGTGCGCGCCCGTCACCCGAACGTCCGCTGGCTCGGCGGCCGCCCGCTGGTCAACGACCTGGCCACGGTGCGAAGCCTGCGCGCCGAGCTGTGGCGCGCCCGGCGCGACGCCTATGCCGCTGCCGCAAACGCCATCCGGACCCGAATCGAGCAGCTCGGCGGCCGGGTGGCCTACACCAGCACCTCGGCGCCGGTCCTGTTCGCCGACCTGCCACCGTCGGCGGTCGGGCCGCTGGCGGAGCGCAGCGATATCACCGCCCTGGGACTGGAGGCGCGGTGGCGCCCGGCGATGTCCACCGCCGGCAGCGCGGTCGACGCGAACTGGACGACCGGCAGCGGTGATCGCGGCGACGGGGCGCGGGTGGCGGTGGTCGAGTACCACAACGTCCACCGCTCGGGCGACATGGCCGGCACCGTCCTCAAGTCGCACAGCACCTCCGGCTCGCTGGCCTACGCCGGCGGCAGCCTCTTCGACCATCCGACCTGGGTGGCGGGCGCCATCGCCGGCCAGGGCGCGAAGTACCGAGGCGTGGCGCCGGGCGCCGACATCATCTCGTCGAGCACCGGCGGCTACCACGCCTCGCTGACCTACGACCGCCGGATCATTGCCGCGGCCGACTGGGCCATCTCCCCGTCCGGCGGCAACGCGGACATCGTCAACACCAGCCTCGTCCAGGACACGGCCACCGGCGCCGAGGAGGCACGCCGCTACTTCGACTCCATCGCCGATGACGACGCCCGCCTGGCGGTATCGGCTGCCGGCAACTACGTGAACTTCAACGGCTGGCAGATCGGCTCGCCCGGGACCGGCTACAACGTCCTGACCGTCGGCGGCGTCAACGACCGCGGCACGGAGACTCGCTCCGACGACCGGATCTGGTACGCGCCGGGCTCCAACGGCAGCAACTGGTTCGACCGGCCCTCGGACCCGTGGAACGCGCACGGCGACTACAACAAGCCGAACCTGGTGGCTCCGGCGGTCAGCGTCCGGACCGCGAACGGGCTGGCCGCCAGCGGCACCAGCGTGGCCACGCCCATCGTGTCGGGCATCGCCGCGCAGCTGCTCGCGAATCAGCCCATCCTGGCTGCCTGGCCCGAGGGCGCACGGGCCGTGCTGATGGCCGGCGCCGTCCACCGCGTCGCAATGCCGAATGGCTCGCGCAACGTCGACCACGAGGGCGTCGGCATGGCCTCCGCCTACTGGACGCATCTCATCGCGCATGAAGGCGACGGCACCTACGGCGGGTATCGGCTCGGTGAGATGCGGGCGGGCGACCGCGTGACCCAGTCGATCAGCGTGCGCGGCGGGGATCGGCTGCGGGTGGCACTGGCCTGGAACAGCCATACCGCGGGCGCCAGCAACCTGTCGAAGACCGACGTCCTGCGCACGGACCTGGACCTGCGGGTCATCGGCCCCAACGGCGCCGACGCCGGCTCGTTCACGATCGACAACTCGTACGAGTTCGTCGAGCTGACCATGTCGGCCAGTGGCACGGCGACGATCGAGGTGCAGCAGACGCGCTTCGACGGCAGCAGCGAGACCTACGGGCTGGCCTGGGCGAAGGTCCGCGACGCCAAGCCGCCGCGCCTGGATGGGCACGCGCCTGCCGGCGGGGAGCCATGGGTCGTGCCCAGCTCGCCGGTGCGCGCCACGTTCAACGAGCCGGTCGAGAACGTCGGAGCCGGGACGTTCAGCCTCGAGCGCATGTCCACCGGCGGCACCGTGGCGGCGGCCGTCAGCTATTCGGCGACCAGCCGGGTCGCGCTGCTCCGCCCGAAGTCGCCGCTGGACGCGGGCTGGTATCGGGCCCACCTCAGCGGCGGCATCACCGACCGGGCGGGCAACCGGCTGAAGGCCACCTCCTGGACGCTCCGCGTGCGCAGCCCGCTGAGCAGCGCCGTCGAACAACTGGACCGGCGCGCCGTGCTCGACGCAGGAACGCACCACGGCTACCAGTTCAGCGACGCCGGGGTGGTGGGCGCCAGGAGCGTCGCCCTCCCGTCCAGGACCAGCGTTACCGTCAGCGCACGGGGCCCGCAGCCCGGCATGCCGGGCGTGTGGCTGGAGGTGGCCAGCGGCAGCCTGTCCGGCTACTGGGTCCGCGAGTCGAGCGCCGCGGGCATCGTCGGATCGGTCGGGGAACGGACGCTGCCGGCGGGCCAGGACCTGGTGCTCCGCGCCGGCACGCATACCGCGCGGCGCTTCACCGGCGCCAGGCAGACGGCGTCGAAGCGGTGGCGCGTCGGCTCCACGACGACGGTCGGTGCCAGCCAGCGCGCGGTCATCAACGGCATCCGCCGGCTGCGCGTCTCCGGCGGTCCGCTGGATGGCTACTGGGTGACCGAGGGCAGCCAGGCGCACCTGCCCGGCGTGGTCCAGCTGACGGATCTGGAGGCGGCATCGGCCAGCGTGGATGCCGGCCGGCGGACCGGCTACCGCTACTACGACAGCGGCAGGGTGCGCGGGTCGCGATCCTCGTCGATCAGCTCGAGACAGACCACCCAGCTCAGCGCCTGGGCCATCATCAACGGCACGGGCCGCTATTTCGCGGTCAGCGGCAAGTGGGCCGCCTACTGGATCTATGCGACGGGGGTGAACCTGCCCTGACCAGGCCGATGGCGCCGCGCCACCTCGCCGCGCTCCTGCTCACGCTGGCGCTGGCGGCCTGTGCCAGCCCGTCGCCGTCCGCCTCCATCTCGACCGCCACGCTGCGCCCAACGGCGAGTGCCAGCCAGACGACTCCCCGGCCAACCCCTTCGGGACCGCTGCCCGCCCGCCCGTACGACGGCGCCGCCGTGCTGCAGGCCATGCGCGACTCGCGCCGGCCGGGCGGCGTCCCCACCGAGCTGCAGACGGCCGAGATCGCTGCCGCAGTCGCGAACGAGCTGTGGACCTGGGACGGCGCGCCGTGGCCGGATCTGGTCATCGGCGGGTCCTGTGGCGGTTCGTCCTGCTCGCTCGAGGTCGCGGGGACACCCCCGGACGCCGCCGGCGCCGACCTCTACGTGCTGAGCATCGAACCGACCAGCGCCACGGTCTCCGTCGAGAGCACCGACCTGCACGGCTATCCGCGCCAGCTGGACGGGCAACTGAAGGCGATCGCCACCGAAGTGGCACCTGATGCGATCCGCGGCCTGCGCTTCGCATCGGCCCAGTGGATGCCGACGGCGGCTGGGCAGTACCTGCTCGCCTATCGCTCCGGAGGCGAGGAGGGCTCGCCGGGGGTCGACCTCCTCATCGACGCGTCCAGCCGCACGCTGCTCGACCAGCATCGGGTCTAGCCGGGCACGACCTCAAGCGGCAGCTCCTCGGCGCGGCCGTCGCGGATGCGCCAGGCGCGAAGCTCGCCCCCACGACCGCTGAGGAGATGCAGCGCCGCGGGGTAGCGCGCCTCTCGCACGTCGGTCGGCGAGGGCTCGGCTGGGCCGTTGGGATGGGAGTGGAAGATGGCCAGCAGCTCCTCGCCCGCGGCCTCGATCTCGTAGGTGATCCGCACCAGGTCGCGCGGATCGAGGCTGAAGCGCAGCGGCGAGCGGTGCACGTTGCGGGCCGGGTGGAAGCGCCGAAGCGAGCCCGTGGCGGGGTCGCCGGACAGCAGCCCGCACGCCTCGTTCGGCAGCTCGGTCCGGACGTGGGCCGCCAGCGCATCCGCCACCCCGGCCGGCAGCCGCAGGACCTGGGCCGAGGCCGCCGCGGTCACTCCGCGCCGGCGCCGCAGGCAGGGCAGGCGGGGTCGCGGGCGACGGCGATCTCACGAAACTCGACGCTGGCCGCATCGAAGATGAGCAGCCGCCCGACCAGTGGCTGGCCGGTGCCCAGGATCAGCTTGATCGCCTCATTGGCCTGCAGGGTGCCGGCCAGGCCGGGCAGCGTGCCCATCACCCCGGCCAGCTCGCAGGCCGGCGCCAGCTCCTCGGGCGGCGGCGCGGGGTGCAGGCAGCGGTAGCACGGCCCCTCGAAGGGCAGCAGGGTGGTGACCTGTCCCTCCCAGCGGTACACCGAGGCGTGCACCACGGGCTTGCGCAGCGCCACTGCCGCGTCGTTGACCAGGTAGCGGGTCTCGAAGCGGTCGCTGCCGTCGACGATCACGTCGTAGCCGGTCAGCAGGCGCTCCACGTTCGACGCGTCCAGCCGCTCCACGTGGGCGACGACCTGCACCGCCGGGTTCAGCGCCTCGAGCGCGAGGCGACCGGATTCGGCCTTTGCCTGGCCGATGCGTTCGGTGCTGTGCAGCACCTGCCGCTGCAGGTTCGACAGCTCGACGACATCGTCGTCCACCAGGCCGATGGTGCCCACGCCGGCGGCCGCCAGGTACAGGGCCGCCGGGGAGCCGAGCCCGCCCGCGCCGACGATCAGCACCTGGGCGTCGAGCAGCCGCCGCTGGCCCTCCACGCCGACCTCGGGCAGCAGCAGCTGCCTGGCATAGCGACGCGTCTCCTCGTCCGTCAATCCGGCGCGGGGCTCTTCCCAGCCCCCGCCCGCGGCGCGCCAGTCGACCAGCGAGGCGGACAGGTTGGCCACCTGCCGGTAGCCGTTCGCCGCCAGGTAGGCCGAGGCCCGGGCCGAGCGGGCGCCCACCGCGCAGTGGATGAGCAGCGCCTCGTCCGGATCGGGCAGGACCTCGGCCAGGCGGACGGGCAGATCGCCGAGCGGCAGCAGGGTGGCACCGGGAATGTGCCCCGCCTCCCATTCCGATGGCTGCCGCACGTCGATGACCCGATAGCCATCGGCCACCAGGCGGACGGCCTCGGCAGCATCCACCGAGCGGGCCGTGGCGGAGAGATCGGTCATCGGCCCCGGCTCAGGCCAGGCTCGCCTCGGCCTCCTCCGGCCAGGCAACCTCGCTGCCGGCGATCGCGCCCTGCAGCACCTTGTAGCTCAGCAGCGCGCACTTCAGGCGCGCCGGGCCGATGGGCACGCCCAGCTCGTCGAGGACATGCTGCGGGTGAATGGCGCGCACCTCGTCGACCGTCTGGCCGCGCAGCTCGTCGGTCAGGATCGAGGCCGAGGCCTGGCTGATGGCGCAGCCGCGACCGTCGAAGGCCACGTCGACGATCGCGTTCTTCGCGTCGTCCAGGCGCAGCGTCATGCTCATCTCGTCGCCGCAGGTCGGGTTGGAGTCGGCGAAGTGGAGGTCGTGGGGATCGAGCACGCCCTTGTTGTGCGGGTTGCGGTAGTGCTCGAGGATGAAATCGCGGTAGAGGTTGTCCATCGGCTCAGGCCTGGCCTCCGGCGCCGAAGATCTGCTGGGTCGCCTTCACCGCGCCGACCAGGGCGTCGATGTCATCCAGGTCGTTGTAGACGTAGAAGCTGGCTCGGGTGGTCGCCGGGATGTCGTAGCGCAACATCACCGGTTGCGCACAGTGGTGGCCGGCGCGGACCGCCACGCCCTCGTGGTCGAAGATGGTGGCCACGTCGTGGGGATGCGCCTCGTCGAGCACGAAGCTGATGACGCCGGCATGGATCTCGGGGTCGTCCGGGCCCAGTCGCCGCACACCGGGAATCTCGCCCAGCGCCCGCCAGGCCGCCTCGAACAGGTAGCGCTCGTGCTCCCGGACCTTGTCCATGCCGAGGGCGGTGAGGTAGTCGATGGCCGCGCCGAGCCCCACCGCCTCGGCGATGGCCGGCGTGCCGGCTTCGAACTTGGCGGGCACCGTGTTGAACTCGGCGCCCTCCAGCGTGACACGCAGGATCATGCTGCCGCCGCTCATGAACGGCGGCATCGCGTCCAGCAGCTCGCGGCGGCCCCACAGCGCGCCGATCCCCGACGGGCCCAGCATCTTGTGGCCGCTGATGGCCAGGAAATCGCAGCCCAGCGCCGCGACGTCGACCGGCATGTGCGGCGCCGATTGCGCGGCGTCCACCAGCACCAGGGCCCCGGCCGCGTGGGCCAGGGCCACGATCTCGGCCACCGGGTTGATGGTCCCCAACGCGTTGCTCACCTGCGCGCAGGCCAGCAGCTTCGGCCCGGCGGCCAGCTTGGCGCGCAGGTCGTCGAGGTCCAGCTGGCCGTCATCGGTGATGGCGACGTAGTCGAGGCTGGCGCCGGTCTCGGCGGCCAGCTGCTGCCAGGGCACGATGTTGGCGTGGTGCTCCAGCTGGGTGGTCACGATGCGATCACCCTTGGCCACGTTGGCGCGGCCCCAGCTGTAGGCGACCAGGTTGATGGCCTCGGTGGCGTTGCGCACGAACACGATCTCGCGCTCGGACGGTGCGCCCAGGAAGGCAGCCACCTTGCGCCGGGCCGCCTCGAACCGCCCGGTGGCGTCCTCCGACAGCTCGTAGATGCCGCGATGCACGTTGGCGTAGTGATGCGCGTAGGTATCGGCCACCGCGTCGATGACGACCTGCGGCTTCGGTGCGCTGGCGGCCGCGTCCAGGAAGACCAGCCGCCGGCCGGTGGCCGTCGGGCGCTCGAACACCGGGAAGTCGGCCCGCAGCGCACTGCCGGAAAAGGCCCCGGGGATGGAACGAGCAGCGGGCTGGACGGCCATCGGCGCCAGTTTAGACGTGCTCCGCCACTGGCTCCGCAGGTTCCGAGGCCTCGTCACCGGTGCCGGCCGGCAGGCCGACCTGCTGCCGGACCCAGTCGTAGCCGTTCGCCTCCAGCTGCTCCGACAGCTCCTCGCCACCGGACAGCACGATCCGGCCGTCGAGCATGACGTGCACGAACTGCGGCTTGACGTAGTTCAGCATCCGCTGGTAGTGCGTGATCATCAGCACTCCCATCTCCGGGGAGAGGGTGGCGTTGATGCCCTCGGCCACGTTGCGCAGCGCGTCGATATCCAGCCCCGAATCGGTCTCGTCCAGGATCGCCATGCGGGGGCTGAGGATGGCCATCTGCAGCATCTCCAGCCGCTTCTTCTCGCCGCCGGAGAAGCCCTCGTTCACGTAGCGGCTGGCAAAGGAGGGATCGATGTGCAGCAGCGCCATCTTCTCCTCCATCAGCTTGCGGAACTTCGCGAGTGGGATGCCGGTGTACTTGATCGACTCCTGGCCCGATTCGTCCGCCGGCTTCGGATGATGGACGGCGTTGTAGATGTTGCGCAGGAAGCTGGCGACGGTGACGCCGGGAATCGAGCTCGGATACTGAAAGGCCAGGAACAGCCCCAGCCGCGCACGCTTGTCCGGCGACAGGCCCAGCGGGGTCGGGCCCTTCAGCAGGTCCACGCCACCCCAGGTGATGGTGCCGGCGTCGACGGTGTAGTCGGGATGGCCCATCAGCGTGTAGGCCAGGCTGGTCTTGCCGGAGCCGTTCGGCCCCATCAGGGCATGGACCTCGCCCTGGGCCACGTCCAGCGTGAGTCCCTTGAGGATCTTCTTGCCCGCGATGCTCACCTCGAGGTCGCGGATCTGCAGCGTGTCGGTCATGGATGAACTGGCTTCTCCCTGCGGATGGGGCGGCGTCAGGACGCCGGCTGGCTTGGACGGGTTGGGTTGGAGGCCGATGCAGCCCGCGCCGCGGCCGCCCGCGCGGCATGCTCGGCCACACGCTTGCGACGCACGACCAGCGGGTAGGGCGGGCCGCCGGCGGAGAGCGCCACCTCGGCCAGATTCGTGCTCGACAGGGCGCCCTCCAGCGACTCGTGGACCCGCTGGAAGACGTCGTGCACGCTGCAGTCCTGGGGCCGAGCACAGGTCTCCAGGTCGTCGGCCCCGGCGCATGGCATCTCCAGGATCGGCCCCTCCAGCGCGCGCATGGCGTCGACCAGGCTGATCTCGGCGGCCGGCCGCGCCAGCGCGTAGCCGCCGGCCTTGCCGCGGGTCGAAGTCACCAGCTGCGCGCGGCGGAGGTCGGCGACCAGCTGCTCCAGGTAGGCGTGCGGCAGCTTCTCGCTGCGGGCGACCGCGGTCAGCGACAGCGGGCCGCTGCCCTCGGCGCGCGCCAGCGCGACCAGCACGCGGATGCCGTACTCGGCCCGCGTCGAGATCTTCATGGCAGGTCCACCACCACGTCGCCGTCCTCCACGTGCACCTCGTAGGCGTTCACCGGCCGCACCGGCGGCAGGGCCAGGACGCGGCCGCTGAACAGGTCGAAGCGGCCGCCGTGGCGCGGGCACTCGACGGCCTCGCCGTCCAGCTCGCCCTCGCCCAGCACGCCGCCGTCATGGGTGCAGACGTTGTCAATGGCACCCCACTCGCCGTCCTCGGTCAGACCCACGCACAGCGAGCGGCCAGCCACCTGTACCACGCGGACGGTGCCAGGCGCGACATCGGCCGCGGCCAGCCCGGTCGCGAAGCCCGACGGCGCGGTGGTCATGCGGCCACCTCGCCGCCATCGGCGTCCGCCTCGGAGCCGATGCGTCCGCTGAGCGCCCCCAGCACCGCGGCCTTGATGCGGGCCGAGGGCAGCTGTGACACCACCTGCTCGAAGAAGCCACGCACGATCATCCGCTCCGCCTCCTCGGCGGAGAGGCCGCGCGACTGGGCATAGAAGCGCTGCACCGGATCGATGGCGCCCGCCGTCGCCCCGTGGCCGCAGCGCAGGATGTCGTTCGTCTCGATCTCCAGCACGGGGATCGGCTCCGCGCCCGCCTTCGGCGACAGCAGCAGGTTGCGGCACTCCTGGTAGCTGCTGGTGCCCTTGGCCTCGCGCTCCACCCGGGTCACGCCGTAGAACGCGGCCCGCGCCTCGTCATAGAGCGCCGACAGGTAGAGCAGGTCCGAGGTGGTGTGGCTGCCGATCAGGTCCTGCAGCGAGTTGATGTCGATGTGCTGCTCCCCGCCCGCCGCCAGCAGCCCCAGCAGCTTCGAGGTGCCGCCCTTGCCGGTCATCCGCACGTCCACGCCGAGCTTGGTCGTGGCCGAGCCGATCTCCGCGTTGAGGGTGATCACGTCGGCGTCCTGACCGACCTCGACCCGCTGCGCGCCAACGTTCCAGGCCGCGTCCCCCAGCCGCTGCAGGCTGGCGTAGCGCACCCGCGCCCCCGGCCCGGCGACGATGTCCGACACGCCGCCGAACCAGGCGGCCACGCCGTCGTCGCTGCGGATGTCCTCCAGCAGCGTGACGCTGCTCCCTTCCTCGGCGACCACCAGCGTCACCGGGAAGGACGCGGCTCCCGCGCCGAGGCTCACCGCGGCCAGGAGCGTCTCGTCGACCTCCACGCCCCGCGGCACGTACAGGAACGTGCCGGACTGCCAGGCCGCGTGGGCCAGCGCCCAGAAGTGCGCCTGCGCGGGCAGCGTCTCGCGGCGGCCCAGGTGGCGCTGCACCAGCTCCGGCCGCTCGGCGGCGACGGTTGCCAGGTCGCCGAACACGACGCCGGCCTCGGCCAGATGAGTCGGCAGGTCGAAGGTGCCCGCCATCGGGACCGCGGCCGCCCTGGCATCCCAGGGCAGCCCGTCCAGCGACGTGCGGCGCCACTCTTCTTCCTGCCCGCTGGGGGCGGGCGTCGCCTCCAGCCGGGAGTGCCACTCGGCGCGCAGCGCGCGCAGCCAATCGGCCTCCCGCTCGGCCGGCGCTGTTGCCGGCCGGATCGAATCGACGGTCATCGGCTCAGCCGACCGCGCCTTCCATCTGGAGCTGGATGAGGCGGTTCATCTCGACCGCGTACTCCATCGGCAGCTCCTTGACGATCGGCTCGATGAAGCCGTTGACGATCATGGCGCTCGCCTCGGCCTCCGACAGCCCGCGGCTCATCAGGTAGAACAGCTGCTCGCTGCCGACCTTCGAGACGGTGGCCTCGTGGCCGATCGTCACGTCCTCCTCGTCGATCTCCATGTACGGGTACGTGTCGGATCGCGCCTCGTCGTCCAGGATCAGCGCATCGCAGCGGACGGTGGACTTCGACTTCTCGCAGCCCGGATAGACCTTGACCAGGCCGCGGTACGAGGTGCGGCCGGTCCCCTTCGAGATGGACTTCGAGGTGATCAGGCTGGTGGTGTGCGGCGCGGCGTGGATGACCTTGCCACCCGCATCCTGGTGCTGCCCCTCGCCGGCGAAGGCGATCGACAGGACCTCGCCGTGCGCCCGCTCGCCGAGCAGGTAGATGGATGGGTACTTCATCGTCACCCGGCTGCCCAGGTTGCCGTCGACCCACTCCATGACCGCGTCCTCGTAGGCCACGGCCCGCTTGGTGACCAGGTTGTAGACGTTGTGGCTCCAGTTCTGGATCGTCGTGTAGCGCACCCGCGCGCCCTTCTTGACGATGATCTCGACCACGGCGCTGTGCAGGCTGGCCGAGGTGTAGGTCGGGGCGGTGCAGCCCTCGACGTAGTGAACGCTGCTCCCCTCGTCGGCGATGATGAGCGTCCGCTCGAACTGACCCACGCTCTCGGTGTTGATCCGGAAGTAGGCCTGCAGCGGGAGCTCGACGTGGACGCCCTTCGGCACGTAGATGAAGCTGCCACCGGACCAGACGGCGGTGTTCAGCGCGGCCAGCTTGTTGTCGTTGGCCGGGATGACCGTCCCGAAATGCTCCTTGAAGATCTCCGGGTACTCCTTGAGGGCCTGATCGGTGCCCAGGAAGATGACGCCCTGGGCTTCCAGCTCGGAGCGGATGTTGTGGTAGACGACCTCCGAGTCGTATTGCCCACCGACGCCGGCGAGATATTTCTTCTCCGCCTCGGGGATGCCCAGCTTGTCGTAGGTGCGGCGGATGTACTCCGGCACGTCATCCCACGACTGCACCGCCTTGTTGGTCGGCGCCGCGTAGTAGTAGATGTCCTGGAAGTCGATGCCGGACAGGTCCGCGCCCCAGGTCGGCGTCGGCCGCGACTCGAAGTGGCGGTACGCCTTGAGCCGGAGCTTGGTCATCCACTCCGGTTCGCCCTTGAAGCGGCTGATCTCCTCCACCACCTCGGCGGAGAGGCCCTTCTTCATGATGTTGAGCGGCACCATCTCGGGGTCGTGCCAGCCGTACTTGTAGCTGTCCGGGATCTGCTGCAGGGCCGGGTTGGGAAGTGCCATTTCGCCTCGCGTGGTGGTCGTGCCGAAGGTCGGGTGGG
>DASSNX010000136.1:0-6142 GCA_035701185.1 Candidatus Limnocylindria bacterium
CCGAAGGCTCGGCCGCCCGACGGATGAGGCTACTGCTGGTAGGCCTGCGCCTGGGCGTCGTCCAGGCCCTTCAGGATCGTATCCAGCTGATCCGGGTTCTGGAGGTACTGGCCCACCGCCTTGAAGAACGCGTCGTTCAACGAGGACGGCATGAGGTCGGAAGCGTCGTAGCGGATGATCTCGGCGTTCGCCAGATCCTGCGCCGCGCGCTTGCCGGTCTCGTCCGGATAGGTGTCCGGCGAAACGTTCTTGTTCGCCGAGAGGACGCCACCGGTCTTGACCCAGGCCTCCTGGAAGTCCTTGCTCACCAGGTACGCCATCAGCTTCTTGGCCGCGTCGGTGTCGTTGAACATGCCGAACACGTCACCGGAGTTGGTGATGGCGTTGAACTGCTGGCCCGGCATCATGAAGTAGTCGTACGTCTCGCCCGCCTTCGCCTTGTCGGGGAAGTTGGTCTCGAAGAAGCCACTCATGAAGCTGCCCTGGTGGACCAGGTAGCACTGCGGCTTGTCGGCGAACATGCAGTCGCCGCTGTTGCCGAAGGCCAGCGTCAGCTCCTTGTTGGGGCCGCCGAAGGTGTACTTCTCGTCGGTGGCCCACTTGCCGAAGGCCTCGAATGCGGCCTTGACCTCGGGGCTGCTGAACTTCAGCTTGCCCTGCCACCACTCGTCGTACTTGTCGGGACCGGACTGGCGGACCATGAAGTCCTCGATCCAGTCGGTGGCCGGCCAGCCGGTGGCCGCGCCGCTCTCCAGGCCGATGCCCCACGGCGGGGTTCCGTCATTGGCGATCTTGTCCACCAGCGCCTGGAAGCTGGCATCGTCGGTCGGGACCTGGTAGCCGGCAGCCTGGAAAGCCTTGGGGTTGTACCAGATCAGGCCCTTGAGGCTGACCTTGGCGAAGATGCCCACCAGCTTGCCATCGACGCTGCCGGCCGACGTGTACGTGTCGCTGTAGTCGCTGGCGAGCGTGTCCTTGACGTCCTGCGGCATCTCCTTGAGGTCGCCGTCGCGCGCCCACTGGGCCATCGGACCCGGGCCGGGCAGGCCGGCGACGTCAGGCGGGTTGCCGCCGTCGATGCGCGTCTGCAGGATCGCATTCGCGTCGCGGTTGCTCTCGATCTTGACGTCGATGTGGTTGGCGTCCTCGAACGGCTTCAGCGCCGATTCGAAGTTCTTCAGCTCGTCGCCGCCGAAGACGACGAGCATGGAGACGGTATTTCCGCCACCGCCACCGCCGCCAGATGCGCCGCCGTTGTTGTTGTTGGAGCACGCCACCAGAATCAGGGCGGCGGCTGCGATGACTGATGCGATCCGCATCGGCCGTGGCACCATCAGTGTCCTCCACCTGTATCGCCAGCCGTCTCGGCCGGCCGTCTCAGCGAAGGCGTCTCGGTTCGCCTCGCGCGTGGGTCCCTCCGCCTGCCATCCGGCAGGGTCAGTTCTGCCCTCCCTTGATCAGGGATTGCTCAGTCTCCGGGTCGAACACGTGCAGCTTGTCCAGCGGCACGCCGAGCTCGACCTGCTCGCCCGGCTTCACCTTGCGCTCGGACGGGATGAGCGCAACGATCTCGTGGTCCTCGGCCTGGGCGTGGATCAGCTCCTCGTTGCCGAGGTACTCGACCACGTCCACCCGGGCGGGGATCTTCATGACGTCCCCGCTGCCGTTGGCCACATCGAGGTGCTCCGGACGGAACCCGATCAACAGGTCGGAGCCCTTGGGCCGATCCGCGGCGGCCTTCGCGGCGCGGCCCGAAAGCGTCAGCTTCGAGCTGCCCAGCATCAGGTCCTCGCCCTCGGTGGCCTTGACGGTGGCGAAATTCATTGCCGGCGAACCAATGAACCCGGCCACGAACACGTTGACCGGGTTGTCGTAGAGCTCCTGCGGCGTGCCAACCTGCTGGAGCACGCCATCCTTCATGACCGCGATGCGGTCGCCCATGGTCATGGCCTCGACCTGGTCGTGGGTCACGTAGATGGTGGTCGTGCCGAGGCGCTGGTGCAGGCGAGCGATCTCGGCGCGGGTCTGGACCCGCAGCTTGGCGTCCAGGTTGGAGAGGGGCTCGTCCATCAGGAAGACGGCCGGCTCGCGGACGATGGCCCGTCCCAGCGCCACGCGCTGGCGCTGGCCGCCGGACAGGGCCTTGGGCTTGCGGTCCAGGAAGCGCTCGAGGCCCAGGATGCCGGCGGCCTCCTTGACGCGCTTGTCGATATCGGCCTTGGGGGTCTTGCGCAGCTTCAGGCCGAAGGCCAGGTTGTCGTAGACCGACATGTGCGGGTAGAGCGCGTAGCTCTGGAAGACCATGGCGATGTCGCGGTCCTTGGGAGCGACGTCGTTGACGACCCGGTCGCCGATGAACAGCTTCCCCTCGCTGATCGTCTCCAGGCCTGCCACGCAGCGCAGGGCGGTGGTCTTGCCGCAGCCCGACGGTCCCACCAGGACCAGGAACTCGCCGTCGGCAATCTCGATATTCAGGTCGTTCACGGCGACCACGTCGGCGCTGTACCGCTTGTAGACGTGATCGAAGGTGACGGTCGCCATCAAGCATCCTCCAGCAAGTGGGGAGTCCCAGCGTCGGATGGGCGTCTCACCGCGAGGCTGTCATCATAGAGCACCCCGCAAGGTCTCCTGTCCATGCTCCGTGGCCGATTGTTTCGCCACCGCCTCCCTCGTCTCCGGCGCAGCCCAGCGGTGCTGCCGTCGCTGTATGACAGGTATCCCGCGGCGGCCACGGCGCTCCGCCGGCCGCGCGGCCTGCAGATCGTTCCGCTGGACAAGATCGTGGGAACCACGCGGCATCCCTCTCAGAACACGGCCGACTTCCTGCCCCTGCCCGGCCTGCGCGGCCGGAACTGGCAGGCCCGCTGGCAACGCATCCGGCGTGCCACGTCCGATCTTTCCATGCTGCCCGCCGTCGAGCTGGTGCAGGTCGGGAACGACTACTTCGTGGCCGACGGCCATAACCGCGTGGCAGCCGCCCGCGAGGCGGGGGCCGTGGCCGTGGACGCGGACGTCACCGAGCTCGTCCTGCCGGGCGTCGAACGGGCACCGGAGGCCGATGAGGAGCATCACGACGCCGCGCAGCTCCTGCTGGGGGCCGATGAGCTGCAGCAGGCCGCCACGGGACGGCAGTCGCGGACGGCAGAGCACCGCCCGATGATCGAGGAGCTGCGACGTGAGCAGCTGACCCGTCCCTCGGAGCGCGCCACGCCCGACGAACCGGGCGATCACGACGCCGAGCAGACCACGTGACCGACCGCCTGCGCCTGGCCTGGCCGGACCCGCGCGCCTTCGCCGAACGCGACGGCCGGCCGCTGCAGCTCCTCGCCGTCTCCGACGAGCGGGACCCGACACTGGACAGCCAGGCGTCGCGCGACACCATCGGCCAGGTCGACCTGGTGCTCGGTGCCGGCGACCTGGACCCGGGCTACCTTGCCTTCCTGGCCGATGCCTTCGCCGCGCCGCTCCTCTACGTGCGGGGTAACCACGACGTCGGCGAGGCCTGGGAGACCGAGCAGGAGCACCTGCCAGAGCCGATGGTCGACGGCCGCGTCCACGACGAGCGTGGCCTGCGCCTGCTGGGCTTCTCCGGCTCGCCGCGCTACGCGCCGCATGGCCGGCCGGACATCGACCAGCAGGTTTCCGGCTTCGCCATGTGGCGGCGCGTGCTGGGCGCGTTTCCGGCAGCGATCCGCCGCACCCCGCTCGTGGTCGTGAGCCACGCCGCTCCCCGGGGTTGGAACGACGCCTCGGACCCCGCGCATCGCGGCTTCCGCGCATTCCGCTGGCTGCTCGCCCGGCTGGCCCCGCCGCTGTGGATCCACGGCCACACGGCGCTGATCCGGCGCGGCGTGGACGGGCGGACCGTGCGCCACGGGCCAACGCTGCTCGTCAACGTGACGGGGGCGACGCTGATCGAGCTCGTCCCGCCGGCATGAGATGACCACGACCCGAGACGAGCCGGATGTTCCGGTACGGCGCTACGTCGTCCTCTCGCTGCTGGCGGTGGCGGCGCTGCTGGTGATCACACTGCTGGTGCGGCCGCTCATCTTCAGCCTGGCCGGGCCACGGGATGACGCCAACTTTCCGCTCCTCGCCGTGGGTGAGGCGGACAAGGGACCGAAGCTAATCGAGATCCGGCTGAACGACCCGCACAACCTGCCCGGCGAGGTGGTGCGCGGCGACGAGGTCGGCTACAGCGTCGTCATCGCGCCGCTGCCCGGCCAGGACGGCTACTCGGTGGTGGGGGCCTGGAGCCCGGTCAACCGCTGCGCCCTCGCCATCGCGGGGGATCGGCTCCGCGATTGCCGCGGTGTCACCTGGACGTTCGAGGGCTTTCCGTTCAAGACCGGCGATCCCCGGCTGACGGCCTTCCCGGTCACCGTCCGCAACGGCGCGGTCCTGGCGGACTTCACCAAGCCGATGACTCCCGGCACGTCGTAGGATTCCGCACATGCCTGAAGGTTTGAGCTGGATCGCCTGGATCGTCATCGGCCTCATCGCCGGCGCGGTGGCCGGCTGGTTCGTGCCCGGCCGCGAGCGCAACGGCTGCATCGGCACGACGATCATCGGCATCGTGGGTGGCCTGCTGGGCGGCTGGATCTGGACAGGTCTCCTGAACCAGAACCAGGCGTCGGGCTTCCTGGGTGCGCTGCTGATCGCGATCCTGGGGTCCGCGATCGTCCTGCTGGTGCTCCGGGCGCTGCGCGGCAACCGCGACTAGCGGCCGAGGTCAGTTCGGCAGACCGCCGCCGTTGTCGTCGTCTCCGCTGCCGCGATCGCGCAGGAAGCGCTCGATGTCGGCGATGAGCTCGTCGCCGGCGGGCAGCCGTGCCTCGTCGGCCATGGCCTCCAGCCGCTCGACGTAGCTGCGCGTCCGCTCCTCGGCCGACACGGCGGCATCCAGCAGCGCCCGCGTCTCCAGGGCGCGCTTCGGCAGGTCGCCGAGGGGGATATCGGTGCCCAGGAAGTTGCCAAGGCGTCCCAGCAGCTCGACCGCCGCGTTCGGGAACGCGCCGGAGGCGTAGTGCGGCACCTGGGCGAAGAAGCCGACGGCCGGGATGCCGGCACGGGTGACCGCCAGCTCGAGCACGGACACCAGGGCCGATGGCACCCGCAGCTGGCCCTCGGGCCCCTGCGGCACGTCCTCGGGCAGCAGGCCGGCGGATGACGCGGTCCCCAGGATCGGAACGGGACGCGTATGGGGGACGGTGGCCGGGATGGCGCCCAAGCTGACCCAGGTCACCACGCCCAGCTGCTTCGTCAGCTTCACGACATCGGCCGACAGCTGGCGCCAGCGGTAGTCCGGCTCGGCGCCGGTCAGGACCAGCAGGTCCCGTTCGCCGATGCGCCTGCCGACCAGCCGCAGCGCCGGCCACTCCAGGTCCATCAGCTTGCCGTTGAGGATCTCGAGCACCGGGCGCCGCGCGCGGTAGTCGTAGATCGCATCGGCGTCGAAGGTCGCCACCGGGTGCGCCCCCTCGGCCAGCTGGTCAGCGGCCAGCGTCCCGGCGCGGCCGCCATCCACCCAGCCGTCGAAGGCCGCCACCACGATGGGGGAGTCGAGCGTCGATTCGTCGTCGAGGTGATAGAGGGTCATCGGCCGTCAAGCATAGGCCGGGGCGGGGACGAGGGGATTTCCGGGGGTCAGTTCGCCGGTGATTCGGCGTCGTCGGGCTCGTCCTCGCCGGCGTCGTCGCGGTCGGGCTTGTCCTTGGTCTGGCCCGGGGCGTTCTCGCGCCCGTGCTCGCCGCCCTGGCCCATGATCGAGCCGATGCCCGGGTTCAGGCCGAGCTCGTTGGCCATCTGGCCCCAGCCCTTGCCGGAGTCCCGCATGGCCTTCAGCTCGTCCAGGCTCTTGCCGCTGGCATCGGCCCAGGCCAGCAGGCGGACTGCGCCGCCCAGGCCATAGTCCTTGGCCAGTGCCCCCAATTGCGCGGACGTCGCATCGATGCCGCTGGCGTGGAGCCGATCCACGGCGTGACCCAGCTCGTCAGCGCTGGGCGGTGTCTCGGCCTCGTGGCTCGCGGCAGCAGGGACCTGGGGCTGTGGGTGCGAGGTGCGCGTCGCCAGCGCGGTGCCGGCCACGAGGACCAGAAGCGTGCCGGCCAGGATGCCGAGGCGAGTGGTGCGGGCCATTGCC
>DASSNX010000137.1:0-10629 GCA_035701185.1 Candidatus Limnocylindria bacterium
CAGGTTGACGACGCCGCCTGGCACGTCGGACGTGGCGAGCACCTCGGTGAGCGTCACCGCCGGCAGCGGCCGCGACTCCGACGCGACGACCACGGCGGCATTGCCGGAGACGATGATCGGCGCCAGACGGCTGACCAGCCCCAGCAGGCTCGATTCCTCCGGGGCGATCATGCCGACCACGCCGGTCGGCTCCGGGACGCTGAAGTTGAAGAAGCTGCCGTTCACCGGGTTCACCGTGCCGAGCGTCTGGGTGTACTTGTCGGCCCAGCCCGCGTACCACACCCAGCGGTCGATGGCCGCGTTCACCAGCCGCGTGGCGCGCTGCCGGCCGACGCCCTCTGCCGCCATCACCTCGGCGATGAACTGGTCGCGCCGCCCTTCCATCAGCTCGGCGATGCGGTACAGGATCTGGCCGCGGTTGAACGCGGTGCGCGCCGACCAGCCTGGGAACGCGCTGCGCGCTGCGCGAACGGCGTCGCGGATGTCCTTCCGCGTGCCGCGGCAGGCGTTGGCCAGCAGCCGACCGCGCGCGTCGAAGACCTCATAGGCGCGACCGGACTCGGTGCGCGGGAACTGGCCGCCGATGTAGAGCTTGTAGGTCTTGCGCACGTCCAGCCGATCAGCGGCGTTCCGGCCGTTGGTGGTGGCCAGCGGAGCGGGCTTCCGCTCGTCGAGGACCGATGCCCGGCGCGCGGAGCGTGCGCGGGTGGCCGCGGGACGACGGGCGGCGGGGCTCATCGGCCGTTGGTCCCGTTCGGGCTGACGTCGAGGTAGGCGGCCAGCCCGTGGAGCCCGCCCTCACGCCCGTACCCGGACTCCTTGTAGCCGCCGAACGGCGACGTTGGGTCGAAGCGGTTGAAGGTGTTGGCCCACACCACGCCGGCGCGCATGGCGCCAACCATCTTGAAGATGCGACTGCCCTTCTCGGTCCACACTCCAGCGGAGAGGCCGTACGGCGTGTTGTTGGCCTTCTCGATCGCCTCCTCCGGCGTGCGGAAGGTCAGCACGCTGAGCACCGGGCCGAAGATCTCCTCCTGGGCGATGCGGTGCGACTGGCTGACGCCGGTGAACAGGGTGGGCCGGAAGAAGTAGCCGCGATCAGGGAGCTGGCAGTCCGGCTGGAAGATCTCGGCGCCTTCGTCGATCCCCGCCTGGACGAGCTCCTGGACCTTGGCCAGCTGCCCGGCCGAGTTGATGGCGCCGACGTCGGTGTTCTTGTCCAGCGGGTCGCCGACACGCAGCGTCGAGAGGCGGTCCTTGAGCTTGTCGAGCAGCGGCTCGTAGACGCTCTCCTGGGCGAAGAGCCGCGAGCCGGCGCAGCACACCTCGCCCTGGTTGAAGTAGATCCCGTTGATGATCCCCTCGATCGCCTGGTCGAGCGGCGCGTCGTCGAACACGATGTTCGCCGCCTTGCCCCCGAGCTCGAGCGTCAGCTTCTTCTTCGACCCGGCCACCGCCCGGGCGATCATCTTGCCGACCGCGGTTGAGCCGGTGAACGCCACCTTGTTGACGTCCGGGTGGCTGACCAGCTCCATCCCGATCTCGCCCGGCCCCGTGATGATGTTGACCACGCCGGGTGGCAGGTCCGCCTGGCGCACCACGTCGGCGAACAGGTAGGCGGTCAGCGGGGTCGTTGAGGCGGGCTTGAGGACGACGGTGTTGCCCGCCGCCAGGGCCGGGGCGATCTTCCAGGCCAGCATCAGCAGCGGGAAGTTCCACGGGATGACCTGCGCGGCCACGCCCAGGGAGCGCGGCGTGCGACCGGGGAAGGCGTAGTCGAGCTTGTCGGCCCAGCCGGCGTAGTAGAAGAAATGCGCCGCGGCCAGCGGCACGTCGACGTCGCGCGACTCCTTGATCGGCTTGCCCGAGTTCATCGTCTCGACCACGGCGAACTCGCGGCTTCGCTCCTGGAGGATGCGCGCGATGCGGTAGAGGTACTTCGCCCGCTCCCCGCCGGGCAGCCGCGACCAGGTGGTGTCGTAGGCGCGGCGGGCGGCGGCGACGGCCCGGTTGACATCGGCCTTCGAGGCCCTGGCGACCCTGGCCAGGCGCTCCTCGGTCGCCGGGTTGATGACCTCGAAGCTGGCGCGCGGCCGGCTCGGGCGGAACTCGTTGTCGATGAACAGCCCGTACTCGGGTTGGATGGTGATGTGGTCGGTCGCCTCTGGGGCCGATGCGTACTCCCACGGCACCGTGCCCCGTGCCGCCAGCCCCCAGCTCGCGGCGGCCGGCCGGGGCTCCGGCTTCTTGGTGATCGTCATGACCGCCCGATTATCGCACCCGGTCCCGGCCGAGCCCGGCTGGTGCGCCGATAGACTGGCGCCCGTGACCGAGCGCGAGCGCCCCGCGGCGTGACGATCCTGGCGGCGCTGCTGCTGGGCGTCCTGCTGGGCCTGTTCAGCGCCCGCGGCGACGGCGTCCAGCTGATGGTCATCAACGGGCTCGCCAACGCCGCCTCGCCGTGGATCATCCTCGCCTTTGCCGCCGGCGCGCTGCAGCGTGCCCCGCGCAGCGGCGCGCTGGCCGGCGCCGTGGCGCTGCTGGCCGCGGTCGTGACGTACTACGCCGGCTTCCTGGCCGGCGGCGCCGCCTTCCTGCTGCCGTTCCTGGCCGTCTGGGCGGTCGCGGCCGTCCTGGCCGGTGGCCTGCTCGGTCTCGCCGGCGGCGCGTGGCGCAGCGATCGCGCCCGCTGGGGAGCGGCGGCCGTGGCCCTGGTCTGCGGCCTGTTGCTGGCAGAGGCCGCCCACCGCCTCATCCTGCTGGAGGTCTGGACCGGGATCGAGTGGGATCGGACGTACATGCAGGTGGCGGTGGCGGACATCGTCGGCGCGGGGGTGGCGCTGCTCGTGCTGCGGAGCGGCACTCGCTGGCGCCGGTTGGCGGTCGCCCTGCCGCTCGTGGCGCTGGGCGGACTGGCGGTGCTCAGCGCGGGTGACGTGATGCTCAGGTTCGCCGCCGGCGCTGCCCGGTAGCACGCCGTTACCCGGGGAGGACACCCTCCAGCGTGAGCAGCGTCCGCTTGCGGTCGAGGCCACCGGCGTAGCCGCCGAGGCCGCCGCCGGAATGCAGCACGCGGTGGCAGGGCACCACGATCGGAATCGGGTTCGCGCCGAGCGCATTGCCGGCGGCCCGCGACGCGCGCGGTGAGCCGGCCGCCTCCGCCACCTGGCGGTAGGTGGTGGTCTGGCCGAACGGCACCCGCGCGGTGGCGTGCAGCACGCCCTGGGCGAAGCCGCGCACGAGCGACCAGTCGACCGGCACGTCGAACTGCTGCCGGTCGCCGGCGAAGTATTCGTCCAGCTCCCTCCGCACCTCGTCCGTCCGCGCCGGCAGGCGCAGTACGCGGGGACTGACGCGAGCCGCCAGCTCCGCGAGCACCTCGTCGGAGAGCTCGCTGCTGAACGCCACTCGCACCAGGCCGCGCTCCGTGACGGCGACCAGCAGCTCGCCGACGGGCGAATCCATGGTGCCGTAGGCGACGTCGGCCAGACCCGCCTCGGCAGCATGGCGGCCCAAATCGGCCATCAGCCGCTCGGCGTCGAAGGCGGCCGCCTCGCCCTGGGCCAGGCGTCGTTCGAGATCGTTCATCGGTCCAGCTCCTGTCGCAGGCGCTTCAGCCCGGCGCTGACGTTCTGCCGGGCGGCTTCCTCGCTCGTCCCCATCAGCTCGCCGATGGCGCGGTAGTCCAGGTCCATGACGAACCGATGGACGACCGCCGCTCGCTGCTTGCCGGGAAGGGCGCGGACCCGGCGCCAGAGACCGTCGTCGGGCGGCTCGTGGGGAGCGACACTCGGCTCGCGTCCCGGCGGCATCCCGTCCAGGTCGACGCTCGCCGGTCGACGCGCGTGACGTCGCACGACGTCGGTGGCCTTGCGATGGGCGATGGTGTACAGCCAGGCACGCAGGTTCTCCCCGTGACGGAGCCGCGGATAGGCGCGCAGCGCCGAGATGAACGTGTCCTGCAGGCAATCCTCGGCCAGGTCCGGACCGATGGACGCGGCCAGGAACCGATGCAGCTCCGTGGCATGCGTGTCCACCAGCACCTGGAAGGGTGGCAGGCTCACGTCGGGTGAAACGCTGTGGCGAGCGGCCGCGTGAGATCGGCGCATCGGCTCAGCATCGGCTCAGGCGTCCGGTGGTCGCAGCGGCAGCCGCTCAGGCAGCCGCGCGGCGGACGTAATCGTCGTAGACGTAGGCCGCATCGGCGACGATCGTGGGCAGCCAGATGCCATCGGCTCCTTCGTTCCAGTCAACCTCGAGGCCCGGGTTCTGGGCGTTGGTGCCGTCCGCCAGGAAGAGGTGCGGCGAGCCCTGGACGGCGTCAGTCTTGGCAATCTCCCAGTCGGCGAAGATGACGTGGCGGGCACGCCCCGCGTCCAGTGCAGCGGCCAGCTGGGCGATATCCAGACCGTCCGTCTCGGAGGCGACCTCCAGGATCACGTGCCGCATGCTGACGCAGCGTGACTCACCCCAGAACGCCCGGCGCAGGCCGCGATCCAGCGCCTCGGAGGCCGCCAGGCCCTGCTCCTTGGCGGCCTGCACCGCCTCCATGGCGGGGAGCATGGTCGCCGGATATGTCCACTCCGGCGCCGACCAGGTCTGCCAGCCGGCACGCGGCGCCAGGCTGGCGCAGGCCGGCATCTCCGGCTCCAGCTCGTTGCGCGGCGTGGCCTGCGAGTTGAACAGCTCCAGCGGGAAGACGTGATGGTCGAAGCGCACCTGGTCGTCCAGACCGAGCCGCCGGCGAGCATCCCACAGCCGCCACACGGCGGCATGGGCCCACGGACAGCCGATGTCCGACCAGACCTGGATCGTGCCGGGAGCGACCGTGATCACGCGGGCGGCGGTCAGTCGAGCGTGAAGTAGTCGCCGCCTGAGTAGCGGCCGGAGCGCTCCTTGCGGATCTGCATCAGCACGTCGTTGACGAGACTGCTGGCGCCGAAGCGGAAGCGGTCGGGCGTCATCCAGTCGGCGCCGAGGGTCTCATAGAGGACCGTCAGGTAGCCGATGGCCTCCTTCGCCGTCCGGATGCCGCCGGCCGGCTTCATCCCCACCGCTCGACCGGTCTGCTGATAGAAGTCGCGGATGGCCTCCAGCATGACCAGCGTCACGGGCAGCGTGGCCGCCGGCTGCACCTTGCCGGTGCTCGTCTTGATGAAGTCGGCGCCGGCGGCCATGGCCAGAACCGAGGCCCGGCGCACGTTGTCGTACGTCTCCAGCTCGCCCGTCTCCAGGATGACCTTGAGGTGCGCGTCGTCGCACGCCTCCTTGACCGCCACGATCTCGTCGTAGACGCGGGCATACTCGCCGGCCAGGAACGCCCCGCGGTCGATGACCATGTCGATCTCGTCCGCACCGAGCGCCACCGCCTGGCGCACGTCAGCCAGCTTCACCTCGAGCGGCGCCTGCCCGGACGGAAAGTAGGTGGCCACCGCCGCGACCTTCACGCTCGATCCCTCCAGGGCGCGCTTGGCGGCGGGAACCATCGCGGGATAGACGCACAGCGCCGCGACCGACGGAACGGACGGGTCGGTGGGATCCGGCCGTCGGGCCTTGCCGGCCAGCGCCCGGATCTTGCCCGGCGTGTCCTTGCCCTCGAGCGTGGTGAGATCCGTCATGCGGATGATCATGTCCAGCGCCCAGAGCTTCGAGTCGCGCTTGATGCTGCGCTTGGCCAGGGCCGCGGCCCGCTCCTGCGCACCCACCTGGTCGACGGCCCAGACGCGGCCCAGCAGGCTGCCGAGCGCCTGGTGGCGCGGCGCGGTGAGGTCGCGGGCAGGGTCCCGACGCGCGGGCTTGGTGGTCACCATGGACCCTCAATTCTACTGCTACCCTTGCGCAGCCCCTCAGCAGGCCGCATGGAGCAGCGCCGCCGATGCTCGTCTACTGCCTGACCCGCGACCGTGAGCTGGCGGCCGCCATCGAGGCGCGGCTGCTGCAGTCGCTGGCCTTCTTCTACAACGACGCCGCGCGCCTGCACCAGGCCGTGATCCTGCGCCAGCCGGACATGGTCCTTATTGATACCGGGGCCGTGCGCGAAGAGTACGGGGACGCAGGCCTCGGTCCGGTGGTCGGCTTCCTGCGCGACCGCGCCCCGCAGGCCCGGGTGGCCGTGCGGCCGAACGCGGGGGCGGAGTGGCTGGTCGCGGCCGAGGCCGGCCCGACCGTGCAGATGCTGCCCGCCGAACTGGCTGCCTGCGTGGAGGCCATCGCGGCCTTCGCTGTCTAGCGGCCGCGGAGGCGGCCGATGCGGCCCAGCGGCCAGCAGCGCACCACGGCGCGCCAGCGAACGTCCTCCAGCGGCACCGGGCCGAAGGTGCGCGAATCGGTGCTGTCATCCGCCGCGTCGCCCTCGAGCTCGGCGCTGCCTGACGACGGGTCGACGTGGGAGATGCGCTTCACCAGCTCCCGGTCTCGCTGCCGCGGGTCGCGCGCCAGCACGATCTCGCCGGGGCGTGGCGGCCGGCGGCGGTAGCTCAGCGCCTCGACCAGCAGCCGGTCCCCGGGGAGCAGCGTCGGGGCCATGGAGTGGCCGGTGACCTCCACCACATCGAGCCGCCGGCCGGCAGCGACCGCCGTGGCCGCGATCCCGGCGAGCGAGCCAAGGAAAAGGAAAAGGGCCCGCCTGGGGCCCCTCTCCGCTGGCATTGGACTACCGCTGGCTCAGGAGGGCCGCCCGTTGACGCGCGTCTTCTCCGGGCCGCCGGTGGCCTTCCACATCTCGTCGATGGTGTCGATCTGGCTCAGCAGATCGCGCGCGGCGGCCGCGTCCATCGACTGCTTGACCTTCGACGCCGCCTTGCTGGCGTTCCAGAAGGTGGTGTGGAGGTCCGGGTACTTCTCCAGGTGCTCCGGCTTGAAGTAGTCGTGCCACAGCACGTCCAGGTGGTGCTTCACGAGCTCGGCGCGCTCCTCCTTGACGTGGATGCATCGGGCCCTGAAGAGCTTGTCGTCGCTGGCGTCGTGCTTCTCGATGATGCGCAGGCAGGACTCCGCCTCGATGCGGGCCTGCTCCGGGTCGTAGATGCCGCAGGGGATGTCGCAGTGGGCGTGGACGCGCCGCGTCGGGCGCAGCAGGGAGCGCAGGGTGAGCATGGGGTCTCCTTCTCACAGGTGTCGTCAGGTGATGTGCGGCAATTCTGGCAGCAATCCCTGTGCCGATCCCGTCAGCCGAGGGGCGGCTCAGGCGCCCATCACGATGCCGCCGTCCACGCCCAGCACCTGGCCGGTGACGTAGCGCGCCTCGTCGGAGGCGAAGTAGACCGCGGCGGCGGCCACGTCGTCCACGCTGCCGACGTAGCCGAGCGGCGTGAGCGTGGTCAGCGCCTCGGTGGCGGCGGCTGGCAGGTCAGCGGTCAGATCGGTCTCGATCAGCCCCGGGGCAATGGCATTGCAGGTGATCCCCCGGCTGGCCAGCTCGCGCGCTGTCGTCTTGGTGAGGCCGATGAGCCCCGCCTTGGCCGCCGAGTAGTTCGCCTGGCCGGGATTCCCCATCCGCCCGGCGGCGCTGGACATGTTGATGATGCGGCCGGATCGGGCCTTCATCATCGGGCGTGCGATGGCGCGGGTCATCCAGAAGGGTCCGTCCAGGTTGGTGGACAGGACGGCGTCCCACTCCTCCTCGCCCATGCGCATCAGCAGGTTGTCCCGGGTGATGCCGGCGTTGTTGACCAGGATGTCGACCCTGCCGAACGCATCGATCGCCGCCTTGACGATGGCCTCGCACGCCTCGCGGCCGGCCGACGTGTCGCCCTGGATGACCTCCGCCCGCCTTCCGGCCGATCGGATGGCCGCGGCCGTCTCGTCGGCCGCCTCCTGGTTGCCGCGGTAGTTGACCGCCACGTCGGCGCCCTGCCTGGCGTAGGCCAGCGCGATCGCCCGGCCCAGGCCACGGCTGCCGCCGGTGACCAGCGCGACCTTGCCGCTGAGGTCGAACATCAGCGCGCCGCCGCCAGCTCGGGTGCCCCGGAACGTGGCCTGCCCATGCGCGTCTGGTCGCCGGGCGCCAGGAAGGCGCGAGCGGGATCGGCCGTCCACTCCACCACCGCGGCGCCCGCCGTGTAGCCGGCGCCAAACGCCACCATCAGCAGTCGATCGCCCGGCTTGATCTTGCCGGCGGCAATGGCCTCGACGAGCGCCATCGGCACCGACGCCGCCGAGGTGTTGCCGTACTTCTCGATGTTGACGAAGACCTTCTCCTCGGGGATGGAGAGCGCCTTCTCCACGCTGCGGATGATCCGCAGGTTGGCCTGGTGGAAGACGAACTGGTCGATGTCGTCGGCGCTGAGCCCCGCGTTGGCCAGCGCGGCGGACGCGGACTCGGCGAGCTGGCGGGTGGCGTACTTGTACACGTCGCTGCCCAGCATCTGGATGTAGTGCATCTCCTTGGCGACCGTCTCGGCGGACGCGGGATGGGCGCTGCCGCCGCCCGGCACGATGATCGCGTTGCAGCCGGTGCCGTCACTGAACAGCTCCCAGCCCAGCAGGCCGCCGGGCTGGTCCGATGCGGAGAGCAGTACCGCACCAGCTCCGTCACCGAACAGCACGCAGGTGCTGCGATCGTGCCAGTTGATGAAGCGGCTCAGAATCTCGACGCCGATGACCAGCACGTTGCGGTACATGCCGCCGCGAATGAAGCCGGTGCCCGCGGCCAGCGCGTAGAGGAAGCCGGAGCAGGCCGCCTGCAGGTCGAAGCCGGCGGCGCGCGTGGCGCCGAGCTCGGTGGCCACCAGCACCGCCGTGGCAGGGAGCGGGTAATCTGGCGAGCAGGTGGCCACGATCACCAGGTCCAGGTCCTTCGGGTCGAGGCCGGCCACCGCCAGGGCGTCGCGCGCGGCGTTCACCGACAGCGTGGTGGTGGTCTCGTCGGGCGCGGCGATACGCCGCTCCCTGATGCCGGTGCGCGTCTGGATCCACTCGTCCGAGGTGTCGACCATGGTCGCCAGCTCGTCGTTGGTCATGACGCGCTGCGGCGCGTACATCCCCCACCCGGTGATGACCGCGTTCGCCGTCATGCCTGCCTCCTGCCGAGCGTCCTCATCCGTGCGGATCCACCTCCAGCAATGGCTGCTGGCGCTTCACCAGCGTGCCGCTGTCGACCAGCGTCCGGGAGACCCGGCCGCCGACGTCCGACTTGATCTCGTTGAACAGCTTCATGGCCTCGATGAGGCCGATGACCGAGCCCACGCTGACCTCGTCGCCCTCCTGCACATAGGCCCGCGCGCCCGGTGACGGTGCGGAGTACCAGACGCCGGTGAGCGGCGCCACCACGAAGCGCATGCCGGCCGCCGGCTCGCCCCACGGGCTGCCCGAGGCGGGCGCCGCCGCCAGGGCGGGTTGCTGCGGAGCTGCGGGCGGTGCCGCCGGGGCGGACGCGGCAGGCGTGGGAGGCGTGCGTGCCAGGCGCACGACCAGCTCCCCGGCCTCCACCTCGAGCTCGTCCAGGCCGCTGGCCTCGAAGGCGGGCGTCAGCAGGTCCACGGCGCGCAAGACCGCGTCGCTCTCGCTGCGCTCGGTCATTGAGCGTCATACCGCCGGAAGATCAGCGTGGCGTTGTGACCGCCGAAGCCGAAGGAGTTGCTCATGGCGGTGCGCACCTCGGCGCGCCGCGCCTCGTTCGGCACGTAATCCAGGTCGCATTCCGGGTCCGGAAACTCGTAATTGATGGTCGGCGGCAGGCAGCCCTCCTCGATGGCGCGGATGCAGGCGATGGCCTCCACGCCGCCGCCGGCGCCCAGCATGTGACCGGTCATGCTCTTCGTGCTGGAGACGGGCACCGCGTAGGCACGCTCACCGAAGACCGTCTTGATGGCCGCCGTCTCGGATCGGTCATTGGGCCCGGTGCTGGTGCCGTGGGCGTTGATGTAGTCGATGTCATCGGTGGTCAGGCCGGCATCGGCCAGGGCGCGACTCATGCTGCCCGCCGCACCGCGGCCCCCGGGTGCCGGCAGGGTGATGTGCGAGGCGTCGTCGGTGGCCGCGTAGCCGACTAGCTCGGCATGGATGCCGGCGCCACGCGCCTCGGCGTGCTCGAGCGCCTCCAGCACCAGGATGCCGGCGCCATCGGCCATCACGAAGCCGTCGCGATCGGCGTCGAACGGGCGCGAGGCCTTCGCCGGGTCGTCGTTGCGCTTGGTGGACAGCGCGCGCATGGCGCTGAAGGCCGCGACCGGGATCTCGCCGATCCCCGCCTCCGCGCCGCCGGCGATCATCACCTCCGCGTCGCCGCGGCGGATGATGTTCAGCGCGTCCCCGATGGCATGGTTGCTGCTGCTGCAGGCGCTGACCGTGGCGTAGTTCGGGCCCCGCGCGTTGGCGTAGATGGCAACGTACCCCGCGCCCATGTCCGGGATCATCGAGGTGACCAGGAACGGGCCGATGCGCTCCACCCCCAGGTCGTGCGCCTCGATGATGTCGCGGATCATGGTGTTGATGCCGCCGATGCCCGCCTCCGCGCCCCCGGCGATCATGACGTCCGCCTCGCCACGACGGATGATGTTGAGCGAGTCGCCGATGGCGTGGTTGCTGCTCGAGCAGGCGCTGACGGTCGCGTAGTTCGGCCCGCGCGCGTTCGCGTAGATCGCGACGTATCCGGCCGCCATGTCCGGGATCATGGCCGTGACCAGGAAC
>DASSNX010000138.1:0-3253 GCA_035701185.1 Candidatus Limnocylindria bacterium
GTGGGCCACCACGTAGTCGATCTGCTCGGCCTCCATGCCGGCATCGCGCAGGCCCTTGGCCATGGCCCGGGCCGCTCCCTCGCCCGAGGGCTCCGGGGCGCTGATGTGGAAGGCGTCGCCGGTCAGCCCGCCGCCGGCCACCTCGGCCACGATCTGGGCGCGGCGTCGCTCCGCGTGCTCGGCGGCCTCAATGACCAGCACGCCGGCGGCCTCCCCGAAGACGAAGCCGTCGCGGTTCGCGTCGAACGGCCGCGAGGCTTGCTGCGGCTGGTCGTTGCGCTTCGAGAGGGCGCCCATGTTGGCCAGCGCCGCGAAGGCGACGGGCAGGATGGCACTCTCGGTGCCGCCGGCGATCACCACGTCCGCGTCGCCGTGCTCGATCATGCGCTGCGCCTCGACGAAGGCCTGCACGCCCGATGCGCAGGCCGCCACGCTGGTCACCACCGGTCCGCGCAGCTTGTTCTGGATGCTGATCTGGCACGCGGCCATGGAAGGCGAGAGCATTGGCACCATGAACGGGCTGACACGGGTGGGGCCCTGCTCCAGGTAGACCCGCTCTCCGGCAGCCACGTCGCCGATGCCGCCGCCGCCGGTGTTCACCACCACCGCGATGTCGTCGCGGTTCGAATCGTCGATCACCAGGCCTGACGACTCGATGGCCTGTGCGGCGGCGGCGACCGCGATCTGGCTGAATCGGCTCATGCGGCGCGCAGCCTTGAAGTCGATGAAGTCGCGCGGCTCGAAGTCCTTGATCTCGGCCGCGATCCGGACCTCCTCGTTCGAGGGGTCGTAGGCCGTGATGCGCGCCACGCCGCTGACGCCGGCGGTGAGATTCTTCCAGAAGGTCTCGGCGTCATTGCCGATGGGCGAGATGGCGCCCATCCCGGTGACGACGGCCCGGCGTCCGCGGTCGGTGCTGCTCACGCCTCGTAACGCCGGACGATGACGGTGCTGTTGTGGCCGCCCAGGCCCATGGAGTTCGACAGCGCCACCCGTACATCGGCCTGGCGGGCCTGGTTCGGCACGTAATCGAGCGTGAGCTCCGGGTCGGGATGGCGCAGGTTGATGGTCGGTGGGATGCAGCCGGTGGCGACGGCCTTGACACAGGTGAAGAGCTCGAAGGCGCCGGCGGCGCCCATCATGTGGCCGGTCATGCTCTTGGTGGAGCTGATGGCCAGTCCGGTGCGGGCGTGATCGCCGAACACCTCCTCGATCGCCACGGACTCGTAGCGATCGTTCAGCGGCGTGCTCGTCCCATGGGCGTTGATGTAGTCGACCTCCTCGGGCCCGATGCCGGCGCGCGCCAGCGCGTCGCGCATGGCCCGCTGGTTGCCCTCGCCGCGTTCCGCCGGCGCCGCCATGTGGAAGGCGTCGGCGCTCGAGCCGTAGCCGATCACCTCGGCCAGCGGCGTCACCCCCCGGGCCAGCGCGTGGTCCAGCTCCTCGAGCACCAGGACCGCCGAGCCCTCGGACACGACGAAGCCGTTCCGGGTGGCGTCGAACGGCCGGCTCGCGATCTCGGGGTTGTACTCGCCGGTGTCCGGGTCGATGGGCGAGCCGAGGGCCTTCATCTGGCTGAAGCCCGCCAGCGCGATCGGCACCACCACCGCCTCGGTACCCGCGCCAAGCATCAGGTCGGCCTGACCGCGGACGATGGCCTCCATCGCCTCGCCGATGGCGTGGCCACCCGTCGCACAGGCGCTGACGACCGCCAGGTTGTGGCCGCGGATGCCGTACTGGATGGCCACCATGCCCGAGGCGGCATCCGGGATCATGTGCGGCAGGAGGAAGGGCGAGACGCGGTCGATGCCGCGGTTGGCCAGCGTCAGGATGCCGTCGCTGATCATGCCGATGCCGCCGATGCCGGTACCGACCACCATGCCGAAGCGGTCGGGATCGGCCTGGCCCGGGTCGACCTTGCCCTCGCCGTTCAGCAGCCCGGCGTCGCGCAGCGCCTCACCGGCGGCGGCCACGGCCAGGTGGGTGTTGCGGTCGTGGCGGCGGGCGTCCTTGGCGTCCAGGTACTGGGTGGCGTCGAAGCCCTTCACCTCGCCCGCGATGTGGATCGGGTAGTCGGTGGTGTCGAAGGCGGTGATATCGGCAATGCCCGAACGCCCGGCGATCAGCGCCTCCCAGGACGCATCGGCTCCGATGCCGACCGGGGAGACGACGCCGAGGCCGGTGACGACCGCTCGACGAGCCGTCACGTGGGCAGCCAGATGCCTTCGCCCCCCGGCACGTCGACCGGGTGTGCGCCGGCGTCAGGCGTGATGCGCCGGATGAGGCCGGTGAGCACCCGTCCCGGGCCCACCTCGACGAAGTCGGTCACACCGTCGGCCGCCATGCGGCGGATCGTCTCCGTCCACTGCACCCCGTGGACGAGGTGCTCGGTCAGCTCGCGGCGCAGGCCATCGGCGGTCTGGATGACGCTGGCGTGGACGTTGCCGAGCATCGGGACCTTCGGATCGCGGAACGGGACCTTGGCCAGGATGCGGCCGAACTCATCGCGGGCGCGGCGCATCAGCGGGGAGTGGCTGGCGACGCTGACGGTGAGCTGCACCGCCCGGCGAGCGCCAACGGTCTTGCTCATCTCCAGGGCGAAGACGAGGGCCGGGATGACACCGGAGAGCACGATCTGGCCGGGCGCATTGCGGTTCGCCACGGCGATCTCGCCGTGCTCGCGGGCCTGGTCCACGATGTCATGCACCTGCTCGTCGGTGAGGCCGATGACCGCGCCCATGCCACCGTCGATGCCCCGCTCCTGCATGATCCGGCCGCGCTCGCGGACGAGCTGCATGGCCGTCTCGAAATCGAGCGCCTCGGCGGCGACCGCGGCGGCGTACTGGCCGGCCGAGTGGCCGGCGAGCAGGAACGGCTTCAGCTCCACGCCGGCGCGCGCCGCCTCGGCCTTCAGCGCCTCGAGGTGAGCGATGCTGGTGGCCAGGATGGCCGGCTGCGCATTGACGGTCAGGTCCAGCTCCTCGGCCGGCCCTTCGGCGATCAGCCGGCTCAGCGGAAACCCGAGTGCCGCGTCACCGCGCGCCAGGATGGCGGCAGCCTCGGGCGAGCGCTCGAGGAGAGCGCTGGCCATGCCCACGTACTGCGATCCCTGGCCGGGGAAGACGAACGCGTGGTGGCGCGTCTCGCCGGCATGCGACAGGTCGTTGCTGTTCTCGGTCATCGAAGGTGCCCGTGGAGGGTCCGAATTTGGCGCTGCGAGTATAGCCCGAGCACGATTCGGGCCCGCGTTGCC
>DASSNX010000139.1:0-8276 GCA_035701185.1 Candidatus Limnocylindria bacterium
GCGCAGGAAGGACAGCTCCGCGTGTGCCGTGCGCGGCGAGTCGTCGAGCACGCGGTCCAGGTACTCCACCTGGAAGATGGCGTTGGTCAGGACCTGCGCCGGTCCGTCGTGGATCTCCTCGGCCAGGCGCTGCCGCTCGGCTTCCTGGGCCTGGATGATGCGCAGCGGCCCGACGGAATGGGGATCATCGGCCTCGGTCAGCGAAGGCTCGCTGGTGCCCGGCTCCGGGCTGGCGAGGTAGGTGGCGACCAGCTCCAGCTGACGCGTCGCGGCGTCGAGCCGCTTGAGCCGATCGCGCAGCCCGCCCAGCTCACGGCCCATCTCCTCGTGGCGGGTGCGCAGCCGCTCCACGGTGCTGGCGGCGGCCCGCGTGGTGCCCGGGCTCTCCAGGCGAGTGCGGAGATGGACCCACTCCTCGAGGCGCTCGCGATACTCCCCCCGATATCGATCGGCGAGATCGCGAACGCGCCGGGCGTCGCGGCGGACGGTATCCGTCGCCTGCGCCTGGATCCGCTCGAGGTTGATGGCCGGCGTGCCGGCCGTGGTCGTCTTCGGCAAAGCCCTTGTCCTGGAGTACGGGGTCCCGGCGTAGTACCGGACCTGGCATCCATCCTGTCGGCCGAAGTTGACGACGGTCAACAGTACTAAGGGCGCCGGAAGTACTACCTCACCTCGAAAACACGCACGCCGGGAGCCTCGAAAACCGGCTGCTGCGGCAGGAAGGCGGGGTGGTTGCCTTGAATGTCCGTGGCCGATGCGCCATCCCAGAGGCCCAACGGATCCCGCGTTTCACCCGACGCCAGAGTCACCACCACCCAGCGGAGCTGATAGGCGTCCACCACCCGGCCGATGACGGGGAACGGGTCGAACGGTGGGGCGACGCCAGGGTTGCCGCTCAGCGCGTGGAGCGCCGCCGGGTCATAGGCGAGCACGCGGTCGCCGGTCGCGTGGCGCGACTCCAGGAAGTCCGCCGCCAGCTGCAGCCGGTCGTGGCTCGCCTGCCATTGGGCCAGCAGGACGGCTGAGCCTGCCACGGAAAGCACCACCGAGCCCGTCAGCCCCGCGACCAACAGGAATCGATGCGTCGCCGGCCGCGCGAGGAAGCGCCACCAGCGGCCGGCGGCGGTTGCGGCGGGCGCCAGAGAAGCGACGGCCAGCGGGGCGGCGAACGGCAGCCAGGCGGCGGCCGAGTGGTAGAACGCGCCGCGTGGCGCATGGAAGGTGAAGACCAGGCCCATCGCCAAGAACACGGCCACGAAGTAGGTCAGGAACGGCGCCAGCTCGCGTCGCCGCCAACCCGTCCACAGTCCGTAGAGGAACGGCAGGACGAAGATGCCGCCCAGCAGGACCGCCACCCGACCGGTCAGCTCGCCCCAGGCAGCGAGCTTCGAGCCCACGATCGCCGGCAATCCCCAGGCAAGGTAGCTTGCCGGGCTCGGGTCGCCGCCGATGGAGAACTGCTCGTTGTAGGTGGTGATCAAGAGGGTGTGGCCGCCGGCGGAGGGAAACGCGGAGCCGAACACGACCAGGTCACGCACCAGCCACGGCGCGAGCACCGCCAGGAACGCCGCCAACCCGCCGAGGAGCGGTGCCCAGGAGCGGCCGGCAGCGCCGCGGACGAACCAGGCGGTGACCGGCGCCACCAGCACGAGCAGCCCGTCGACGCGGGTGAGGGTCGCCACGCCGGCAAGCGCGCCGGAGGCAACGAGCCAGGGCGCCGGGCGGGCCGTGGGAACAGCACGGATTGCGCACCACACGGCGCCGGCGCCGGCCGCGCCGAACACGGCGATGTTGTTGACCTGCGGATAGAGGACCAGGAACGGTCCCGCCAGCAGGACCAGCACCGCACCGCCCAGCGCCACCGTCCGCGACTGCCACAGCTCCCAGCCAATGACGTAGGTGAACGGCACGAGCGCGGCCGACAGCAGGATGAAGGGCACCTGCGCGGCATGCCACGCGCCAAGCAGGCCGCCGAACAGGGTGATGCCGGCCGCGGCCAGAATCTCGGTGAGCGGCATCCAGTGGCCATTGCTCGGCACGGGCAGCACGGGACTGGCCGGCAGGTGACCGCCGACCTCCAGGAAGCTCCACAGCGCCGGCGCGGTGAAGCCGTGGCCGGCGGCGAGCTGCTGGCCGGTCATGAAGTAGTAGGCCGGATCGGTGTAGGGCGGGTAGCCGACCAGCGCGGCAGCGAGCACCCGCGCAGCTAACGCCACGAGCGAGAGGACGACCAGGTCGCGCCGGATCATCGGCGCACCCAGATCACGGCCGTGCCATCCACGTACGCGCGCCGCCACCCCGGCGCCTTGTCGAACCAGGCAGCGAGCGGCCAGTCCGGTGGCAGGATCGCGTAGTCGATGCGGTAGCGGTCCATGATGGTCTGGGGGTCGACCTGGAGGCCGATGACCGAGACGTACATCTTCAGCAGGTCGTCGCCGTACACGTCGGCCCGTCCGTCCATGAAGATCGGATGCTCGGGCCGATGCTCCCCGATGTAGCCGCCCCACTCGTAGCGGTTGAACATCCGCTCACCCGGATCGTTGGCATCCATCCATCCCACGGCGTCCGCCGGCAGGCCGCGGGCGATCTCCGACGCCTGCGTGGCGGGATTGACGCGGAGCAGCGAGATGCCCAGCCCGACGAGAACGAGCAGGACGAGCAGAACCCGGTTGAACGCGCCGAGTGCTCCGGACCGCGGCCGCTGCAATCGCACCAGGGTCGGGGAGATGCGCCGTCCCACCGAGGTGGCCGAGATGACCGGCGACAGGACAACGGCGGCGATCGCTGCCCCGATTGGGCCCACGATCAGCAGGAAGCGGATGGCCTGCCAGGCCATGACCGTGAGCCCGACCAGGATGAAGGCGTCGGCGGTGCGCAGCCGGCTTCGGCCGAAGACCAGGCACGGAACGACCGCCACGACGGCGAAGCCCAGCAGCAGCCAGCCGAAGAGGTCGTTCAGCGAGGCGGGGAACCACTCCATCACGTAGCGGTTCAGCGCGGTGATGCTGAGGGTGTAGAGCGGGTAGCCGTACAAATCGGTCCCGTTGGGGTTGACGATCAGGACTGCGACGGAGGCGAGGATCGCGATCAGCAGGTCTCGCAGCTCGGTCCAGCGGAGGGCGGGCTGGCCGTCGAGCTCGCGGCCCCAGCCGCGGTCGATGGCCTCGCCCACCAGCACCGCGCCGGCGAGCAGGAACAGCAGGACCCAGCCCGCGTGCAGGTTCGCCCACAGGATCGTCAGCAGCGGCAGGCCCGCCAGCCATCGCCGGCGGCGATCCACCAGGTAGCGCCACAGCAGCCAAATGACCCCGGTGGCCAGGAGCAGGTCGAGCACCTGGACGCGGACGCCCATGACCGGTCCGGCCAGCGCCAGGCCGATGCTCAGCCACACGATGCGGCTCGCCCAGCCGATGGCCGGCACGCGCAGCGCGATGGCGCGCCAGAGCAGCCAGAAGGCAAGGACGGTGAAGCCGCCGAACAGGAAGCTCAGGGCCGTGTCACCCCATGTGCCGAGCTGGTGGCCGGCGGCGAGGATGACGTTCGCCAGCCAGTCCTGGCTGGTCCACGGCTTTCCGGCCGCAACCAGGCTCCAGGTGTCCGTGCGCGGAACGCTGCCGGTGGCCAGCACATCCTGACCGGCACGGATGTGCCACCACACGTCGCCGTCGATCAGGGGCCAGGTCGCACGCGGCAGCACTGCCGCCACGAAGAAGCCGATGACGGCCGCGCTGGCAGCCGCAAACCCGCCTGCAGCGGGCCGGGATGACATGTCGCGGAGTCTAGGCACGGGTGGGTGCGTGCCGTCACCACCCCGAAGTACTGCCGCGCGGTGCTAGCCTCGCCCGCGATGCGCACCCTCGGGGCCTACGCGCTGGTGGCCACCATCGTGGCGGTGGTGTTTGCCGCCGGCATCCTGGGCGGCGGGTTCCGGGCGATCGAGCGGTCCGACTACATGACGTATCACGTTGCCGCGCGGATCGTGCTGGACGGCGACGGCGCGTGCCTCTACGACGTCGACTGCCAGGCGGCGGCGCAGCGGGAGCTGATCGGCGAGGAGCCGAGCTTCGTGCGGGGCGCATTGCCGTACAACTCTCCGCCGTGGCTGGCAGCGCTGCTGGTGCCACTCGGCCTGCTGCCGCTCCACCTAGCCTTTGGCATCTTCACAGTGGCGTCGCTCGCTCTGCTGGCCGCCGTGACATGGCGAGTGGCGCCCGGCGGCGGCCCGGCTCGCGCCATCGCCACGCTCCTCCTCCTCACGTCCTGGCCGACAGTGATGGGGGCGATCCGCGGCCAGTCGACCATCGCCGTGGTCGCGCTGTTGGGCCTCTCGGTGAGTGGCTCTGGCCTCGCCCTCGGGCTGAGCGCCGCGAAACCGACCTTGGGGCCCATCTGGGCGGTGTGGCTGCTGGCGACGCGTCGCTGGGGCGAGCTGGTTGTCGCGTTGGCCGTGCTGGTCGCGCTCGTGCTGCTCGCGGCGCTCGTCGTCGCGCCCCGCGCCGTTCTCGACTATCCGGCCCACCTGCTGGGCGTCGCGGCGCCGGACGCGCTGGGCGTTCACCCCGAGGAGATGGTCAATTGGCGCGGCGCCGTTGCCAGGCTGGGGACCGGACCGTGGCTGTTGGTCATCGGCACCGTTGCCACCCTTGTCGCCCTTGCGGTTACCTGGGCTGCGGGAGCCGGCCGGCAGCTCGCGGCCGCAGCCGCGTTCATTGCGACGCCGCTGGTCCTGCCCCACGCGAACCAGCACGAGGCCATCCTGGCCGGCCTTGGCGTGGTGCTGGCCATCGGGGCTGCCGGCGACTGGCGGACCCGCCTCACGGTTGGCGCCGTGGCAACCCATGCCATTCTGTGGGCAGGGCCCGTCATGCCGGCGGAGGCATCGGCCTGGATGCTGTTTGTCGCCGAGCTCGTGTGGCTCACCGTCGTGGCCGTCGTGGCGGTGCGCACACGCTCCATGGAACCAGCCCGGCCCTCTTCCCAGGGACTTTCCCAGGTGGCATGATCCCGCTCGGAGCAGGTGACCCGGCCAGCGGTCTGAGGTCCCACGCATGCATCCCCGCATCTTCCGAGCGACCAGGGCAAGGCTTCCCGTTGTCGTTGCCTGCCTGCTGATCGTCGTCGGCACCCTCACCGGGCCGGTAACCGCCACGCAGCCGACCAGCCCGGGTGAATCGTGGATCGTCTCGCTCCGGCCGGGCAGCGACATGGCCGCGGTCAAGCGCAGCGCGCGAGCGGCCGGGGCCACCATCGTCCATTCCTACAGCCATGCCCTGCGTGGCTTCAGCTTCACCGGCTCTGCCGTAGCGGCCGACGCGCTCCGCCACAACCCGCACGTGCTGGCCGTCGCCCGGGATCGTTCGCTCACCCTCATCGAGACGCTGCCGTTCGGGATCGAGCGGATTGATGCCTACTCGCCGGGCGGCGGCGGCGCGTACCAGGCCGGCTACCGCGGCGCCGGCGCGCGGATTGCCATCATCGACACCGGGATTGACCTGGACCACCCGGACCTGGCGGCGCACATCGACACCGCCAGCGGCCTGAACTGCGTGAACAGCTCCGTGCCGCCGAATGACGGCCACGGCCACGGGACTCACGTTTCGGGCACCGCCGCGGCGCCGCTCAACGGCGTGGGCGTGGTGGGAGTGGCTCCAGACGCCACCCTCGTGCCCATCAAGGTCTTCGATGACGCTGGCAACTCGAGTGAGTCCCAGGTGCTGTGCGGCATCGATCACGCCACCGCGCTCAACACCGACGCGGATCCGGCCAACGACATCGACGTCGCCTCCATGAGCTTCGGCGAAGCGCGCAGCTGGGGTGACTGCGTCACCGACCCGCTGCACACCGCCATCTGCAACGCCGCGGCGACCGGCATGGTCCTGGTCGCCGGCGCCGGCAACTCGGCCACGAACGCGGGGACCTTCGTGCCCGCGGCCTTCCCCGAGGTGATCAGCGTCTCGGCGATCACCGACTTTGATGGCGACCCTGGCCGCCTGGGCGGCTGCCACTTCGTCTTCGACATCTTCGCCAACGAGTGCGACGACAGCCTGGCGGTGTTCAGCAACTACGGCCCGGTGGACGTCACGGCGCCGGGGGTCGCCATCTACAGCACCTGGAAGGATGGCGGCTACAACACGATCAGCGGGACGAGCATGGCGACGCCGCACGTCAGCGGCGTGGTGGCCCTGATGAAGGCCACCAACCACGAGCTGTCGGGAGCCAATGTCCTGGCACTCCTCCAGCAGAGCGGCGAATGTCCGGACGGTTCATGGGCCGATGCGGACGGCACCGCGGGCTGCGCCGGCCAGGGCACCTGGCCCGATGATCCCGACGGCACGCCAGAGCCGCTGGTCAACGCGGTTCGAGCGGCAGCCGCTGCAGCAGGAGAGGAACCACCCGCGCCAACGGTGCCATCGGCCCCGACGCTCGCAGCGCAGGCAGGCGATGGGCGCGTCGACCTCACCTGGAATGCGCCGGCCAACGGCGGCAGCTTCATCACTGGCTACGTCGTCTATCGCGGGGACAGCGCAGGGGCGGAGCAGGAGCTCGCGACGCTGGGCACCGTGACCACCTACCGCGACTCGACGGTCACGAACGGCGCAACCTACTGGTACCAGGTCGCCGCCATCAACGGCGTTGGCACCGGTTCCCGCTCGAACGAGGTGAGCGCCACCCCGGCGCCACCACCACCTCCGACCCCCACTCCAACGCCCACGCCACCGCCATTCGACGTGGCACCGCAGGGTGACTGGGTCGGCAATTACGGCGCCGACGGCTACGCCCTGCTGGGCTGGGAGTCCGGCGGCGACCTCATTTCGATTCCAGTCGCGTCGCTGACTCTCGACCAGGGCAGCCGGTATCGGTGGAGCACCAACACCACCGACGTCCGGGCCGTGGAGAACCCGACCCAGACGCAGCGCCGGGCCACGCAATGGTTCCATGCGTCCAGCCTGCGCCTGCACCTCACGTTCAACCAGGCATATGCCGGCACCCTGCATCTGTACGCGCTCGATTGGGACGGGAATGGCCGGCGCGAAACGGTGACGGTCACTGATGCCAACGGTTCGCGGTCCGTCGCACTGAAGACCTCGTTCCACAACGGTGCGTGGATGCATTTCCCGATCGTCGTGGGCTCCGGAGGGACCGTCTCGGTACGCGCCGAGGGCGGAAGCAGCCAGGCGACGCTGTCTGGTCTATTCCTCGGCGACGCGGGCAGCAATCCGACACCAAGCCCCACCGTGACGCCATCGCCCACGCCGACCCCGACACCGACACCAACACCGACACCAACTCCCACGCTGACCCCGACACCAACTCCCACGCCCATGCCGAGTGCCAGCGTCCCGCCCTGGCAGACGGCACCGCAGGGTGACTGGGTCGGCGCCTTCGGATCCGATGGTTACGATCTCTTGGCGTGGAACAACACGAGCGATCTGGCCTCCATGCCGCTGGCGACCGTGACCCTGGATCAGGGCAGCAGATACCGATGGAACGCGAACACGTCAGATGTGCGTGCGCTCGAGAATCCCAGCCAGAGCCAGCGCCGCGCGGCGCAATGGTTCCACAGCAGCAGCCTCCGGCTGCACCTGACCTTCAACACGGCGTACAGCGGCGTGCTTCATCTCTATGCGGTCGACTGGGATGGTACGGGCAGGCGCCAGACCGTCATCGTTACCGATTCCACCGGCACGCGGTCGATTGCCCTCACGACCTCGTTCCACAACGGAGCGTGGATGCACTTCCCGATTGCCGTGCCGGAGGGCGGGACGATTTCCATCCGAGCCGATGGCGGACGAAGCCAGGCGACCCTCTCAGGAATCTTCCTGGGAGGGCCGTAGCTGGACCTTGACGGGATCCGAGGGGCGGATTCCTAGCTGCCGGAGCCCGTGACGATCACCGTCCCCTTCATCTGCTGCGGATGGAAGGTGCAGAAGTAGCTTTCCGTCCCGGCCTTGTCGAAAGTGATGGTCACGCTCTCGCCGGGCTTCATGACGTGGGTGTCGCCGCCGGAGTTCAGCTTCACGGAGTGCGTGAAGTTGTCGTTGTTCGTCCAGGTCACGGTGGTCCCCGCGGGCACGGTGATCATCGCCGGGTCGAACTTGTAGGACTTCGGCAGGTCGACCTTGTCGGTCGCGACCGCAGAGCCGGACGGTGCCCCGCTGCTGCAGGCGGCCAGCCAGATGGCCAGCAGCCCGACAGCAACGGAACGCAGGAAGAGGCTCATGCCCCGGCCCGTGCCGAGGACAGCACCGTCCGCGAGGCGGTGACGAAGATGATGA
>DASSNX010000140.1:0-13870 GCA_035701185.1 Candidatus Limnocylindria bacterium
GTGTGGGTGATCGGTGCTGGTCCCGACAACGTCGTCGCCACCAGCGACGACGTCGTGGTCCGGCATTTCGACACCGCGTCGATGGGGATCACCAATCCGGAGGGCATCGGCGTCGACTTCAACACCGGCAACCTGTGGATCATGAGTCACAGTGGCGCCGAGGGGATGATCGAGACCACGCAGGACGGCACCCTGATCAGCACGACGCACTACGACTTCGCCACCAACAACCCCGGAGGCGTGGACATCGGGCCCTCGTCCTCGACGAGTGACGACCCGACGACCATGAGCGCGTGGATCGCCCAGCGCGGCGTCGACAACAACACCGATCCGAACGAGAAGGACGGCAAGATCTTCGAGGTCGCGATCCAGACCGGCTCGCCGCCGCCGCCGCCGGGCGATCTCGTCCAGAACGGTGACTTCGAGAGCGGGACGGTCGGCAGCGCGCCGCCCTCCTGGACGACGAGTCCGAATTTCACCACCTCGAATGCCGTCGTCAACGGTGGCAGCTTCTCGGGCCGCCACCAGTCGAACGCCGATGCCGGCTACAAGATCGAGCAGACCGTGAGCGCGAGCCCAGGCACGTACAACTTCAGCGCCTGGGCCAATCCGGTCGTCACCTCGGACGCCTTCAGCATTGCCTTCAAGGTCCAGTGGCGAACCGCGAACAAGGCCATCTCGACCGTGACCGTCGGCAAGGTGAACAAGAAGACGACCGCCGGCTGGAAGCAGTTCGCGGCGACGCTGGTAGCTCCGGCGGGCACGGCCAAGGTCAAGGTGTCGATGATCGTCGGCAGCCTGAAGACCACCGTCTACGTGGATGACATCAGCCTGACCGCGCCGTGATGCGGCGCCGCTGCGGGCGGTGACCACCATGCCAGCCTGGCCGGCAACGGCCCGGGAGGCGATGCGCGGCACCCCGATCCACCGGGCCTGGCGCTCGCTCGTCTTCGCGGCCGGCGCGCGGCGCGAGCGAACGGCGCTGGCCGGGGTGCGGACGTACTGCCTCTTCCTGGGCCATGCCCGCAGCGGCCACAGCGTGATCGGCGCCCTGCTCGACGCCCATCGGCAGATCGCCATCTCGGATGAGTTCGACGCGCTGCGCTACCTGGAGGCGGGCTTCTCGCGCGACCAGCTGCTGTACGGCTCGGTGGAGATCGCGCGGCGCCAGGCCGCCAACCTGCGGCGCAAGCAGGGTCGCGGCGGCAAGACCTATTCGTACCACGTGCCCGATGGCTGGCAGGGGCGCGCCGACGACCTGCGCGTCGTGGGCGATTCCCGCGCCGGCTGGACGACGCGCCGGCTGGCGGCCGATCCGGCCCTGCTCGACCGCCTGCAGCAGCGCATGGCGCCCAGCGAGGTGCGCTTCGTGCACGTCGTGCGCAACCCCTATGACAACATCGCCACGATGATGCTGCGCGGCGAGCGCAGCTTCGATAGCGCGTTCGAGCAGTACGCCGCCAACTGCCAGTCAATCGGCCCGCTGACGCAGCGGATCGGGGCCGAGCGCGTGATGACGGTGCGCCACGAGGCGCTCATCGCCGATCCGCGATCCACGCTTGCCGCGTTGTGCAGCTTCCTGGACGTGGAGGTTGACGAGGCGTTTCTTGCCGCGGCCTCGTCGCGCGTCTACCGCTCGCCGGCGCGCAGCCGCTCCGAGATCGACTGGCGGCCGGAAGACGATCGGCGGGTGGCCGAGCTGATCGGGCGCTTCGGGTTCCTGGCCGGCTACGGGCGGGATGACGAGGCGGAGGCGACCGCATCCGGGTAGAGCCGGCCGAACACGGGCTGCGCGGCGCGAACGATGGCCTGCGCATCGGCCTGCGCGAGGGCAGCTCGCCAGCGCTCGTCGAGCCGGACGTCCGCTGGTGCCGACAGCCGCATCTGGTTGCCCAGCATGTGCTGCTCCTGGCCGATGGGCTCCAGCGCGGCAGCAGGATCGACGCCCATGAAGGTGAAGGTCGCGCGCAGGGTGCCGGTCACATCGGCGCACAGGTCTTCGTAGCGGACCCGGAGCTGCCGCTCCGCCGGGAGCTCGCGCAGCTGCTGCTCGATGCTGTCGTTGGTCCGCGCCCACTCCCGGGCGATGCGCGCCATCGGATCGCTGCGCTTGCCGCGGCGCATGGTCGACTCCACCACGCCCCGTACGTCACGGACGAGGTGGATGACCCGCGGCCGCACCGGCAGGTAGCGGTCGAGGTAGCGGATCCGCAGCCGCTCCTTGGAGGCATCGACGAACACCGATGTCCCGGTGATGTCCATCACCGCGTTCGCCAGCATCCAGCTGCGGGTCCCGACGTCGCGCATGGCCGCGGCGACGCCCAGCGGCGCCAGCGTCCGGTCGCGCAGCCGCTCGACGGCCGGCCACCGCAGCGAGCGGGCCTGGATGCGCGACAGCCGCCCGTGGCGCGCCGAGTCGAAGCCGAGGTCGAAATCCGCCAGGTCGAGCTCGCCCATGCCGCGCTGCGCCGCTCGCTCGCGCAGTCGCGACCAGAAGTCGCAGTCGACCATGCGCCGCCCGCAGGAACAGCGGAACGTCTCCATCTGGCCCATGCGGCGCCGACCGGAGACGTCGCTGATGGTCGCCACCGCGGGATGGGCCGCCAGGAGGAACGACAGGAGCGTGGAGCCCGAGTAGGGGCTCGAGGCCAGGAAGACGTAGCGCCGTTCGTCCTCGGCCGCGTTGGCGGGTGTCATCGGTCTCCGGCGAGGCGTGGCAGCCGTCGGTTGGCGCGCATCTCGACGCCGGCATACAGTTCGCGGACTGCGCCGCGCGGTGCGGGCCTGGCAGTGCGCAGCGGCTCCACGAATTCGCATGGGTGACGACGGCGGATGATCATGGGCGTTCCTGCAGCGGTGGGCGTGGCTGACGGAGGCGGAGGGTACCATCGTGCCCGCTCGATCGCCGGAGAGCCGCTGTGAGGCCACCAGAGGCGTCCAGCGCTCCTGCCGAGGCCATCTTCGTGGTCGGGGTGCATCGCAGCGGGACGACACTGATGCGCAGCATCCTGAATGCCTCCTCGCTCGTCGCCATCACCAACGAGAACCACTACTTCGGGCACCTGGCGCTGGAGGGCGGCGTGGATGCAGGGGTGCGCCGTCTCGGCGACCTGCATGACGATGGCGTGGTCGCGCGCGTGGCGGCGCAGGTCTACGACCACGTGGCCAGGCGGCGCTGGTTCCGCGAGCCGAGCCGGGCGTGGATCTGGCTGACCCGCAACGTCCCGCGCGAGGAGTTCCGGCAGCGGCTGCTTGCCTCCGACCGCAGCGAGCGAGCCGTGTTCGACACGCTGCTGCGCCTCTACGCCGAGCGCCGCGGCAAGACGATCATCGGCGAGAAGACCCCGGCCCACGTCCGCCGCGGCGAGACGCTGCTGCGCTGGTACCCCGGCGGGCGGATCGTGCACATGCTCCGCGACCCCCGAGCCATCTACGTCTCCGACCTGCGCAGGCGCCGCCAGGTGCCCGGATCGGTCCCGTATCGGATCCTGAACCGCATCCCGGGCGGGCTGGCAGCGGTGCTGCTGGTCCAGACCACGCTGGCCTGGCTCGACAGCGTCGGGCGCCTGCGTGACAACGGCCGTCGCTTTCCCGGGCGTTACCTGGTGGTGCGCTTCGAGGACCTCGTCACCTCGCCACGGGAGACGGTGCAGCGGCTATGCGCCTTCGTCGGCATTCCGTTCGAGGAGCCGATGCTCGACCGCGTCGTCGAGAGCCACGGCCACGCGCTGGGCAGCCGCGGCTTCGACGCGGCGGCCGCAGATCGGTGGCGCAGCCAGCTGTCGCCCCTGGCGGCGCGCTGGTTCCGTCTCTGGCTGGGGAGGCGGATGCGGACGGTCGGATACGGGGACTGAGCGGACCCTCTCTGCCGGCCGGCGCGCCGAGGTCAGGCCGCCTGATCGGCCACCATGGTGCTTTCAGAGGGCGCGCGGCCGGTCAGGTCGTACCAGCGCTCCCGGGCCCGCCACAGGGCCATCTTCGCGGCGTTGACCGGCACCGTGCCGAGCGCGTACGCCAGGCGGTCTGACCCATCCAGTCGGGTGTCCGCCTCCTCGTAGCCCAGCGCCCGCATCTCGTCGCCGGCCGTGCGCTGGACGAAGGCGATCTCACGCGGGCTGAGGACCTGGCGGAAGCGGCCGATCGACTTCGGCGAGATCTCGCCCACCGAGAAGCGGCCAAACGAGCTGTTGCCGCCGGCATCTCGGAAGTCCGAGGCCCCAGCCATGCCGAGCATGGCGGGGTCATACGGCTCGCCGATGAACTCGCAGATCGCGCGCAGCTCACCCTCGGGATCGTGGACCAGGTGCTCGTATTGCAGGAAGCGGTAGCGACCGGGATAGCGCTCCACGTTGCGGCGTCCCAGCTCCACCGACGCCAGCCAGGCCGCCGTGGCCGAGCCAACGCCGCCGCGCTTCGACTTCCAGCGCTTGACGGCCGATGCATAGCGATCGCGCGGGTCACGCAGCATGTGGATGATCCTGGCCTCGGGGAAGCACTCGTAGACGCGATCGGCGTAACGCTCGGTGTGCAGCGACTTGTCGCCCCAGCGCGGGCGGCCGACGCGCTCGGCGTGCTGCGACTCCAGCAGGTCGAAGAGGCGGCAGTAGCTGCGCTCACCAGCGCGGAACTCGGCCTCCAGCCGCTCGAAGTCGGGCTCCAGCTTGCGATGGCGCCGATACTGCCGCATCTCCCCGAGGATCCGCCGCAGCGCGTCCTCCTGGCCGAGGTCGCCGAAGCGGCCGTCGAAGTAGGTCCACCAGTTCGTGCGCCGCGTCATTGCGATGCGAGGATGCGAGGCGAGCAGCGCGAAGATCAGGCTCGTGCCCGTGCGCTCCAGCCCACCGATCAGGATCGGACCCGACACGTCAGCTCACTCCCATGCCAGTGATGGCCGCAGGTGGCGTGTCCGCCGCCGCCAGGACAGCCGGCCGAGCTGCCAGCGGGAGGCATCGGCCAACCGCTGCGGAAGCATAGCGGCCGGGTTGGCAACCGGCCGCGAAGGGTACCCGTGGGCCTCCATCTCGGCCGCGGCGTGGGCCTGGACGAACGCCACGTCACGCTCGCGCAAGGGCTCCCCGGGCGCGGCCGGCAATGCGCGGACCATCGCCGGCTCGAAAGTCTCGCCCAGGAAGGCACACAGCTCACGCAGCGTCGCCTCCGGGTCCCGACCGAGGTCCTCGCAGCGAACGACGCGGAACGCGTCGGGCCGGCGCCCGACCGCTGCCATGGCCGCGCGCGCCGAAGCGATCCAGGCGGCGGTTTCGGCTCCCAGGCCGCCGCGCCCCACCGTGCCGCGGGCCCTCATCTCGGCGTAGCGGTCTCGGGGATCCCGGATGAGCATGACGATCCTCGCCTCGGGCAGCTCCCGGAGCACCTCGCCGGTCCGGAGCTCGAGGAGGGCCTCCTGCAGCCCCCATCGGCTCGTGCCCGCCCGCTCGCAGACCTGGCGCCCCAGCTCCCGGACCAGCGCGGCGAAGTCGCCGCCGGCCGCTGCCGAGAGCCGCTCGTGGTCGAGGGGCGGCGTGACGGCCGTACTCGCCAGGAATCGGACCACCCGCTGCCGTCCGTCCACGCCGGCCACGAACCACCCGTGCAGGCGCGTCCACAGCTCCAGGTGGCGCACGACGTGGATCGCCGGGTGCGCCTCGAGCATGCCCCGCAGTGCCGTCTTGCCGCTGTGGTCGAGGCCCGCCAACAGGATCGGCGCGGCCTCCCTCATGGGCGAAGCGGGGCCGGGACGGTCCAGCCGACGCGCACAACCTCTTCCGGCCGTGAGCCGCGGGTCAGGACGACGTGGATGACGCCCAGGCACAGCCACCACAGCGAGGTGCCCCACGTGCTCGAGTGCAGCATGTCCATGAAGTTCATGACCACGAACTCGTGGCCGATGGCGAGCCACATCGCGATCAGCAGGGCGCCATGTAACGGGTCTCGGCTGGTCACCTGCCGCCAGCGGCGCAGGGTTAGCCACAGCAGCCAGGCCACCGGGAAGAGGTACAGGATCAGGGCCGGGATCCCGTTCTCGGCGGCAAGGGCCAGGAACGAGTGGTGGGCGCTGCCCTCCTGGGCCGGCATGTTGCCGACGCGGACCTTCAACGACTCGTCGAAGAGCTCGAAGTTGTCGTAACCGAAGCCGAGAGCCGGCCGCAGCTGGATCATGCGGATGGCCGCGTTGTTGGTCACCAGCCGTGATTCGGCCGTGTCCGCATCGGCGAAGCGGGTGGCCGCAATCGTGGCGATGGCGCCGCCACTGGCCACGACCAGCACGATCAGCACGATGCCGAAGATGCCGCCCAGCCTGGCTGCCACCCCACGCCGGAAGGCGAGCAGCCCCAGCACGACCGCGGCCGCGCCGAGCCACGAGCCGCGCGAGAACGAGATGGCGATTCCAATGAACGCCGTCGCGATCACCGCAAACAGCCCCAGGCGCGCCAGCTCGCTGCGGCGGACCTCCAGGAAGGCCACCGCCATCATGGCGCCGACCATCAGGGTGGCGGTGTACGGCCCTGGACCGCGGACGGTGCCGACCGTGCGCTCGCCGGCCCTTCCCAGCCACTCGGCGGGCAGGACCGAGGGGGCGACCCAGCTCAGGGCACCGACCGCGGCCTGGAGCAGCACCAGGCCGATGAACGCCCACAGCAGCCATTCGAGCTCGCGCTCGCGCGGCTCGATGACGCGGATCAGCCAGTACAGCGCGATGGGGATGAAGAGCTTGTCGTAGAAGTTCGCCATCTCGCGCACGGGGTTGCCGGTCAGCAGCTGGACGTTCACGAAGGCGAGGACCAGGAAGCCGGCGATGGCCACATCGGTCAGGCTGAGACGGAAGTAGCTGCGGCTCAGTCCCAGCATCCGATAGGCGAGGGCGACGAGCAGCATCACCGGCACGAGCAGGCGCTCGATGAGCCACGTTTCCGGGCCGGAGGCCGGTCCGGCCACCGCGGTGCCGCCGCCCACCGCGAACAATGGCTCCAGGACCACGTACACGAGCACGGCCGTCCACGGGTAGCGGAAGAGGAGGATGACCAGGGGTAGGGCCACGGCCACGACGAACGTCGTGCGGTCGTGTCCCTGCGCCGCCAGCCAGCCGACGATCAGCGCCAGCACCACCCCCGTCGCGACCAGCGGCCAGCCGACGCGGCCGGGTCCGCGGAGCGTGGCGAGCGATTGCCGAGCGACGGCCATGTGGAACGGTCCTGCCTGGTGGGTCGGAGCCGCAGTGTACCGGCGCTGCCCTCGAAATGCCGCAGCCGGCGAGGCGGATGGCAACATTGTGGTGATGGATGGCACCGTTCTCCACCTCCTGGCCAACCTGGACCGCGGCGGCGCACAGGAAGTGGTGCGCACCCTGGTGGCCGCGCTCCCCGATTCCGGCTGGCGCCCCGTGGTCGCCACGTTCCGGGACGGGCCGCTGCGCGCCGCGATCGAGGAGAGCGGGATCCGGGTCCACGTGCTGCCCGGTCGAACCCGGCCCGTGACCAGGCCCCTGGGCGCACTGGGCGAGCTGCGCACCCTCCGCGAAGACCTGCGGGGCCTGATGCGCGCCGAGAAGGTAGACGTCGTGCAGACCCATCTGCTGGGCAGCCTCGACTTCGTGGCCCTGGCTGCACGCACCGGCGATGGCCCTGCCGTCCTGTGGACGGTCCACAACGCGATCCTCGACCTGCGGGCTGACCAGCTCCCGTCGGGCCAGCGGTGGCTGCTGAACGGGAAGCGCGCCGCATATCGCTTCGCCTACCGGCTCAGCGGTCGATGGGCCGATGGCTTCGTGGCCGTGTCCGACGACGTGGCGGCGGCGATCACCGCTGCCTACCGGCCGCAGCGAGACCGGCTCTTCCTGATTCCCAACGGCGTCGAGGTGGCGCGCTACGGCAGCCAGGCGGCCCGGGCTGCGACCCGCGCCGATCTGCGTTTGGCGCCCGATGCGCGGCTCGTGATCGTGGTCGCCAAGCTCTTCGCCCAGAAGGGCCACGCCGTGCTGCTCGACGCCCTCAGTTCCGCGGGACTGCGGCCCGATGACGTCGTCCTCCTGGTGGGGGAGGGGCCCGAACGCGCGCACCTGGAGGGCGTGGTCGAGGCTCGCGGGCTCGGTGCCGTCCGCTTCGCCGGCAACCGGCCGGACATCCCGGCCCTGCTGGCGGCCAGCGACCTGTTCGTGCTGCCATCACTGTGGGAAGGGCTGCCGATGGCGCTGCTCGAGGCAATGGCCTCCGGTTTGCCGGTGATCGCCACCGACGTGGCCGGCAGCCGGCAGGTCATCGTCCCGGACGAGTCCGGCGTGATCGTCCCGCCGGGCGACGCCGGCGCGCTGGCTGCGGCAATCGGCGACCTGCTGGCCGACGATGCGCGCCGCTCACGCCTCGGCCGCGCGGCGCGGCAGCGCGTGGAGGCGGAGTTCAGCTCGGCGCGCCAGGCGGAACGTCACGCGGCGGCCTACGCGGCCGCCCTCGCGCGTCGTCAGCGGCGGTAGCCGAACGCCTCCAGCTCCTTGCCGCACAGGAGCGAGAGCCACTGCTGGGTCCAGCGAGGCAGCTGGCCACGCCAGCGATCCGCGGCTTGCCGGTCAATGCCCGCGCCGGAGCGCTTGGGTGCGTAGCTCGAGTTGTGGACGACCTGCTCCAGCATGGCCGGCGCGAACGGTACGCCGATGAACTCGCACAGGCCGGTCACGGCCCGCTCCGGATCGGCCAGCAGGTCCTCGAAGCGCTGCAGCCGGTAGCGGCCCGGGTACGCCGCCTCGTAGCGGCGATGGAGCCGCGCCATCTGCCGCCAGCGCAGGGCCAGGCTGGTGCTGGCGTACAGCTCGAACAGCGGTCCGCTGCGGCGCGCCAGGCGACCGAGCGGGCTGATCGTCTCCTCCCGCTCCTTGCGGCGCAGCGACACGTAGATCGCCCGCGGATCACGGAAGGTGTGAACGACGCGCGCGCCGGGGAACCAGGCCAGCAGCCGCGGGACGGCGTGGATGTGCTCCGGCGTCTTGTCGCCGGCCACGGGCCGCCCATCGGCGAAGGTCCGCAGGGCGGCGTCGAACAGGCCGCGGTCGGTGCGCTCGCCGTCGCGCAGGGCACGCTCGAAGGTTGCCCGGTCCACGGTCGCCGCGAATCGCGACCAGAAGCTCTTGCCGCGCGAGGCGTAGATGGCCGTGACCACCGCCTGCAGCCCGGCCTCGGTGCGCAGGTCGCCGGCCGCCATGAAGCGCCGGGCGACGCCGCGTCGCGGATCCGTGACCGAGCGCGGCCCGAGGAAGTAGGTCTCGCCGGCGAGGCGGACCAGCGGCGAGCGGTTGAGGATGCGGTGCGTCAGCGTCGAGCCGGTCCGGGGCAGGCCGGCGATGAAGACATGCGTGGCGGGTGTGGCAGTCTCGGACATGCGGCGCTATTGTGCCCGCCGCCGGCCGGCGATCCCCCCGGCCAGCGTGAATCGGCAGCGGCATCTGGCAGAATGTCGCGTCCCACGCCCGCGCGGCTCGTGGCCGCAGGGCGAACCAAGCGCGAGGGAGGCGTCAGCGCGTGCTCCGGCTCACCTACCTCCATGGCCGATATCCGGTCCTGACCGAGACGTTCATCGACCGCGAGATCCAGCGCCTCCTCGAGCGCGGCGTCGACCTGAAGATCGTGTCGATCCGCCGACCGAGCGACGACCTCTCGGCCCCGCAGCGCGAGCTGAGTCGCCGGGTCGAATACCTCCTCCCGGCCTCGCCACTGCGGGTGGCCGTCGCGCTCGGCTGGGGCCTCCTCGTGCACCCGCCCACGTTCCTGTGGACCCTCGCCTGGCTGCTGTCGCGGCCGCATCCAGCCGGGACGCGAGCGCGCACCGCACTCCACTTCGTGACTGGCGTCTACGCCGCGTACCGGCTCAGACATCGCCGCGGCGTCCACATCCACGCCCATTTCGTGGACCGTGCCGCCACGGTGGCTCTCGTGGCGTCCCGCCTGCTCGGGACGACCTACAGCGTCACGGCCCACGCGCAGGAGATCTACGTCAACCCGGTGATCCTGCGCGAACGCATCGGCGAGGCGGCGTTTGCCGTCACCTGCACCGAGTACAACCTCCGGCACCTGCGCGCGGAGCTCGGCGCGCGGGCCACGCAGCGGCTGCATCGGCTCTACCACGGCATGGACCTGGCGGTCGATCGTGAGGCCGATGGTGACGGCGCCGAGCGCGACCCGCGCCTCATCATCTCCATCGGCCAGCTCTGGGAGCGCAAGGGCCTGCGTTACCTGGTCGAGGCCTGCGGCGTGCTGCGTGACCGCGGCGCGGACTTCCGCTGCGAGATCGTGGGTGACGGGCCACTGCGGGCGGAGCTGGAGGCGTTGATCCAGGAGCTCGACCTGGCCGACCGCGTGCTGCTGACCGGCCCGCAGCCATTTCCCGAGGTCGTGCGCCGCTACCGCCGGGCCAGCGTCTTCGTCCTGCCCTGCATCGTCACCGACGAGGGTGACCGCGACGGCATCCCGAACGTGATCCTGGAGGCGATGGCCAGCCGGCTGCCGGTGGTGTCGACCGCGGTCTCCGGCATCCCCGAGGTCATCCACGACGGCGAAACCGGGCTCGTCGTCCCGCAGCGCGACCCGGCCGCCATCGCGGATGCCGTGCAGCGCCTGGCGGCGGATCCGGGCCTGGCCGCGGCCATCGGCGAGCGGGCGAACGCGCTCGTCCGCGCCGAGTTCGATCCCGATCGCAACGTCGGCCGCCTGCTCGAGCTGTTCGAGGCGGTGGGCAGCGCCGCCGAGTCGTGACCAGGGACGCCCCGACGGCCGCTCCCGCATGGGCCGGCCACGCGGCATTCGTCGTCTGGTCGCCGCGCTACAAGGGGACCCGCAGCGCCTGGATCGCCTCCGAGCTCGGGATGCCGGAGCCGGACTACGTGGCACCCACGGCGGGCCGTGGCTGGCGGGCCGCGCCGCTCAAGTACCCGCGTCAGCTGGTGTCGACCCTTGCGACCCTTGTCCGGCGCCGGCCGCGCGTCGTCTTCGTGCAGTCGCCGCCGAGCTTCGCCACCTGGACGGCCGCGCTCTACGCCAGCATGGCGCGGGCCGCGCTGGTCATCGACGCGCACAGTGACGCCTTCGAGCGCGGCATCTGGACGAGGCCACGCTGGCTCAACGCGCTCGTCGCGCGACGAGCGGCCGTCACCATCGTGACCGGCCCGCACTGGGCCGAGGTGATCGCCGAGATGGGCGGCCGTGCCGCCATCGTGCCCGCCGTGCCGACCCTACTGGGCGTCGGCGATCCACCGCCGCTGTCCGGCTTCAACGTGGCAGTCGTCACGACCTGGGCGGCGGATGAGCCGATGGAGGCCATCTTCGAGGCCGCGCGCGCATGCCCGGCAGCGACCTTCCACGTCACCGGCCGCGGCCGCGGGCTCGAGCGGTACGGCGACCTTCCCCCCAACGTCATGCTCACCGGCTTCCTGGATGAGCCGACCTACAACGGGCTGCTGGCCAACGCCGACGCCGTCATGTGCCTCACCACCCGCGACCACACCATGCAGAACGGCGCGGCCGAGGCGCTCTACCTCGGCACGCCGATCATCACCAGCGACTGGGCCGTGCTGCGTGACTACTTCAGCCGCGGCACGCTGCACGTGGACAACTCGGCGGCCGGTATCGCCGCGGCCGTGCAGCAGATGATGGAACAAGGGCCGGCCCTGCGGGCCGAGGTCCGGGCGCTGCGGGACGAGATCGCACAGCGCTGGCAGCGCGACCGGGCGGCGATCGTGGCGGCCGTGGACCGCCAGCTGCAGGATCTCGGCCGCGCCGCCTGACCCCGCCGAGGCGTTCGTCAGGGGGCCGTCATTGGTACGACGGGGCCAAGCGGAGGGGTGGTCCGCGGGGGTCCGGGGCGGTGTTGAGCGGTCCGCATTCGTGGCGGGGCGTCGGAAAACAGGCGCGCGCAGGACTCATTCGCTAATGCGCCGCGGCGTGCGGCCCGCGTAGGGTCCTCGAACCATCGCCAGCCGCGGCGCGTCGGTCGGGCCCCCTCGACCACCGCGCACGCCGAGACGGAGTGACCTAGCATGCGCTACAAGTCGATGCCGCTTGCCACCCGGACCCCCTCCCCCGAACCGCCGGCAGCTCCTCCGACTCGATCGCCCAGGCCACGTCCGTGGTGGGTCGATTGGCTGCTCACCGTTCCCATCCTGCTGCTGATCCCGGTCATCCTGGTCCCGTACCTGGTGCGTGGCGCGGGGCCCAGCCTGTCGCTCCAGGGCCCTGCCGTGGCCGGCGAGAACATCGTCATCACCGGCAGCGGATTCCCGAGCGGCCGCAAGGTGTGGCTCGCCTGGGACGCGGCCGAGGCGACCTGGCTGCCGGTCCCGAAGGTCAAGGGCGATGGCACCTTCGCCGTGACCGCCGCGCTGCCCCGGGGGACCGCGCCCGGCGACCACCAGCTGGCGGCAGAGCTTGCCCGCGGCAACGGCAAGGGTTCGGCGTCCCGGAGTGACGTGCTGGCGACGCTCACGGTGGAGGTCACCGACTCCGAACCGACGGCCACCGCCGCACCGACCAAGCGGGCGACGCCGACTCCTGAACCCACCGCCAGCTCGACGCCCAGAGAGTCGCCGAAGGCGACCCCCACGCCGCAGCCGACCCAGCCGAATTCCGGCGGCCCGGCGGTGGGCTACGGCGCGGGCACCGTCGGTGGCGCCGGTGGACGCGTCGAAACGGTCACGACCCTCGCGGATTCGGGTCCGGGCTCGCTGCGGGCCGCGCTCGAGGCCTCCGGCCGGCGGATCATCACCTTCGACGTCGCCGGCACCATCAGCCTGCGCGGCAGCATCCACGTCAAGAACCCGTACGTCACCGTCGCGGGCGAGACCGCGCCACGACCTGGCATCAGCGTGCGCGGCGGATCGCTGCTGGTGCGCACCTCGGAGGTCATCCTGCGCGACCTGCGGCTGCGCCCGGGCGACCAGGTCGACGACCCGAACGACGTCGACGCGCTTACCCTCAACGGCGTCAACGGCACCGTGAACAACGTGCTGGTCGACCACCTCACCATGCTGTGGGGCCCCGACATCGGCGGCCTCGCCATCCTGGGCGACGTGCGGAACGTCACCGTCCAGAACTCGATCATGGGCGAGGGCCTCTACCTCTCGGCGCACGCCGAGGCCACCGCCAGCCAGGGTGGGCACAGCATGGCGGCCAACGTGACCCAGCTGGATCCGAACCTGCCGGCCCCGCGGCGCATCACGTTCTGGCGCGATCTCTTCACGACCTCGGACACGCGCATGCCGCGCTTCCAGGGCGCCGAGTGCGTCGACGTGGTCAACAACGTCATCTACAACTGGGGCATCAAGCCGGCGCATGGCAATCCTCGCAGCCTGAACCTGGTCAACAACTGGTTCCGCGGCGGGCCGCTGACCGAGACCCAGCTCGTCTGGCTGGTGCAGACCAGCATCGTCGCGCCGAAGACCTTCGACGCCTCGGTCTACACCTCGGGCAACGTGGCCGATGGCGTGCGCGGCGGTCGTGAGCCCTCGTCGACGGTCTACGCCGATACGCCGCGCTGCGGTGGCCTGTCGGTGACGGCCGGCGATCCCGACACGGCGTACGCCGCCGTGCTCGACCACGCCGGCGCGACCGCGCCGGTCCGTGACGATGTGGATCGGCGGATCATCAGCAACGTCGTCAACCGCAGCGGCCAGTACTTCAACGGAGCCGGCTACCCGGGGCCGAATCCGTACTGGCCGTGACGGCGCGGGTGACCTGAGCGAGGCTTCGCCGACCGCGCTACCGTGCACCTCCACACCGCGGGACGAGGGAGGTCGCACATCCATGACCCGGCTGAGCGTCTTCGGCCTGGGCTACGTCGGCGCCGTCACCAGCGCGTGCCTGGCCGATCTGGGCGTCGAGGTGATCGGCGTTGA
>DASSNX010000141.1:0-3427 GCA_035701185.1 Candidatus Limnocylindria bacterium
CCGGCGCCGGTGGGCCTCACTGCCGTCCCCTCCCTGGACGACGACCCGGCGGCGCCCATCGGTGAGCCGGGGGAGCCACCGCCACCAGCGCCGCTTCCTGCGGAGGCGCCGACCGGCGCCGAAGGGCCGCGCTACGCGTCCACCGTCCTGCCCGAGCCGGCGGCGCCGCAGCTGACCGCGACCGACGTCCGGCAGGCACCGCACTACCAGCAGCTGCGCGACCGGTTCCCGGTCCTCGACGGACGGGCGGAGATCGTCGACGAGCTGCTGGACCTCTACACCTCGCGGAACCTCTACGCGCTGCAGACGATCGCGAACAAGATCGACGCAGAGATCCGGGAGCCATCGCTGGCGGCTGCCTTTCGGCTCGCCCTGGCGGCCTGCCTGCTGCCGGCCAGCAAGCTGAACGGCTATCCCGGTCGCGTCGCCTCGCTGCGGATCAGCGGTGGCCACGTGCGGCAGCCGGCGTCACGGTTCCAGCGCGAGGCGAACGTGTGGCGCCTGTTCGAGTCGGCAGTGCAGGACGTGCGCATCGCCATCTCGGCGCTGGGCCGCGACCGCCGCCCAGCCAGGCTGGCAGCCGGCCTCGAGGACCTGGGTGGCGTGGCCGCCGCCAACGTGCTGTGGATCCGCTGCCGGCCGGCCGTGATCGGCCAGTACCTGCCGCCGGACCACGTCGACATGGTCCTTGCCTCGGTGGCCGATGCGCCGAGCGTCGACGAGCTGAGCTTCGAGTACCTGGCCACCGGCTGGCTGATCGGGCGCGAGGCGGCCGAGACGCTCCGGCTGGAGCCGCTGTTCGGTTCGGCCCCGGCGCGGTCCGATGGCGCGCAGGCCACCGCGCTTCGCCACGCCATGGCCTCGGCGGCCGGGGCGCTGAAGCCGGACGGCTGGTTCGTGGTGATGATCGACGGCGACGATCCGGATCGGCTGCTGGCGATCGCCACCGCGGGCGCGGCGGCGGGCCTCGAGCTGGTCGACGTCATCCACCGCGAATCGCGCCGCTCGGGCGACGGCCTGACCCTGCACTTCCGCAAGCCATCGGCCGAGGATCGGCTGCGCGACGCGGTCCAGTCGTCGCCGCTGCGCCTCGGCGCCGAGGAGGGGCACCTGACCTACCCGGAGCTGGCCGAGGCCATCGACCGCTCGGCGGTCGAGCTGCTGCGGGCCCGCGGTGAGCCGGCGGGCCTGACGCGGATCGCGGCAGCGGTGGTGGTGGGGCTGCAGCGGGCGGGCCTGCTGCGCCGAGTGGCCATCGCGCGCGGCAACGGCGATGCCGATCCGGAGACGGCGCCCGACGCCCGGCTGGAGCGTGGCGGGGCGGCGCTGCTGGCGACCCTGCTGCGCGAGGAGCTGTGGCGTGACGAGCATCGCTCGCTGGTCCGGCTGGGGGACGCCGAGAATCCTCAATGGTGGCTGCGCGAGCCGGAGCTGGCCGAGGCGCCGCTGGCCGATCGCGTCGAATGGTCGACGTTCTCCGTGCTCTCCACGGCCGGGCGGCTGGACGAGCAGGGGTTCATGGACCGGATCTACGCGCTCTTCCCCGGCCTCGATTCGCCGGACGAGGAGCTGGTGCGGGCCTGCCTGGGCGCATACGCCGTGGTCGGCGAGCGCGGGCAGCTGCGCACCGACGACGAGCTGAGCCGCCGGCTGGAGGACCACGCCCGCGTCATCGGCACGCTGGTCGACTATGCCCACCGCATCGGCCTCAAGGCCTGGGTCAGCAAGCGCGAGCATGACCGTCCGTACGCAGGCACCACCCTGCTCCAGCGCCTGCACGAGGACGAGCGCCGGGCCTACCTGCCGCTGGTGATCCGCGCACCGGCCGATGCCCTCGGCGCCGTCGACGCGCTGTGGTATCGGCGCGGCCACCTGGCCTTCATGTTCGAGGTGGAGTGGACCGCGATGATGGGCGAGCCGGTGCTGCGCCGCGGCCGCGAGGTCCCGGTCACCGACCAGCAGGCGCGATTCTTCGTCTTTCCGGCTGAGCGGACGGAGCTGGTGCGGCTGAAGCTCGAGCGATCGCCGTGGCTGCGCGCCGAGGTCGACCGCCAGAACTGGCACTTCCTGAAGTGGCAGCACCTCGACGCCCTGGCGGCTCAGGATCAGGCGAGCCTCGAGCGACTCGAGCCGGTCCTGGGGCTGGATCCGCTCATCGAGCGCGGGGGCCAGCAGCTGACCATGTTCGGCGAGTGAGCAAGCGCTTGGTCGACCCTTGACCCCGCCGCTATGCTCTGCCCGGGAGTGCCGTGGTTCCCCCCTGCGGCACTCCCGCTTCGTGCCCGGCGCCTAGCCGGCGTCGACCTCGCGTCCGCCGCGTCCGCCACCTCGACGCGCTGCCGGACGGCCCATCGTGCGCCGCACGACGGCCATCACCTCGTCCACGTAGGGCTGCCCCTGGCCCGATGCGATGGCGTGGGTCAGGCAGCCGGCGATGTGGTCCTCCAGGAGCAGCAGCCCCACCTGGTCGGCGGCGGCTGTCAGCGCCTGGACCTGCTGCAGCAAGTCCAAACAGTAGGCCTCTTCGTCCACGAGGCGCTGGAGCCCGCGGGCCTGGCCCTCGATCCGGCGCAGCCGGTTGAGGAGCTCCTGGCGGTCCTTCGTGTACGAGTGGCGGAAGTGCTCGGGCGGCGCTGCCGCATCGGCTTCGGACATACTGCGGGGCAGTATGCGCCACCCTCCGCGAGGCGGGCGAATGAGGCGTACCCTGTACGACCCCATGACCGACCTTGAACGCGCGGAGCTGCTCGAGCCGCTCGAGCGGGCACTCGTGATCTTCAGCCACCCCGACGACGCCGAATTCAGCGCCGCGGCCGCGATTGCCGCGCTCACCCGACGCGGGGTCGAGGTCAACTACGTGGTCACCACCGACGGCGGCAAGGGCACCGAGGACCCGGCGATCACGCCGGAGATGCTGGCCGCCACCCGGATCGCGGAGCAGCGTGCGGCCGCCGACGTGCTGGGCGTGGGCGAGATCGTGCATCTCGGCTACCCGGACGGCTACCTGACGCCCAGCCTGGACCTGCGGCGCGACATCGTGCGCCAGATCCGCCGCTTCCGGCCGGAGCTCGTCATTGCCCAGAACTGGCAGCGGCGGGACGACGGCAACCCCTACATCGCGCATCCGGATCACCTCGCGACCGGGGAGGCCACGCTGGCGGCGGTCTACCCAGCGGCGCGTGACCGGTTGAACTTTCCGGAGCTGCTGGACGAGGGCCTCGAGCCGTGGAAGGTGCGCCAGGTGCTGGTCAGCGGCGTCGAGCGGCCGAACCTGTGGATCGACGTGGCCGACACCTTCGACGTTGGCCTCGAGGCGATTCGCTGCCACGTCAGCCAGTTCGACGACTGGGACGCAGTCGAGGCGCGCTTCCGCGAGCGCATCGGCCAGGTAGGCGAGCCGGTCGGTCTGCCACTGGCCCAGGCGTTC
>DASSNX010000142.1:0-49810 GCA_035701185.1 Candidatus Limnocylindria bacterium
CTAGCGGCCGGCAACCACGTGGTAGATCCCGCCGCCGGCGATGTCGGCCACGTACAGCTCGCCGTCCTCACCGACGCCGAAGGAGCTGATGGACAGGTCGCTGCGCAGCACGATCCGCGGCTCGAAGCGCCGGCTGTCGACCTGGAGCGACCAGATCGTGCCCGAGCAGTAGTCGCCGAACAGGTAGACACCCCGCAGGCGGGGCTGCGCCCCGCCGCGGTAGACATCGCCGCCGGTGACCGAGCAGCCGGCGTCGTGGCCGTACTCGGCGATGGGATCCACGAACCGGGAGCGGTCGCAGCCGCCGGTGTAGCAGTGCCGGCCCTCGGTCTGGTTCCAACCGTAGTTGCGGCCCGCCGTGGCGCCGGCCGGCTGGCGATCGATCTCCTCCCACGCGTTCTGGCCGACGTCGCCGATGTACAGGTCGCCGCCCTCGGCGTCGAAGCTGAAGCGCCACGGATTGCGCAGCCCCAATGCCCAGATTTCGGGTGCTCCCCGGCCCGGTCGTGGGCCGTCCGGCGCAAAGGCGTTGTCCGATGGCAGCCCGTAGGCCCGCCGGCCGGCATGCGGCCCGTCCACGTCCAGGCGCAGGATCTTGCCCAGCAGCACGTCGGGGTTCTGCCCGTTGCCGAACGGGTCGCCGGCGCTGCCGCCGTCGCCGAGGCCGAGGTACAGGTAGCCATCCGGCCCGAAGGCGAGCTGGCCGCCGTTGTGGTTGGCGAAGGGCTGCGCCACGGTCAGCAGCACGCGCTCGCTGGTCGGGTCCGCGGTCCGCCCGTCGGCCGAGGCTCGCAGCTCGCTGACGACGGTCGCGCCATCCCCGGCCCGGCTGTAATGGACGAAGAGCCGGTGGTTGTCGGCGAAGTCGGGGTGGAAGGCGAGGCCCAGCAGCCCGCGCTCACCGCCGCTGGCGATGCGGCCGGTGAGGTCCACGAACGGCTGCCGGCGCAGCGACCCGTCGCGCTCGATGACGCGCACCACGCCGCCGCGCTCGTTGACGAAGAGGCGCCCGGACCCATCGCCCGCATTGGTGATGCCGATGGGATCGGCCAGCCCACCCGCTATCCGGTCGAGGTGGATCGCAGCCGGGTCGGCCGCCTGCGGCCGCTGGCTGGCAGGCGGAGAAGACGCGCTGGGCGCTGGGGCCGATGGTGACGCGCCCGGCGTGGACGCCGACGGCAGCGGGGTCGGCGACTGAGCGCTGCAGGCGCTGACGGCCACTGTCAGTCCGACGAGCGCAGCGCCGAGATGACGGCGCAGCGCAACGGGTCCCATCACCGCAGACTACCCCGGCCCGGCCCGGAAGGTTGCGCGCCGCCTGAGCGTCAGGCCCGCGTCGGCCCGGTGGATACGGTAGGGTGATCGGCGGACCGATGACCACGACCCGCTCCCGCTCCCTCCGCGCGCAATCGGGCCCGCCCGCCGCTGCCAGCATGTCCGGCGGCGCCGCGTCGGCTCGCCCCGCGGACGACGGGCGGGAGCCGGCGGCTGACGAGCTGGGCACGCGGCGCAGCATCTGCATCGAGCGCATCAGCCCGATGCTCGACGGCGGCCGCTACCCGGTGAAGCGCGTGGTCGGCGACGAGCTGCTGGTGACGGCTGACATCTTCGCCGAGGGTCATGGGCTGCTGGACGCGGCGCTCTTGCTGCGGGTCGAGGGCAGCGCGGCGCGCGGCGCCTGGCGCGAGGCTCCGATGCGGCTGATCGAGAACGACCGCTGGTCGGGTTCTTTGCGGGTCGACCGCAACGCCCGGCACCGGTACGCCATCGAGGCGTGGCGTGACGAGTACGGCACCCTGCGCGCCGCCATGCTGAAGAAGGTCGAGGCCGACGTCCCCTTCGCCGTCGAGCTCGAGGAGGCACGGCTGCTGCTCGAGGCCGCGCTCGCCCGCGCCGAGGCGGCGGGTCGCAGCGGCCAGGTGGACGCGGCACGCATCGGCGAGGCGCTGGCAGCCATGCGCCGTGCCCGCAGCGACGCCGGCCGGGCCGCGGTGGCGGGCGACGAGGAGCTGCTGGCCGCCGCTCGTCGCCATCCGGATCGGAGTGCCGCCACGCGGTCGGCGGAGCTGCCGCTGATGGTCGACCGCGAGCGCGCCCGCTTCGGGGCCTGGTATGAGCTCTTCCCGCGCTCACAGGGCCGCGACCCGGCGGCACCGAAGGCCACGACCCTGGACGAGGCGACCTGGCGGCTGCCGGACATCGCGCGGATGGGATTCGACGTCGTCTACCTGCCGCCGGTCCATCCCATCGGCCGCACCAATCGCAAGGGCCGCAACAACGCGCTCAAGGCCAGGCCGGGCGACCCGGGCAGCCCGTACGCCATCGGCTCGGCCGACGGCGGCCATGACACGGTCGCGCCGGAGCTCGGCGGGGAGCCCGCCTTCCTGCGCTTTCGCGAGGCGGTGGAGGCAAACGGCATGGAGCTGGCGCTGGACATCGCGATCCAGGCCTCGCCCGATCACCCGTGGGTGCGGGAGCACCCCGAATGGTTTCGCCACGCGCCGGACGGGTCGATCAAGCACGCCGAGAACCCGCCGAAGCAGTACCAGGACATCTACCCCATCGAGTTCGGGGGACCCGGAGCCGATGCGCGCGCGGCCCTGTGGCAGGCGTGGCGCGAAATCTTCGGCATCTGGATCGAGCGCGGCGTCCGCATCTTCCGGGTCGACAACCCGCATACCAAGCCGCTGCCGTTCTGGCGCTGGCTGATCGAGGACGTGCAGCGGGAGCATCCCGAGGTCATCTTCCTGTCTGAGGCCTTCACCCGGCCGCGGATGATGGAGCAGCTGGCGAAGATCGGCTTCACCCAGAGCTACACCTACTTCACCTGGCGCGAGACGCGCGACGAGCTGCGCGACTACTTCACCGAGCTGTCCCAGACCGAGCTGCGGGAGTACTTCCGCGGCAACCTGTTCACGAACACGCCGGACATCAATCCGCACCACCTCGACCACGGCCGGCCGGCGTTCGTGATCCGCACCGTGCTGGCCGCCACGCTGGGCTCCAGCTACGGCATCTACTCCGGCTGGGAGCTGTGCGAGAACGCGCGCCTGGACGATCGGGAGGAGTACCTCAACTCGGAGAAGTACGAGATTCGCGCCCGCGACTGGGACGCGCCAGGCAACATCAAGCCGTTGATCACGACGCTCAACAGGCTGCGGCGGGAGTGGCGCGCGCTGCAGCTGTTCGACAACCTGCGCTTCCAGTACGTCACCGGCGAGCGGACGCTCTTCTACCGCAAGGCGCTGCCCGCGGGGAAGCCGGATCCGCTGACCGGCCATCCGCTGCGCTGGCGTGAGCCGGTGTTCGTGGCGGTCAACTGCGATCCGGCCAGCGGCGAGCGGGCGATCCTGCATCCGGATCTGCCGGCGGTGGGCATCGGCTGGGATGAGCCGTACGAGATGGTCGACCTGCTCGGCGGCCGCGTTCGGCGCGAGCGCGGCGCGGACGTGGCCGTGGAGCTGAACCCCGACGAGGAGCCGTTCCGCATCTTCACCGTGCGGCGGGCGAGCAACGCATGACCCAGCGCACGAGGCAGGCGGCGTCCGACCTGGCGCCAGACGAGCTCCAGGAGGCGGCGGGTGGTGGCGACGGCGTGGCACCCGAGGAGCGACCGGACGTCAAGCAGCCGACCCTGATCGACGATCCCCTCTGGTACAAGGACGCGATCATCTACCAGCTGCACGTGAAGGCTTACCAGGACTCGTCCGGCGATGGCTTCGGCGACTTCGTGGGCCTGACCAGCCGGCTGGACTACATCGCCAGCCTCGGCGTGACCGCCGTCTGGCTCCTGCCGTTCTACCCGTCCCCATTGCGCGACGACGGCTACGACATCGCCGACTACACCAACGTGCATCCCGACTACGGGACGCGGCGCGAGTTCCGCACCTTCGTCCGCGAGGCGCACCGGCGCGGGCTGCGCGTCATCACCGAGCTGGTCATCAACCACACCAGCGACCTGCATCCGTGGTTCGAGGAGTCGCGCGCCAGCCGCACCAGCGCGAAGCGCGACTGGTACGTCTGGTCCGACGACCCCGAGCGTTACAGCGACGCGCGGATCATCTTCACCGACACCGAGACCAGCAACTGGGCCTGGGACCAGGGATCGCAGCAGTACTACTGGCATCGGTTCTTCAGCCATCAGCCGGACCTGAACTTCGACAATCCGCAGGTCATCCGCGCCATGCTGCGAGTGATGCGCTTCTGGCTCGACCTCGGGGTCGACGGGCTGCGTCTGGACGCCGTGCCCTACCTGGTCGAGCGGGAGGGGACCAACTGCGAGAACCTGCCCGAGACGCACGCGGTGCTGAAGCTGCTGCGGGCCGAGCTCGACCGGCGCTATCGGAACCGGATGCTGCTGGCCGAGGCCAACCAGTGGCCGCCCGACGTGCGCCCCTACTTCGGCGACGCCGATGAGTGCCACATGGCCTTCCACTTCCCGCTGATGCCGCGCATCTGGATCGCGCTGCGCAAGGAGGACCGGACGCCCATCGTCGAGATCATGGAGTCGACCCCGGCCATCCCCGACGAGTGCCAGTGGGCGCTGTTCCTGCGCAACCACGACGAGCTGACGCTCGAGATGGTCACCGACGAGGAGCGCGACTACATGTGGTCCGAGTACGCCGCCGATCGCCGGGCGCGGATCAACCTGGGCATCCGCCGCCGGCTGGCGCCACTGGTCGACAACAGCCGCCGCCGGATCGAGCTGCTGAACGCGCTGCTGCTGTCGATGCCGGGCACGCCGGTGATCTACTACGGCGACGAGATCGGCATGGGCGACAACGTCTACCTCGGCGACCGCAACGGGGTCCGCACGCCGATGCAATGGACGCCGGACCGCAACGCCGGCTTCTCCAAGGCCGATCCCGCCGCGCTGTACTCGCCGGTCATCCAGGACCCGGTCTACGGCTACCAGGCCGTCAATGTCGAGGCCCAGGAGCGGATCCCCGGCTCGCTGCTGCACTTCACGCGGCGGATCATCAACATGCGCCGCCGCTACCCGGTGTTCGGCCGCGGGTCGCTCCAGTTCCTGCACCCCGACAACCGCCACGTGCTCGCCTACCTGCGCGAGCACGACGGGGTGACGGTGCTCTGCGTCGCGAACCTGTCGCGCTTCAGCCAGTACGCAGAGCTCGACCTGTCTCGCTATGCCGGCAGCGTGCCGGTCGAGATCATGGGGCGCGTGCGCTTCCCCCGTATCGGCACGCTGCCCTACCTGCTGACCTTCGGCCCCCACGCGTTCTACTGGTTCGAATTGACCGATGGCGCCGATGGCGCCTGACGTCGTCACCGACGCCGCCTGGCTTGGCTCACGACGCTGGTTCCGCCACAAGGCACAGCCCATCGAGTCCGTTCGGGTCGCCGATCGCGCGGCGCTCGGCGACGCGTGCTCTCTGCTGGTCCTGGCCGCGCGGCTGGCCTCCGGGGAGCAGGTCCGCTACTTCGTCCCCACCGCGGGCACGGACGCCGAGCCCCGTGAGCCGGCCGATGGTGATGGCGCCTGGCGCGACCTGCTGCGCTGGCTGGTCGACGCCGACGAGCCGGTGCGGTCCGCCCAGGGCACGTTCGTGGCGCATCCCGGGCCGGCGACCGATCGCCTTCCGACGAAGCGCGAGCTCGCCGCGCTCGAGGAGCGGCGCCTCGGCGCCCAGCAGAGCAACACCTCGGTCCGCCTCGGGGACCGGCTGCTGCTGAAGCTGTACCGGCTGGTCGAGGAGGGGACGAACCCCGAGGTCGAGGTCTGCTCGTTCCTCAACGCCGGCGGCTTCCGGCACGTGCCGCCGGTGGCAGGCTGGATCGAGTATCGCGCCGGCCACGCCTCGGCGGCGGTGGCGATCGTGGAGGGCCTCGTCCCTGCCCGCGGCGACGCCTGGGAGTGGATGGTCGACCGCCTCGGGTCGCTGCCGCGGGGTCCAGCCGAGGCGCTCGCCGCCGTCGCCCAGATCGGCGGGATCACCTCGGAGCTTCACGCCGCCCTGCGCTCGCAGCCGGACGCCGCCGGCTTCGAGGCGGGCCCGGCGACCGCCGAGGACCTGGCTGCCTGGCAGGCCGACGCAGAGGCACAGCTGGCGGCGGCGCAGGGGGCGCTGTCCGGTGAGAACGCCACGCAGCTCGCCCGCCTGGCACCGGCCGTGACCGACGCCCTGGCCGCCATTCCGCGGGCCACCGGCGCCGTCCGCTCCCGGATCCACGGCGACTATCACCTCGGCCAGCTGCTGGCCACCGAATCCGGCTTCGTGGTGATCGACTTCGAGGGCGAGCCGGCGCGGCCGCTGGCCGAGCGGCGCCGCCCGGCATCGCCCCTGCGCGACGTGGCCGGCATGCTGCGCAGCCTGGATTACGCCGCCCGCACGGTGGAGCGCAGCGCCGGCGGCGCCGACCTGTCGGCCTGGCTGAGCGACGCACGGGACGCCTTCCTCGGCGCCTACGGCGACGCCGCCGACGCGGACCTGCTGCGGGCCCTCGAAATCGAGAAGGCGTGCTACGAGGTGCGCTACGAGGCGAACAACCGACCTGACTGGGTCTGGCTGCCCCTCCAGGCGCTCGAGCGGCTGATGGCATGACCCGCCCCGTCTGGCGCGGCGGCCCGCATCCGCTGGGCGCGACCTGGGATGGCAGCGGCGTGAACTTCGCGCTGTTCAGCGAGAACGCCACGAGCGTCGAGCTGTGCCTCTTCGATGCCGACGGCCACGAGGAGCGCATCGCCATCCCCGAGCGGACCGACCAGGTCTGGCACGCCTACCTGCCTGACCTCGGCCCGGGGCAGCGCTACGGCTACCGGGTCGACGGCCCGTGGGATCCCGCCGGCGGGCATCGCTTCAACCCGGCCAAGCTGCTGCTCGACCCGTACGCCCGCGGCATCACCGGCGCCATCGACGGCGACGCGCTGCTCACCGGGCACCGGATCCGCCCGGACGGCGCGCTGGAGCGCGACGAGCGCGATTCGGCGCCGGTCATGGCCCGCGGCATGGTCCTCGACCCCGGCTTCGACTGGGAGGGCGATCGGCCCCTTGGGCGGCCGTGGGAGGAGACGGTGATCTACGAGATGCATGTCCGCGGCTTCACGCGGCAGCATCCCGAGGTCGAGCCGCACCTGCGCGGCTCGTACGGCGGCCTGGCATCGGATGCCGCCATCGGCTACCTGGCCAGCCTGGGCATCACCGCCGTCGAGCTGATGCCGGTCCACCACCACGTCGACGAGCGGCACCTCGTCGAGCGTGGGCTGACGAACTACTGGGGCTACAACACCATCGGCTTCTTCGCCCCCGACAGCCGCTTCGCGGCCACCGACGACCCGGTCCGCGAGTTCAAGGGCATGGTCAAGGCGCTGCATCGGGCGGGAATCGAGGTGATCCTGGACGTGGTCTACAACCACACCGGCGAGGGCAGCGCCGACGGTCCGACGCTCAGCTTCCGGGGCATCGACAACGCCGCTTACTACCGCCTCGACCCGGACGACCCCAGCCGCTACGTCGACTACACGGGCACCGGCAACACGCTGAACGCCGTCCACCCCGCCACGCTGCAGCTGATCATGGACAGCCTTCGCTACTGGATCGTCGAGATGCACGTCGACGGCTTCCGCTTCGACCTTGCCTCGGCGCTCGCTCGCGAGCTCCACGATGTCGACCGGCTGGGGAGCTTCTTCGACATCGTCCACCAGGACCCGGTGATCAGCCAGGTCAAGCTCATCGCCGAGCCGTGGGACGTCGGCCCCGGCGGCTACCAGGTCGGCAACTTCCCGGTCGGCTGGGCCGAGTGGAACGGCAAGTACCGCGACACGGTGCGCCGCTTCTGGAAGGGCACCGGCGGCCAGGCCGCGGAGCTGGGGTATCGGCTCACCGGCTCGTCCGACCTCTACGCGCAGGGCGGAAGGCTCCCGCATGCATCCATCAACTTCGTCACCGCCCACGACGGCTTCACCCTGGCCGACCTGGTCAGCTACGAGCAGAAGCACAACGAGGCGAACGGCGAGGACAACCGCGACGGCGAGTCGAACAACGAGTCGATGAACTTCGGGGTCGAGGGGCCGACCACGGACGCGGCCATCCTGGAGGCACGGGGACGCCAGCAGCGGAACTTCCTCGCCACCCTGCTGCTCAGCCAGGGCGTGCCGATGCTGCTGGGCGGTGACGAGTTCGGCCGCACCCAGGGCGGCAACAACAACGCTTACGCGCAGGACAATGCCATCAGCTGGTTCGACTGGCAGCTGGCCGATGCCAACGCGCCGCTGCTCGACTACACCCGCGGCCTGATCCGCCTGTTCCACGCGCACCCGGTGCTCCGCCGGAGTCGCTTCTTCCAGGGCCGCCGCATCCGCGGCTCGCGCGTCAAGGACCTCACCTGGCTGGCGCCCGATGGCGCCGAGATGACCGATGCGGAGTGGGACGCCGCCGGGGTGCACGCCATCGGCCTGCGCCTGGCCGGCGACGCCATCGACGAGCGGGGGCCGCGCGGCGAACGGATCGTGGACGACACGCTGCTGCTGCTGATGAACGCCGGCGCCGAAGGGGTCGCCTTCCGGCTGCCGTCCGTACCGCGCGGCTGGCAGCTCATCCTGGACACGCGCTCGGGTGCGCCGCCAAATGAGGACGGCGGCCCGCTGCACGAAGGCGGCTCCGGCTACGAGCTGATCGAGCGCTCGCTGGCGCTCTTCCGCCTCGTCAAGCGGCGGTGACTGCGGCGCCCTCGCCGGTCGAGTCGCGCTGGGTCGATGCCTGGCGGCGTCCACGTCTCACCTCGCCGGCCGCGCGAAAGGCGGTGCTGGACAGCATGCGGCTGGCGCCGGGCGAGCTCGAGCGCGCCGAGCGAGCGGTGGTGATGGCGGCCCCCGGCGGACAGCTGCCGGAGCCCGGCGAGGTCGTCACCGAGGACGGCGACGATCTCGGGCACCGCACGAGGCTCCCGCGGGACATGCCCGTCGGCTACCACCTGCTGCGCCACGGGGCCGATGAGTTGCTGCTGCTGGTGGCGCCGCCGCGCTGCCCGCTCCCCGCCGGACTGCGCGCCTGGGGCTGGGCGGTGCAGCTCTATGCGCTGCGCAGCCGCCGCAGCTGGGGAATCGGCGACCTGGCGGACCTGCGCCGGCTGGCAGGCTGGTCGCGTTCGGTGGGGGCCGGTGCGCTGCTGGTCAGCCCGCTCGCGGCGGCGAACCCGGACCCGGATCCGGAACCGAGCCCCTACTACCCGAGCTCGCGGCGCTTCCGCAGCCCGCTGTACCTGGCCATCGAGGAGGTGCCAGGCTTCGCCGCTCTGGCCAGCGAGCTGGCGCCGCTGGTCGAGCGCGCACGCCGCCTGAACGACGATCCCGCCATCGACCGGGCGGCGGTGCAGGCCGTCAAGCTGCAGGCGTTGGAGCGCATCTGGGCCCGGCCGGACCCGGCGCGGGACGCCGAGCTACGCCGGTTCCCGGCCGATGGCGGCGAGGCGCTCCGGAGGTGGGGCATCTTCGCGGCGCTGTCCGAGCGGCACGGTCCGGCGTGGCAGCAGTGGCCGGCGACGCTGCGCGATCCGGATGGATCCGGCGTGCGCCGGGCAGCGCCCGAGCTGGCCGAGCGGGCCGCCTTCCACGAGTGGCTCCAGCTCCTGCTCGACCAGCAGCTGGCGGCGGCCGGCGCGCAGCTGCCGCTGCTCAACGACCTGCCGCTGGGCTTCGATCCGGGAGGATTCGACGCCTGGTGCTGGCAGCCGCTGCTCGCCGCCGCCAGCCTCGGCGCGCCGCCGGACCGCTTCAACCCGGCCGGCCAGCGCTGGGGGCTGCCGCCGTTCGTGCCCGCCCGGCTGCGCCTGGCGCACTACGCCCCGTTCGCCGAGACGGTCCGCGCGGTGCTTGCCCACGGCGGAGGGCTGCGCATCGACCACGTGCTGGGCCTCTTTCGGCAGTGGTGGGTGCCCGATGGCCAAGGCCCGGAGGACGGCGCCTATGTCACACAGCCCGCCGAGGAGCTGCTGGCGGTGCTCGCCATCGAGAGCACGCGGGCCGGCGTGCTCGTCATCGGCGAGGACCTCGGCACGGTGCCGGCGGGCATCCGGCGGCGGCTGCGGGCCGCCAACGTCCTGTCGACCCGGCTCGCCTACTTCGAGGGGCGCCCGGTGTCCCGTTGGCCACGGCGATCCGTGGCGGCCGTGACCACCCACGACCTGCCGACCGTGGCCGGCATCTGGACCGGGGCCGATGCCGCCGACCAGGCCGCGGCCGGCGTCGCAGCGGACCAGCGCGCCTTGGCGCTGCTCCGGCGGCGGCTGGCCCGCATCGGCTCCGTGCCCGAGGGGGCAGACGTGGCGGAGGCGCTGCTGGCGGTCCATGGTGCCATCGCGGCGGCGCCGTCGGTGCTGGCCCTGGCCACCCTGGAGGATGCCGTCCTCGACCCGCGCCGCCCGAACCTGCCCGGCACGACCCGCCAGCAGCGGGACAACTGGTCGCGCGCGCTGCCGAAGACGCTGGAGGAGCTGGAGCGGGACCCGCTGGTCGCGCGCCTGGCGGAGGCGATGGCCCGGCCCTAGTCCGCGGGCAGCAGCACCAGCGTCGCGAGCGGTGGCAGGCTGAGCGTCACCGACGCCGGCTGGCCATGCCACGGCTCCGCGACGGCGTCCAGCCCGCCGAGGTTGCCGACGTTCGAGCCGCCGTAGTGCTCGGAGTCGGTGTTCAGTGCCTCGCGCCAGCGACCGGCCAGCGGCACGCCCAGGCGGTACGCGGTGCGCGGCACCGGGGTGAGGTTCTGGACGACCACCGCCACCGCGTCGCCGGCGCGGCGGATCCAGCTGAACACCGACGATTCGACGTCCGAGGCATCGATCCAGGCGAACGTCCCGGGCTCAGGGTCGGCGGCCCACAGTGCCGGCGTGGCCGCGTACAGCGCCCCCAGGTCGGCCAGGAAGCGGCCGAAGCCGGCCCGCATCGGCTCATCGGCCAGCGTGAAGTCGAGCGCGCGGTCGTGGCTCCACTCGGTCCAGGGCGCCAGCTCGGTCCCCATGAACAGCAGCTTCTTGCCGGGCTGCGCATACAGGTTGGCAATGAGGCAGCGGAGGTTGGCGAAGCGCTGCCACTCGTCGCCGGGCATCTTGGCCAGCAGCGAGCCCTTGCCGTGAACGACCTCGTCGTGGGAGAGCGGCAGCACGAAGTGCTCGGTGTGCAGGTACAGCCCGCGGAAGGTCAGGCGGTTGTGGTGGTAGCGCCGATGGACCGGGTCCTCGTGGAAGTAGGCCAGCGTGTCGTGCATCCAGCCCATGTCCCACTTGAAGCCGAAGCCAAGGCCGCCCAGATAGGTGGGCCGCGTGACGCCGGGGAAGGCCGTGGACTCCTCGGCAATGGTCACGACCCCCGGGTGATGGCCGTAGACCTTCTCGTTGACCTCGCGCAGGAAGGCGATGGCCTCCAGGTTCTCGTTGCCGCCGTACTGGTTCGGCTGCCACTCGCCCGCCTTGCGCGAGTAGTCGAGGTAGAGCATCGAGGCGACGGCGTCGACCCGCAGCCCATCGACGTGGTAGCGGTCACACCAGAACAGCGCGTTGGCCACCAGGAAGTTGCGGACCTCCGGGCGGCCGTAGTCGAAGATCAGGGTTCCCCAGTCCGGGTGCTCGCCGCGCCTCGGGTCGGCGTGCTCGTACAGCGGCGTGCCGTCGAACTGGCGCAGGGCGAAGTCGTCGTTCGGGAAATGGGCCGGCACCCAGTCCAGGATCACGCCGATCCCGGCGTTGTGCAGCGCGTTCACCATGGCGCGGAAGTCGTCCGGGGTGCCGAAGCGGGCGGTCGGCGCGTAATAGCCCGTGACCTGGTAGCCCCACGACCCATCGAACGGGTGCTCGGCCACCGGCAGCAGCTCGACGTGGGTGAACCCGAAACGGCGGCAGTGCTCGACCAGCCGCTCCCCGGCCTGGCGATAGCCGAGCCACGAGCCGTCCGCATTCCGCATCCACGAGCCCAGGTGGACCTCGTAGATCGCCATCGGCTGCCGATACGGGTCGGTCGCGCCGCGCCGCGCCATCCAGTCGGCATCGGTCCAGGCCTCGTCGGAGCCGATGTCCCACACCCGCGATGCCGTCTCCGGGCGAACCTGCTGCGAGAACGCCATGGGATCGGCCTTGATCCGCAGCCGGCCGTCGGCCCCCAGGATCTCGTACTTGTACAGCTCGCCGGAGCCGATGCGCGGGACGAACAGCTCCCACACCCCCGAGGCCCCGAGCGAGCGCATCGGGAAGAGGCGCCCGTCCCAGCGATCGAAGTCGCCCACCACCCGCACGCTCCGCGCGTTCGGCGCCCAGACCGCAAACGCGACGCCCGCCACGCCGTCGACCGTGCGGGGATGGGCGCCGAGCACGTCCCACAGCCGCTCATGCGTGCCCTCGCCGATGAGATGCAGATCCAGCTCGCCGAGTGTCGGCAGGAAGCGGTACGGGTCGTCGCGCTCCCAGTCATTGCCGTCGGCGAAGCGGAAGCGCAGCCGGTACGCCGCGCCCGGCGCGAGTGTCGTGGCCACCGCCCAGAGGCCGCCGCCCAGCGGCTCCATGGGCGTGGCGGCGCCGCCGGCGAGCAGCTCGACGGCGGTCGCGTCCGGATGGAAGGCGCGGACCACCGACCCGTGCTCGCCGCCGTGCAGTCCCAGGAGGGCGTGTGGCTGGTGATGCTCGCCGGCGCTCAGCCGAGCGGCTTCGGCCGCGGCGGGGCGGAGCAGAGGAGTGGTGGAGGGCGTCGGCCTAGCCATCGGCCCTGCCCGTCGCTGTGGAGAGGTCGCGGTCCTGCATCTCCCAGGCATGGTCCAGCACGTGGTAGGCCGAGTGGCGGATCAGGTACGGGATGGTCCACTTGCCCAGCGGCTTGCCCTCCGCCCACCAGCCGCGCATCGCCTCGACGAAGCGCTCGCGGTGGGTGCCGCGGCCCGACGCCGGCAGCAGCTCCTGCCACTCGGCCGGCTCGGGCACCTTGACCCGTCTCGCGAAGTCGCCGCTCTCGACGCGCAGCACGTGACCGACGATCTCGTCCCGCGAGCGTCCGCCGCCGCGCGGTCCCGGGCGCAGCTCGGCGGAGACGCGCTCCGCCGCCTCGTCGAATTCTTCCCAGGCCGCGCGCAGCAGCGAGATCCAGCGCTCGAACGTGCCCTCGTCCATCGGCTCCCGGTCCTCGGCCGATGGCGCGAACGAGATGCCCCAGAAGTCGGTCGAGCCGGTCCCGGTGTGGCGCGCCACGACCGTGGGCTCGGCCTGGCGCTCGAGCTCGGCGCCCAGGCGAGCGCGCCGCGCGACGGGCAGGTAGCGCGGCACGTAGGAGCGCAGCTTGGCGACCGCCTCGTCCTCGCTCTTGCCGTTGCGCTCCAGGCCGGGCCAGTCACCGGCGATGGCAACCCAGCGTTTCCCCTTCGGCGCCTCCTCGACCAGGACGCGCAAGCGGTCAGTCATCGGCTACACGCTACAGGACCGGTCCGCGGAGCGTTCGAGGGGGACCCGTGTGCTAGGGTTGCGACGCCCACCGAACCGACAGCGGAACCGTCGGTGCCACGGTCCGCGAAGCACCACGAGAGGAATCCTTGGGACTCTTCGACGGCCTGCTCGGCATCCTCAGTCATGACGTCGGCATCGACCTCGGGACGGCGAACACGCTGGTCACCGTGCGGCACCGCGGCATCGTGATCAGCGAGCCGAGCGTGGTGGCCATGGACACCCGCAGCAAGCGCGTGCTGGCCATCGGCGCCGAGGCAAAGCGCATGGTCGGCCGCACTCCGGCCAACATCGTCGCCATCCGGCCGCTGCGCGACGGCGTGATCAGCGACTTCGACGTCACTGAACAGATGATCCGCTACTTCATCGCCAAGGTGCATGAGCGCTTCGCCCAGATCCGGCGGCCGCGCGTCCTGGTCGGTATCCCGTCCGGGGTGACCGAGGTCGAGAAGCGGGCCGTCCGCGACGCGACCGTGAATGCCGGCGCCCGCTGGGCGCGCCTGATCGAGGAGCCGATGGCGGCCGCCATCGGCGCCGGGCTGCCGGTCTCAGAGCCCTCCGGCAGCCTGATCGTGGACGTCGGCGGCGGGACCACCGAGGTGGCGGTGATCAGCCTGGGCGGCATCGTGGTCAGCCGCAGCGTCCGGATCGGCGGCGATGAGATGGACACCGACATCGTCAGCTTCGCCCGCCGCGAGTACAACCTGCTGATGGGTGAGCGCACGGCCGAGGAGATCAAGATCGCCGTCGGCTCGGCCTATCCCACCGAGGACAGCCGCACGGTGACGTTCCGCGGCCGCGACCTGCTCACCGGCCTGCCGCGCAGCGTGGAGGTGGGCAGCGACCAGATCCGCGAGGCGCTGGAGCCGTCCGTGGCGCAGATCATCGACGCCATCAAGGAGACGATCGAGGAGACGCCGCCGGAGCTGGTGGCCGACATCATGGACCAGGGCATCGTCCTGGCCGGCGGCGGTGCGCTGCTCGCCGGGCTGGACAAGCGCGTGGCCGAGGCGACCCAGATGCCGGTTCACATCGCCGACGATCCGCTGACCTGCGTGGTCCGTGGCACCGGGCGCGTCCTGGAGGACCTGGATGCCCTGGAGCGGGTCCTGGTCAGCGAGCAGTACACCCGCGCGCCGCGCTGACGGGCGCGGCGGCATCGGCTCGAACCGATGATCGGCGGACCCCACCGGCGCAGCCGGAACGGGCTGTGGTTCGCCGCCTTCACCATCATCTCCCTGCTGCTCCTGCTCGCCTCCCAGACCGAGGCCGCCCTGACGCTGCAGCGGGTGAGCGCCCGCGCACTCGATCCCGTGCGCCAGGCGGTGGGCGGGATCGGCGCCGGCATCGCCGGCGTGTTCGGCACCATCGGCGAGATCGACCGGCTGCGCACCGAGAACGACGACCTGCGCCGCAGCCTGGCCGGCGCACAGCAGCGCATCGCCGAGCTGCAGGAAGCGGCTGCCGAGAACGCCGAGCTCCGCGGCCTGCTGGGCCTCACCAAGTCATTGGACATGGACCTGCTGCCGGTGCGCGTCATCAGCCGCGACCCGTCGAATTTCGCCTGGGACATCGGCGTCGACGCCGGCACGGATGACGGCCTGGCGGTGGGCATGCCGGTGGTCGGCTCGGCGCAGGGCGCCGGCGCGCTGGCCGGGACGGTGGTCTCGGTTGGGGCCGATACGGCCACCGTGCGCCTCATCGTCGACACCCGCTCCAGCGTGGTCGCCCTCGACCAGCGGTCGCGCGCCCTGGGACTGGTGCAGGGCCAGCTGGGCGGACAGCTGGTCATGGTCCAGGTCGACATCACCGACTCGCTGCAGGTCGGCGACGCCGTGGTCAGCGCTGGCCTGGAGCTCTCCGGCGGCGCGGCCCGCAGCCCCTATCCCAAGGGCCTGCTCATCGGCGCGGTGCAGGCCGTCCAGCACGACAGCAATGCGCTGACCCAGACCGGATTCGTGCGACCCGCTCTCGACTTCCGGCAGCTCGATCGGCTCCTGGTCGTCCGTTCCTACCGGCAGGACTGAAGCTGCCCGCCTGATCGACGCAGGCGGTGCGTCGGCGCAACTGGCCCCAACGTCTGCCGGCTTCCCGACCATCGGGGCATGGAGCCCGGGGCTCCGTCCTCGCACCCTTTGCGGAGCACACCCGTGCCCCGCCATGCCCCAAGGGAAGCGCATTGCCAGACCGAGTCCGCACCATCGCGACCTTCACCATCGCCGCCGTGCTGGCCTGGACGCTGCTGGGCGTCGGCCCGGTGGCCGCAGCCGATCCGCTGAAGGTCGTCATCATCGTCGGACCGACTGGCTCGCTCACGTCCAACTACCGGACGACGGGCAACAACATCGCCGAGGTGGCAGCGGCCGCGGGGGCGGAGGTGGTGAAGGTCTATTCGCCACGCGCGACCTGGGCCCGGGTGCGGAATGCGGTCGAGGGCGCCAACATCGTCATCTACCTGGGCCACGGCAACGGCTACCCCAGCCCGTACAGCAGCACCGAGTGGACGGATCGCGTCAATGGCTGGGGTCTCAATCGGACGACCACCGGCGGCGACTCCGATGACTGGTCGAAGCACATGGTCTACTGCGGCCAGAAGGCCCTCGTCGGCACGCTGACCACGGCCGATGGCGCCGCGCAGTGGCAGTACTGCGGCGGCGCCCGCGGCACCCAGGGCATCCACCCCGCCGCCAACTGGGTGATGATCTACAACAAGGCCTGCTACGCACCCGGCGCCGGCGAGGGTTGGGACGTCAGGGCAACGCCGTCGGCGGCCTTCAAGCGGGTCAGCAACTACAGCTACCCAGCCCTGAAGGTGGGTGGTGGCGCCTACTTCGCCACCGACATGAACCAGGGTGCGGAGCAGCTGGTGAGCCTCATCCTGACGCACCGCGACTGGACCTTCGGTGCCATCGCCGAGGCCGCCCCCGGCTACGACCTGGCCGCGCAGAACCGCAGCGATCACCCCGACCTCGCCGGCCGGCAGGTCTGGATCCAGCGCACGAAGAACAGCATGGGCACCGACTACTGGTACGCGTATGCCGGCGACCCGAACCTGACGCCGTCCGGGGCGATGGGCGTCTACGTGCCGCCGCCGGCCCCGCAGGTGACCGCGGTCTCGCCGGCCGCCGGCGCCAGCGACGCGGCAACCAGCGCCACGCTGACGGCGACCTTCGACCTGCCGGTCACCGGCGTCAACGCCGCCTCGTTCCTGGTGCGCGATGCCTTCGGGCTGACCGTCGCGGGGACCGTCAGCTACAGCGCCGCGACCCGAACCGCCACCTTCACGCCGAGCCTGCCGCTCGAGGCCGGCCTGCCGTACGCCGTGAGCCTGACCAAGGGCATCAAGAGCACGCTGGGCGCCCGCCTGGCGCGCTACTCGTGGTCCTTCAGCGTCCAGGGTCCGACCAGCGCCTCCACGACGGTTTACGCCGAGCCGCAGCCGCTGGTCCTCGAGGCGGGGACGAACACCCGTTACCTGTTCACGCGCAACGGCACCCTGCGCGGTGAGCAGACCGCGACACTCGCCGAGCCGGTGACGGTCACCACGAGCATCCGCCGCACGTTGCCGAATCAGTCGGGCACGTGGTTCTACGTCGACGCCGGCACGTGGGCGCACTACTGGCTGCGCGAATCCAGCGCCGTCCACCTGGCCGATGCGCCCGCCGCCGCGGCGGCCGGCGGCGAGGAAACCTACTCGCCCGCCGCCACCGTCCGTATCAAGCGCGGCACCCACACCGGCTACACCTTTGACGGTGGGGTCATGACGGCCCACAAGACGCTGACGCTGGCCGTCGGCCGGCGAGCCGATGCGAGCGAGCTGCGCAGCCTGCCCGGTCAGACCGGCCTCTGGTTCCACGTCACCAGCGGCAGCTGGTCGGGCCGCTGGCTGCGGGCCTCGGACGTCGTCTACCTGGAGTAGCCGTGGCCCCGGGGGAGCATCGCGCTGGCCCTTCCGTACCATGGTCCGGAGCGGGATGGGTCGGTAGGGTGTGGACCGCTGCGGTCATGCGCGACCGCGCCAGCGATCCCGACCCCGCGAGGTGACCGATCCCATGCGCCGCCTGCCAGCCGCCGTCCTGGGCCTCCTGCTCGTCATCGGCTCCGTGCCGACCGCGGCCGTCCATGCCGCCGACCCGACGCCGGCACCGTCCGCCGCGTCGGACTCGCTGCCGCCGGGCGCGGTTCTGACCGACGATGGCCGCCTCCTGCCGCCGATGCCGGCCGGGATGGAGGAGACATCGGTCCACGCGGAGATGCTGGCCGAGCACGCCGACGACGCTCTGCGCTTCACGCCGGGCGGCGCTCCCTCGGTCCTCCTGTCGCCAAGCGGCACGGTCCGGATGGCGGGCGCCGCCGTCGCGCCGGACGGTGGCGCGATGACCGCCCAGCTGTCCGCGGCCGGGCTGCCGAACGGGTTGCGCAAGGAGGTCTTCGGCTTCCTGCCGTACTGGATGCTGTCGGACTCGGCGCTGTCGTCGATGAACTACCACCTCGTCTCGACGATCGCCTACTTCAGCGTGAACGCCAAGATGACCGGCTACCTGGCCAAGGGCACCAGCACCGATCCGACGTCCGGCTGGGCGGGGTGGAAGAGCGCCGCCATGACCGGCGTCCTGAATCGGGCCCACGAGCAGGGCGTGCGGGTGGTGCTGACCGTGACGATGATGGCCTGGGACAGTGCCTCCGCCGGACGCCAGGCGACGCTGCTTCAGAGCAGCACCGCGCGCACGCGGCTGGTGAACCAGATCGTCTCGGCGGTCCGTGACCGCCGCGCGGACGGCGTGAACCTGGACTTCGAGCCGCTCGCCTCGAGCCTGCGCGATGAGTACGTCAGCTTCGTCAAGCAGCTGAAGCGCAGCCTGGTCAACGCCGGCGTGGGCGACTACCTGACCGTGAGCGTCATGGCCAGCGCCGCGACCTGGGCGACCGGCTATGACGTGGCCGGCCTCACTGCGACCGGCGCCGCCGATGCGCTGTTCGTGATGGGCTACGACTACAACTGGTCCGGATCGTCGCGCGCCGGTGGCGTGGCGCCGATTCAGAGCCCGTTCACCATCGACGTGGCCGGGACCATGGCCGACTTCCTGACCCAGACGAACGGCTCGAAGCTGATCTGGGGCGTGCCGTACTACGGCCGCACCTGGCCGACCAGCTCGAAGACGCTCAATTCCGCGACCCTGGGCGGCGGGTCCAAGGCCTACAGCTACACCGGCCACCTGGCCGAGGCCACGCGCTACGGGCGGCGCTGGGATGACGTGGGCAAGGTGCCGTGGTATCGCCACTGGGACGGCGTGGCCGGGCACTGGGTCCAGGGCTACTACGACGATGCCCAGTCCCTGGGCGTGAAGTACGACCTGGTCAACTCGCGTGGCCTGAAGGGCACCGGCATGTGGACGCTGCTGATGGACCAGGGCCGCGACGAGCTGTGGCGGCTGCTGGCCCGCAAGTTCGTGAACGACACCGCTCCGCCGGAGGGCGGCATCACCCTGCTGCCAGGCACGGTCGACGGCGAGGCCTTCAAGGTCAGCTGGCGAGCCGAGGACTATGCCTCGGGCGTCGCGACCTATGGCGTGCAGTGGCGACGCCCCGGCGGCGCCTGGCACCAGTGGCTGAGCAACACGAAGGCAACGTCTGCCTGGTTCACCGGCACCGCCGGTCGCACCTACCAGTTCCGCATGCGGGCGATTGACGCCAAGGGCAACGTCCAGCCGTGGACCAGCCCCCCGGCCACCCCATCGACGCTGACGCCGGCGGCCTTCGGCAAGGTCGTGGCCTCCACCCTCAACGTGCGGACCGGCCCGGGTACGGGCTACGCGACCATCGACAGCGCCGCTGCCGGTGACCTGGTCTACGTGCTCGAGGGGCCGGTCAGCTCCGGCGGCTACCAGTGGTATCGGGTCCAGTACGGCTTCACCGAATGGCCCAGCGCCGACTACCCGCTGATCGCCTGGATGGCCGGCAGCTCGTCCGGCACGCCGATGATCGCGCCGGCCCAGGCGCCGGGCGTCACGCGGCTGCGACCGTTCGTGGCCCAGGGCAGCCGGACGGCGGCCTTCAGCCCGAACGGCGACGCGGTCCAGGACAGTGCCACGATCGGCTTCGACCTGGCCGACGCGACGACGGCGACCCGGCTGGAGATCGTGGACGGCGGTGGCGCGGTCGTCCGCTCCATCGGCCTCGGCGCGCGCTCGGCCGGCACCAACCAGGCAACCTGGAACGGGCAGCTGGGCTCCGGCGAAGCCGCCCCCGATGGTCGGTACCTGGCGCGCATCGTGGCGACCGATGGCAGCGGGACACAGCACACCGGCCCAACTCCGACCTTCAGCGCGGCCGCATTGCAGCGCTGGGGCATCACCGTCGACGACCAGGCGCCAGCCGTGAAGGCGACGCCGGCGGCGGATGCGCCGATGGTGCCCGCCCTGGCGAAGCTCGAGATCGCCTTCTCGGAGCCGATGACCGGGCTGGACGGCGCCGCGCTGCAACTGACCGCCGACAGCGCGCCGCTGGCCGCGCAGGCCTACGTCGCTGACGACCGGCGCAGCGTGGTGCTGCGCCCCGACGACCCGCTGCCGACCGATGCGCTGGTCGGCGTCACGCTGGGCGCCTCGGTGCGCGACGCGGCCGGAAACGCCCCGGTGGCGACCGCCTGGACCTTCACCACCGCGCCGGGGATCGCCTACGACCCCGCGCGGCACGGGACGCTGAAGGCCGGAACGCGGACCGCGTATGACATCGGCGCCGACGGCGACCTGCTGCTGCGCCATACGGTGCCGCTGTCGACCGCGCGTGACGTGACCTTCACGCAGCGGGCCATGCTGCCCAACCTGCCGGGGCGCTGGCTGTACGCCAGGGGCGGCCCGCTCGCCGGCCGCTGGCTGCGCGAGACGGCGAACCAGCACATCGACGGCTTCGTGTCGCGGACGACGTACGCCACTGCGCAGCGGATCAAGCTGCTGGCCGGCGACCACGTGGGCTACCGCTTTGCGCTCGATGGAGACCTGCTGCGGACCCGGCATCTCAGCCTGCGCCAGAGCGTCCTCGTCGATTCGTCGGTCCGCGCCGTGATCAACGGCGTGAGCTGGTGGCGCCTGTCGGGCGGGACGCTGGACGGCTACTGGATCGAGCAGTCGGCCGCTGCCTATCGTCGTGGCATGGTGAGCAGGCAGCAGTTCGCGGTCCAGCCCCGGGTCGACGTTGCCGCCGGAACGTACACCGCCTACAGCTACGACCGTCTCGGCCGCGTCCGTGACTCGGTCACCGCCAAGATCGGCTCCACCACCGGGATTCGGGTCTCGGCCTGGGCCGTCATCAACGGCACGCCGCGCTACCTGGTCAGCAGCGGTCCGTGGGCGGGGATGTGGCTCGCCGACACCTCTGCCACGAGGCTGCACGTCTGACGGACGTACCCCATCGGTACCAGACCGATTAGGTCATCCCCGCGCCGGCTGGCGCTCCGTAGGGTGGGCCCGAACTCATCCGACCACGCCGCCCTGGGGGTATCCACCGAATGCAGCAGACCACCGGACGCCGACGCCTTGCCACCGCACTGACCGCCGTGATGCTGCTGGGCGGCGCCGTGGCGGCCTCCCCGGCGACGACGCTCGCCTACGGCGGCGACGGCCTGCGCGCGGCAGCCAACGCCCTGCGCGTCGATGCGCACGTCGCACCGGTCGGTGGCACCGCGCTGCTGGACGACATCGCCAGCCATCGGGCCTCGCAGCTGGTGCGGCTCAATCGCCTGGAGCACGACCTCGACTACGTCACCCATCGGCTCAATCAGGCCGGCGTCTGCTGGCAGCTGGTCGGCGAGATCCTGGCCTGGGAGCGGGGCTGGCCGGATTACGACTACGCGCGCACCGCGCAGGCCTGGTTCGACTCGCCGACGCACCACGACATCATGCTCGGCGACCGCTACAACGCCGCCGGTGGCGCCTGGCGCGGCACGCCGGACATGCAGCACTACTCGGTCATGGTCTTCGTGGAGCTGTGCGGCACGACCACCAGCGCGGTGAGCGTCAGCACGCTGAAGCCGAGCCGGACCTATGACCCCGACCGACCGCTCGTCTTGAGCCGTGGCCGGCACACTGGCTACCGGTTCAGCGCCGATGGCTTCGTCATCTCGCGCAAGACCGTCTCGTACGACCATCGAGCCATGCGGACCGCCGCCGGCCGGGTCTACGTCGGCAACACCGCCTACCTGAAGGTCAGCAGCGGCAGGCTGCGCGGCTACTGGGTCCGCGAGAGCAGCCATGCCTACGTGCGCGGCATGACCCTGTTCCGCGCCTTCGCCACGCCGCGCGGCATCACGGTCGCCGCCGGCGCCTATCACGGCCGTCATTTCGACTGGCTGGGACGCATCACCGCTTCTCGCGGCCGCACCTACCGGCACGCCACCGTGACCGGCGCGACGGCGCGGGCAGTCATCAACGGGCGGGTCTGCCTGCGGTTCGCGAGCGGCTGGCTGGCCGGCTACTGGGTGCGCGACACGCGCGCCATCAGCTTCCGGTAGCGGCCGTTCCCCTCACGCGTCGTAGAATCGGCGCCGATGTCGATCGCCGTCGCCCGCCGTCCTGACGGACGCGCCACCACCCAGCTGCGACCCGTGAAGATCGTGGCCGACTACCTGAAGTTCGCCGAGGGCTCGGTGCTGATCCGGGTCGGGGACACGCGCGTCATCTGCGCGGTCACCATCGACGATCGGGTGCCAGGCTGGCTCCGCGGCAAGGGCAGCGGCTGGGTGACCGCCGAGTACAGCATGCTGCCGCGGGCCGGCACCGAGCGCAGCCAGCGCGAGGCGCACACGGGACGGATCGGTGGCCGGACCCACGAGATCCAGCGTCTCATCGGCCGCTCGCTGCGCGGCGTGGTCGACCTGACCAAGCTCGGTGAGCGCACGGTCACCGTCGACTGCGACGTGATCCAGGCGGACGGCGGCACCCGCACGGCGAGCATTACCGGGGCCTACGTGGCGCTGGCGCGCGCCCTGAAGAAGTACGGCATGGCGCACCTGCTCACCGGCCAGGTGGCGGCGGTCAGCGTCGGCATGTCCGGCGGGACGCCACTGCTCGACCTGAACTACGCCGAGGACTCCACGGCGGACGTGGACTTCAACGTGGTGATGACCGACGACGAGCGCTTCGTCGAGGTCCAGGGCACGGCCGAGCACAAGGCATTCGATCGCGCCCAGATGAACGCCATGATCGACCTGGCAGCGGCGGGGATCCGCCAGCTGTTCGAGCTGCAGCGGGCGGCCATCGACGCACCGGCCGCCGAGTGAGGGACCTCCTGCTGGCGACCGCCAATCGCGGCAAGCAGCGAGAGTTCGGCCGGCTGCTGGCCGGCATCCCGGGCCGGCTCGTGTTCCCGCAGGACGTCGGCATCGAGCTGGACGTGCCCGAGCCGTACCCGACCTACGCGGGCAACGCGGCGGCCAAGGCGGAGGCCTACTGCCTCGCCTCCGGACGGCTCACCCTGGCCGATGACTCCGGTATCGAGGTCGAGGCGCTCGACTGGGGGCCCGGTGTGGTCACGGCGCGCTTCGGCGGCGACGACGTGCAGGATCGGGCCGCGCTGCTGCTCGAGGCCGTCGGCGACAACCCGCGCCGCGCGGCGCGGATGGTGTGCGTGCTGGCCCTGGCCACGCCCGGCGCCGGGCCGGGCGGCTCGCCGCGCATCGAGATCGTTCACGGCGAGATGAACGGGGAGCTGGCGCGGCAGGCCCGTGGTGAAGGGGGCTTCGGCTACGACCCCGTCTTCCTCCAGGCCGACGGGCGCACCAACGCGGAGCTGCCCGCCGACGAGAAGGACGCGGTCTCGCATCGCGGCCGCGCCGTGGCGGCGGCGATGCCACGCCTCCGCGAGCTGCTGCAGGCCCCGGCATGAGCGACGCGGCCTTCATCCATCCGAGCGCCGAGGTCGAGTCCGGGGCACAGATCGGCAGGGGGACCCGGATCTGGAGCCACAGCCAGGTGCGGCCGGGGGCGCGCATCGGCGCCGGCTGCAACGTCGGCCGCAACGTCTTCGTGGACGTCGACGTGATCATCGGTGATCGGGTCAAGATCCAGAACAACGCCAGCCTGTTCCGCGGCGTCACGGTCGAGGACGGCGTCTTCATCGGCCCCCACGTCTGCCTGACCAACGACCGCCAGCCACGCGCGATCAATGCCGATGGCAGCCTGAAGACCGACGACGACTGGCAGGTGACGCCGATCGTGGTGCGCGCGGGCGCAGCCGTCGGTGCGGGGAGCGTGGTGCTCCCGGGCGTGACGATCGGTCGCTGGGCGATGGTGGGGGCGGGCTCGGTCGTCACCCGCGACGTCGCCGATCACGAGCTCGTCTTTGGCAACCCCGCTCGACACCATGGCAGCGTGTGCCTCTGCGGCCAGCCCCTGGCCGATGGGGCCGATGGCGCCCCGTTCCACGGCGACTGTCCGGGCTGCGGGCGCGCCTTCCCGCCGGAGCCGGCCGGGTGAGGATCGTGACCGTGGTCGGCGCCCGGCCACAGTTCATCAAGGCAGCGCCGGTGAGCCGGCAGCTGCGGCCAGAACATCACGAGATCCTGGTGCACACCGGGCAGCACTACGACGACGCCATGAGCGCCGCATTCTTCCGGGAGCTGGAGCTGCCCGACCCGGACGTCAACCTGGAGGTCGGCAGCGGGACACATGGCGTCCAGACCGGCGAGATGCTCCGCGCCCTGGAGCCGGTCCTGCTGGAGCACGAGCCGGATGGGGTGCTGGTCTACGGCGACACGAACTCGACGCTGGCCGGAGCCCTGGCGGCGGCGAAGATCGCCTACCCCGGCGGCCGCCGGCCCTGGCTGGCGCACGTGGAGGCGGGGCTGCGCTCGTTCAACCGGGCCATGCCCGAGGAGCGCAATCGCGTGGTTGCCGATCACCTGGCGGACCTTCTGCTGGCGCCCACGCCCGCCGCCGCGGCCCAGCTGGCGGCCGAGGGGCTGGCCGAGCGCACCGCGGTGGTGGGGGACGTGATGGCTGATGCGGTCTGCTGGGCGGCCGATCGTGCCGACCTGCACCTCCCGGCCGAGGCGCAGGAGCGACCCGGCTTCGTGCTGCTCACCCTGCACCGGGCCGAGAACGTGGACGACCCGCGGCGCCTGGCCGCGTGCCTGGCGATGCTGCCCGACGATCGGCCGGTGATCTGGCCGATCCACCCCCGCACGGCGGCCGCGCTGCGCACCGCTGGCTTGGCGTTGCCGCACAACATCTGCGCCCTGGAGCCGGTGGGCTACCTGCCGATGCTGGCCCTCGAGCGCGCGGCCGCCGCCGTGGCCACCGACTCCGGCGGGGTTCAGAAAGAGGCGTACCTGGCCGGCACGCCATGCATCACCCTCCGCGCCGAGACCGAATGGGTCGAGACCGTGGCCGCTGGCTGGAACCGGATCGCCGGCACCGATCCGGAGGCCCTGCGCTCGGCTCTCGCGGACGCAGGGTTCATGGATCGCTCGCGCGCACGGCCCGAGCTGTTCGGCGATGGCCATGCGGCTGAACGGATCGTGGCCGCGCTCGAGCGATTGCATGGCGGGGCCGCGGCCAGCGGATGACGGGCGAGCCGCTGCGCGCCGGCGTCATCGGCCTGGGGAGCATGGGCCAGCATCACGCCCGGGTCTGGTCGTCGCTGCCCGGCGTCGAGCTGGTGGCCGTTGCCGATCCGCGCCCGGACGTGCTGGCTCGCGCCACCGCGGCAACCGGGTCCCGCGGTCACCCTGCCGCGGAAGCGATGCTTGCCGCCGAGCGGCTGGATGTCGTCAGTGTGGCCGCGCCGACATCACTGCACTGCGAGCTGACCCTCGCCGCCCTGCGCGCCGGCGCGCACGTCCTGGTCGAGAAGCCGATCGCGGCCGACCGGCGCGAGGCCGAGGCCATGGTCGAGGCCGCCGCGGCCGCCGATCGGCTCCTCAGCGTCGGCCACATCGAGCGCTTCAACCCGGCCATCGTCGAGTTGCGGCGCCGCCTCGGGGGCGGGGAGCTGGGCCGCATCTTCGAGGTACGGGCCGAGCGGCTCGGGCCCTTCCCGGATCGGATCCGGGACGTCGGGGTGGTCGTCGACCTGGCGCCGCACGACCTGGACGTGATGCGCTTCCTGCTCGGCTCCGACCCGGTGCGCGTCTACGCGGAAACCGAGCAGCGGATCCACACCGACCACGAGGACCTGTTCGTGGGCGTCATGAAGTTCGCCAACGGGGCGGTCGGGCTGCTCGACATCAACTGGCTCACACCGACGAAGCAGCGGCGTCTGTCCGTGACCGGCGAGGGCGGCATGTACGTGGCCGACTACCTGTCGCAGGAGCTGACCTTTTTCGCCAACCCGTCCGACGGCTCGGTCACCGCTGGCCCGGCCGAGCAGCGGCCGATCGAGCGACGCGAGCCGCTGCTGGTCGAGCTGGAAGCCTTCGTCGCGGCGGTGCGCGACGGCGGGCCGCCGCCGGTGGAGCCGCGCGAGGCGCTGGTGGCGCTGCAGCTGGCCCGCGCCATGGTCGAGGCCGCCAACACGGGCAACGCGCTCAGCGGCCCCGCGCTGGCCGAGGTGCTGCGATGAGGCGCGCCCGGTGAGGATCGCGGTGGTCGGCCTCGGGCAGATCGGGCTGCCGCTGGCCGTGCAGTACGCGTCCCGCGGCCACGACGTCGTCGGCTGCGACGTCGACGCCCGGGTGGTGGACGCGGTCAACCGCGGCGAGCCGCCGCATCCCGGCGAGGCGGAGGTCGACGAGCGGCTGCCCGGGCTGGTGGCGGCGGGCCGGCTGCGCGCCACGACCGACGACCGCGCGGGCGTCGACGGTGCCGAGACGGTGGTGGTCATCGTCCCGGTGGCGGTGGACGGCGAGCGGCGGATCGACTTCGCGGCCATCGACGCGGCCACGCGCGACGTGGGCGGCGGCATCGGGCCGGGAACGCTGGTCGTCTTCGAGACCACCCTGCCGGTCGGGACGACGCGGGACCGCCTGACGCCGGTGCTCGCGGCCGAGAGCGGCCTCATTCCGGAACGCGACCTGTTCGTGGCCTTCTCGCCGGAGCGCGTGCTGGTGGGCCGGGTGCTCACCGACCTGCGGCGCTATCCCAAGGTCGTGGGCGGCATCGGCCCCGAGTCGGCGCGCCGCGCCGTCGCCTTCTACGAAGCGGCCCTGGATGCCGGGACCGAGGTCCGTGAGCTGGCGAGTGCGGAGGCGGCCGAGATGACGAAGCTCGCCGAGACGACCTACCGCGACGTGAACATCGCCCTGGCCAACGAGTACGCCCGGTTTGCCGCGGCGCGGGGGATCGACGTGATGGAGGTCATCGACGCCGCCAATTCCCAGCCGTACAGCCACGTGCATCGGCCCGGCGTCGGCGTGGGCGGGCATTGCATTCCGGTCTACCCCTACTTCCTCTTCACCGATGCGCCCGAGATGCGCCTGCCGCCGGCGGCCCGCGGGGTGAACGACGAGATGGCCGCCTGGGCGGTGGCTGCCGCCGGCGAGGCGGTCGGTGGACTGCACGGTGTGCCGGTGCTGGTGCTGGGCATCGCCTACCGCGGCGACGTGCGCGAGGATGCCTTCAGCTCCGCCTTCGCCCTGCGCGACGCGCTGCGCGCGGCCGGCGCCGAGGTTCACGGCCATGACCCCTACTTCAGCGCCGATGAGCTCAACGCGCGTGGCTTCACACCGTGGCAGCCCGGTGACCCGACGCCCGTCCGGGTCGCCTTCCTGCAGGCGGACCACGCGGCGTACCGGGACCTCGACCTGGCCGCCATCAGCTCGCTGGAGCTGGTGGTCGACGGTCGCAATGCCCTCGACCCCGTGGCCGTGCGCGCCGCCGGCCTGCGCTACCTGGGCATCGGCCGCTGATGGTCGCCGGCGAGGAGGCAGCCGCTCGCGCAGAGCCGACCGCTCACGTCGGGCTGGCGGCCGGGCGGGGCGTGTGGGTGGTGCTGCCGACCTACAACGAGCGGGAGAACCTGGAGCCGGTGAGCGCCGCCATCCTGCAGGCGCTGCCCGAGGCGCAGCTCCTGGTCGTCGACGACAGCTCGCCCGACGGCACGGGTCTGCTGGCCGACACCCTCGCCGCCGCCGAGCCACGGGTCCACGTCCTGCACCGCCCCGGCAAGCAGGGCCTGGGGGCGGCGTACCGCGACGGCTTCCGCTGGGCCCTCGGCCAGCCGGGTATCCGGGCAGTCGTGCAGATGGACGCGGACTTCAGTCACGACCCGGCGGACCTGCCGCGGCTGCTGGCGCCGCTGATGCGCGATGCGGACCTCGTCCTCGGCACGCGCTACATCCACGGTGGCGGCACGATCGGGTGGCCACTGTACCGCCAGCTCATCAGCCGGGGTGGGACGCTCTTCGCCCGCACCGTCCTGCTGCTGCCGTACCACGACCTCACTGGCGGCTTCAAGGCGTGGCGGCGCGAGCTGCTGGAGGCCGTCCGCCTGCGGGACGCAAACGCATCGGGCTATGGCTTCCAGATCGAGATGACCTGGTGGTCGCACCGACGCGGGGCGAAGATCGTGCAGGTGCCGATCACGTTCCGCGAGCGGGTCGCCGGCCGCTCGAAGATGTCGGGCAGCATCGTGCGCGAGGCGCTGCTGCTGGTGGTCAGGCTGCGGCTCGGCGCGATGCTCGATGCCATCCGACGCCGATAGGCGCCTGCCCTGCTAGGATGCACCCTCGCCCAACGTTGTTGACCGCAGTATCCGTGTGCCCGAGGCGCTCCGAGCATGGCCTTCCGTAACCGTCCGGTCCTGGACCGCAAGCACCGTCCGCGCTGGCAGGACGAGCTGCGCATGCAGCAGCTGCTGGTGGCCGGCTTCGCCGTGGCGATCGCCGTCGCGGTCGGCATCTTCGCCGCCGCCGCGTGGAGCTCGTTCTTCGAGTCGAACCTTCGCCAGTCGGCGCTGGTTGGCGGCGTGCCGGTCGACCGGTCGGCGGTCATCACCCGCGTCAACATCCAGGCTGCCGAGCTGCAGGCCAAGGGCACCGACCTGGCCGCGCTGACCGGCGGCGTGAACGGCGACCGCTTCTCGCAGCAGCTGCAGGGCATTCAGACCGCGCTGAACCAGGTCGCGCAGAGCGGCGCCGACTCGCTGGTGACCGGCATGGTCCTCGACCGCCGCGCGGCCGAGTTTGGCCTGAGCGTCACCCCGGCCGCCGTGGATGCCGAGGTCGACAAGCGGATGCAGATCCCGGAACGGCGCCAGCTGTCGCTGATCATGGCCTCCCCCAAGAAGCCGAAGGATGCCAAGGCCACCGACAAGCCAACGGACGCCGCCTGGGCGGAGGCGAAGCAGCGGATCGACGACCTCAAGGCCCAGCTCGATGCCGGCGGCGATTTCGCCGCACTGGCCAAGGACAAGAGCGATGACGGCAGCAAGTCGAAGGACGGCTCGCTCGGCTGGGTGCAGGCCGATGACCCGACCTACGCCGAGTACTTCAAGGCCGCCGCCAAGGCCCAGACCGGTGACGTGCTCGGGCCATTCCGCAACGACGCCGGCTGGTACATCGTAAGAGTCGACGGCATCCGGCCCGCCACCGAGAACACGACATTGCGCGACCTGCTCAGGGGCGGCGGTGTCAGCGACGAGGCGTATCGCGACTTCGTTCGCCAGGAGCTGCTCCGCGACCAGTACAAGCACTACTTCGAGACGAAGGTGGTGACCGAGTTCGAGCCACAGCGCAAGGTCGCCCAGATCGTCATCACCAAGGACGCGCCGGGCCAGCCGGGCACCAAGCTCCGGCTGCGCCATGTCCTGGTGGCGCCGCTGCCCGGCGAGCCGGACCAGAGCAAGGCCACGGCCAAGCAGTGGAAGGCGGCGCTCGCCAGGGCACGCGACCTGCGCGCCCAGCTGGTGAAGCCGGACGCCAGCTGGTGGGAGCTGGCCAAGCAGAGCGACGATCCGGGCACCGCGTCCCGCGGCGGCTCGCTCGGTTGGGCAGATCCCGGGACGCTGAACCAGCAGTTCGTCGCCGAGTTCGCTGCCGAAGTGCTGCGGATGGACGTCGGCGACATCAGCCAGCCGGTGAAGTCGCAGTTCGGCTACCACATCATCCAGGTCGTGGACCGCCGGACCTCGGTGCAGAGCTTCGCCGACAACCTGGCGGCCGAGCTGCAGAAGAACCCTGACGCCTTCGCCGCCAAGGCCCGCGACCTGAGTGACGACTTCACCACCGCCGGCAGCGGGGGCGAGCTGGGGTGGGTGCTCCACTACCAACTGGCCACCGCGGCGGATGACGCGATCTTCGGGCTCGCCAAGCCCGGTGACGTGTCCGAGGCGGTCGCCACCAAGGGCGAATACACGATCTACAAGCTCGAGGATGCGGCCGATGACCGCTACGCCACGCGGACGGCTCGCAACAAGGCGAAGGCCGGCTTCTCGAACTGGATTGACAAGCTCAAGCAAGAGGTCGGCTACTGGCTCGACGCGGAGTTCCTGCCGACCACCACTGCCGTCGGCTGAGCGGACGGTGGCCGGCTCGCTGGACGCCCTGCTGCGCTCGGCCGGCCTGGACCCGGCGGACGGCATCCAGCTGGCCGCGGCAGATCGGCTCAGCGCCCTGGCCTTCGATCCGTCGCTGCCGCTGGTCCTGGTGCAACCGGCTGCCGCGCGCCAGCCGGCGGGTGGGACGCTGCCCGGCCGCCACGCGCGTCGCGGCGTCCGTGAGCTGCTGCTGGCGCTCTACCCGCACGCCCATCCGGTGCGGCCGCTGCCGGATGGCGAACCCCGCCTGCTCGAGTCGCTGACGGAGGCGGAGCTCCTCGCCGGGGAGTGGCTGCTTTCGGCCCTGCCGGCGCTCGACAACCTGGCCAGCCCGCACGGCATGGCCGCCATCTCGGCCCGGCTGCGTGCCGAGGACGGGTGTCCGTGGGACCGGCGGCAGACCCACGCCAGCCTGCGGCCCTTCGTGCTGGAGGAGGCCTACGAGACGGTCGACGCCATCGAGCACGGCGCCCCGGCCGACCTGGCCGAGGAGCTGGGTGACCTGTTCCTGCAGATCATCCTCCACGCCCAGCTGGCGGCCGAGGAGGGCTCCTTCGACCTGACCGACGTCTATCGCACCCTGGGCGCCAAGATCGTGCGTCGCCACCCACACGTCTTCGGCGACGTCGAGGTTGCCGATGCCGCCGAGGTCCTTCGCAACTGGGAGACGATCAAGGCCGGTGAGCGGGAGCGCTCCGGCGCCGCGCCCTCGCCCTTCGCCGGCATCGCGCGTGCGCTGCCGGCGTTGCCGGCCAGCCGCGAGGTCCAGGAGCGCGCCAGCTCGCTGGGCTGGGACTGGCCGGCGATCGAGGGCGTGTGGGACAAGGTCGCCGAGGAGCTGGCCGAGCTGCACCAGGCCGCTGCCGCCGGCGACGAGGCCCGTGACGAGCGGCTGCACGAGCTGGGCGACGTGCTCTTCGCGGTCGTCAACCTGGCCCGCTGGCTCAAGCTCGATCCGGAGGAGGCGCTGAGGGCCGCGAACCGGCGCTGGATCGAGCGCTACGAGCGGGTCGAGCGGCTGGCCGCGGACCGCGGCCAGGTCCTGGCGGAACTCTCCGCGGACGAGAAGGACGCACTCTGGAACGAGGTGAAGGTGACCCCGGCGTGAGCCGCGTGGCGATCGTGGTCCATGCCATCTACCCCGGCGACACCCGCGTCCGCCGCCAGGCGGACGTCCTGCTGGCCGCGGGGCACGAGGTCGATCTCTTCTGTCTGCGCCAACCCGATGAGCCGGCATATGAGGGCGATGGCGGCATGCGGATTCATCGGCTCCCGATCAACCGCCTGTTCGGCAGCTTCGCCGGCCATCTGGCCGAGTACCTCGCCTTCGCCGCCATGGCCACCGTGCGACTCACGGCCGAGCACCGGCAGCGGCGTTATGGCCTGGTCCAGGTGGCGACGGTGCCGGACTTCCTCGCCTTCGCGGCAGCACCCATCCGGCTCGCCGGCGTGCCGCTGCTGCTGGACCTGCACGAGGACATGCCGGAGTTCTTCCGCGACCGCTTCGCGCACCCGCTGCTGCGTCCGCTGCTGCCGGCGGTGACCGCCTCGGCCCGAGCCGCGGCGGCGTTCGCGACCGAGCTGATCACCGTCCACGAGCCGCTGCGCCAGCTGTCGATTGCCCGTGGCGTGCCGCCCGACAAGATCCACGTCGTCATGAACGCGCCGGACACGCGGCTGTTCGACGCAGACGCGCACCCGCGGCGCGGGTTCATGGAGGACGGCGAGCTGCGCCTCATCCACCACTCCAACCTGCAGCGCCTGTACGGGCTGGACCTGGCCGTGGAGGCGCTGGCCCTGCTGGATCCTGACGCGCTGCCGCACCGCCTGGACGTCTATGGCGACGGGCCCTTCCGCCCGGCCATCGACGCGGCGATCGCCCGCACCGGAACGGCCGACCGCGTCCATCTTCACGGGCGCGTCCTGCTGGACGAGCTGCCCGGCCTGCTGGCTGGCGCCGACATCGGCCTGGTGCCCTCCCGCCCGGAGCCCTACCTGCGCTACTCGCTCAGCGCCAAGCTGCTCGAGTACGCGGCCATGGGGGTGCCGATCATCGCCACCGACCTGGCCACCTTCCGCGCCCACTTCACCGATGCCGCCATCCGCTACGTGCCCGGCGGCGACCCGGTGGCGCTGGCGGCTTCCATCCGCGAGCTGGCGGCCGATCCCGACCGCACGTCCCAAATGGCGGCCGAGGCCCGGCAGCAGCTGGCCGCCTACCGCTGGGAGCTGCAGGCGGCCCGCTACCTCGAGATCGTCGAGCGGCTGCTCGCGCAGCCGCCTACGACACGACGGTGAGCGAGAAGGTGTCCGCGTAGATTGTGCCGTTCAGGCTCGTCACCGACATGACGACCCTGGCGCGCACGGTCCCTCCCGGTGCCGTCACGTTCCGCTCGGACAGGGTCCAGGGGACCGGACCCGTGAACGTGGCGATCCCGGTGGTGCCGATCTTGGCCCCGTTCCCTCCGAACCAGATGATGCGGATCCGGTAGGTGAAGGTATCGGTCGTCGCCGGGATCCGTGTCCAGCCGGCGAAGTGATACGTCTCCCCGGCGACCACGTCACTGAGGTCCTGGCGGACGCTGTAGGTCAGGTCCGCGGTCCCGCGATGCCGGCCGGAGTACGAGCCATCGTGCTTGGCCAGGCTCGTCCTCGTGAACTGGGCGTTCAGGCGGTCCTTGACCCAGTAGTCCGGCTTGTGGTTTCCGTTCGCGTCGAGCTCGAACCCGCCGTTACGGATCAGGTTCGGCGCGCGTGGCACCGTGCGGAGCTCCACGATCTTGCCGTCGTTCTCGTTCGGGTGACCGGCGTTGTCGACGCCGCGGTCGGCGACGTAGAAGCTCTTCAGCGAAGGGCTGATGCTCGACGGGCCATAGGCCAACGCGGAGGGATGGCTGATGCCGGCGGTCGACAGGTCGAAGGCACGGATGACCGACCCGTCGGCCGGATTGATCTCCAGGATGTCGGCGTTCTTGCGATTCGCCACGATGAAGAGCCGATGGTCGGCGAACTCGATGCCCTCGATGTCGCTGGCCACGCCGCTCAGGTCGATGGCGGTGATCACGTCGTCGAAGCCGACGCCCTCGATCTTGCTGTTCGGGCCCGGATCGACCTTGTAGATGAAGCCGGTGCTGCCGTCGCTGACCCACAGGTTGCCGTCGCCGAAGGCGAGCCCCTCGGGATCGTGCGAGGCCGGGGTGAAGAGCGCCGTCGAGAACGAGCGCCGGTGATCGTCCCTGGTGCCGTAGATGTGGTCGGCACCGAGGCCCTTGACGAAGATCCGGCCCTTCACGCCGTTGAACGGCAGGTCATCCGAGAAGTACCAGACGTTGCGGGTGACGTCCGAGGCGATGTCGGTCGGCTCATGCGACCACGGCTTGGTGCTCATCGTGCGCCGGACCGTGCCGTGGCGCGAGATGCGCCAGATGTTCTTCCCCTTGTAGCGGATGGTCTCGTCGACTTCCGAGTCGACGACCAGCAGCTGGCCCTTGAACAGGTCCAGGCCGGTGGGATCGGGGCTCGGCGTGCTCCACTTGGACGTGAAGATCTTGTGGCGGACGGCCGTGCTGGTGGCCGCGACGGGCGTGGCGTTGGGCAAGATGACCAGCAGGGCAAAGACGAACGGAATGAGACGGCGCATTGATCCTCCCCGTGAGCGTGGGCTGGCTCGTGTGGATTGCCGATGATGGCCGGCGCATGATGCACTATCGGCTCGAGCGTGTCGACCGGCGACGCTGAGTCCCACCCGGGCGGGTACCGGTTTCTGTTGACGTCCTGCAACGCTCAGCGGTCTCTGCCCTGCCTGCCGGCCAGCGGCTTCGTTGTGCACGACAGGGCGTTCCTCTACGCTCTCGGGCCCGGAGGTGCCAACCGCCTGATGTCGATGTCCGCTGCCGCCCGGCTGCTCCTGGCACTCGTGCTCGCCGTTGCCGCGAGTGGCACCGGGCTGCTCCACGGAGATCTCGTGCTCGGCGCGGGCTGCACGGTGACGATCGGCACCTCGGTCGACAGGGTCGACGGTGCCAGCGAAGCTCGTATCGGTCCCGGGGCCGTCGTCTGTCTCGCCGCCGGACGGCGCGGCAACATCAAGCTCTTCAACCTGCGGGGCACCGCCGAACACCCGATCACGGTCCGCAACGAAGGCGGTCCGGTGACGATCAGCGGGACGAAGTTCGGCGACGGCGGGATCATCATCGGCGGCAGCTCCTTCCTGCGGCTGACGGGGAGCGGCACGACCCACGTCTGCGGGGCGGAGTACGACGTCAGCGAGCAGGCCTGCGGCATCGCCATCGACGGGGCCAAGAAGGGCATCAAGATCGTGACGGACAAGGGTTCCGTCCACGACCTGGAGATCGATCATGTCGCGGTCCTGCGCGTCTCGGAGAAGGTGAAGACGCGCGGGATCCTGATCCATCCGCTGCCCGGCCAGCTCATCTCCGGCCTGCACATCCACCACAACTTCGTCACCAACACCCTGGCGGAGGGCATCTACCTCGGCAGCGAGCCGCACGGCAAGCCGTTCGCCAGCCTGGCCAAGCTGGAGCGGGTCGAGGTCGACCACAACCTGGTCAAGGACGTCGGCTTCGACGGCATCAAGATCAAGGTCGCCGTCGCCGATGTCTCGGTCCACGACAACGTGATCCTCAATGCCGGCATCTCCCGCACGCCGGCCCACCAGGGCGGGATCAAGCTGGCCATGAGCGTGGGCGACTACTACGGCAACACGGTGGTCGGAGCCGTGGAGGGAATCCGGATGGGTCGCACCATCCCGTCGGCCAAGACACGCTATTTCAACAACCTGGTGGCGAGCGTGGTGGACGTGGGCATCGAGGCCGATGAGGCCGGCGCCCAGGTCTTCAACAACATGGTGGTCAGCAGCGCCGGTGCCGGCATCCGCGCCACGGGCAAGGGCGCCAGCGTCTCGAGGAACGTCGTCGTGTCAGCCGCCGTGCCGCTGGACGTGACGCGCGGCACCGCCACGGGGAACGTCGTGCTACGGCTGGGTCAGGGCTCGTAGCCGAACCGGCCCAGCTCCCGCCGGCCGACGAGGGCGAACCAGCGCCGGACCAGCGGATGAACCCGGGATCGCCAGCGATCGACGCTGGTCGGGTCGAAGCCTGCCGCGGCATGTCGCTCGTCCTCGAAGCTCGATCCCACCACCACCGTCTCCTCCAGCAGCGCTGGCTCGAATGGGATGCCGATGAACTCGCACACGCCGCGCACCGTCGCCTCCGGCTCGGTCACCAGGTCCTCGAAGCGGACGAGCCGATAGCGCCCCGCCAGCTCCGCCGAGTGGCGACGGTGCAGGCGCGCGGCGTCGAGCCAGACGCGTGAGGTCTCCATGACCTCCAGGGGTGCCAGCAACGGGTCGAGCAGGCGGGCCGGCACGCCGGGCAGGCGCGCCTTCATGCCTCGTTTGCCGGCTTCGGAGCGCACGATTCGTGAGGCGTAGATCGCCCGCGGGTCGCGGAAGGTGTGGATGAAGCGGGCGTCGGGGAACCACGCCGCCAGCGTCTCCAGGCCGTAGATGTGGTCCGGCGTCTTCTCTCCCCGGATCGTCACCGGCCGATCGGCGCACTGCTCCTCGGCGTAAAGCTGCAGCAGGAGGTCGAACAGGGCGCGCTCGCTGAGATCCGTCGCCAGCAGCCGGGCGTTGAGACGCCCCGGCTCGACGTTGCGCGCCAGCCACGGCCAGAAGCGGCCACCGACGAGATCACGCACCACCCGCTCGAGCGCCGCGGCGCGTTCGCCGGCGGGTGCGGCGGCCACGCTGGCCAGCCGCGGCCCGAGCTTCATGCGGCGCGCCGACTTCAGGAAGTGCGTCTCGGACGCCAGGCAGACCTGCGGGGACCGGTTCAGGACGTGGCGCAGCAGGGTCGAGCCGGTCCTCGGGCTGCCGACGATGAAGAGCTGGCGGACCGTGCCGTCGGGTTGCATCGGCTGAGGGGCGGCTAGATGTAGGTCCGCAGGTAGCGCCAGTAGAGGCGGGCGAAGAAGCTGTAGATGGCGTACTGGATCCGGTGGGTGCGGGTCGGCGGCCGAACGCGCCAGGCGGCGGGGAACTCGTAGCCCCAGCGCTCCATGTAGGGGCCCATCACCCGTCGCGCGCGGCGGATTGCGGCCGGCGAGTAGTAGCTGGCGAAGTCGCGGTCGCGCCGCCCGGTGCGATTGACGACCGGCAGCGGCCGGACCGGCTCGATGCCGATCCGCTGCAGTGCCTCGGCGAAGTCATCGGCCAGGCGCTCGAAGCGCATGACGAAGCCGAAGCGCTGGTGCGAGAGGCTTGCCCAGGTGTCGTGCGGGAAACGGTAGAACTTCAGGAAGAAGGTCGAGAAGTCTGCGTCCTCGCTGGCGACGTAACGGAACATCGCGCGGTCGCGGAGGCGGTTGAGCAGCCGCTGGTGCTTGGGCGCGCGATTGGGGTCGGTGCGCCGCGAGTTGTGATCGGTCTTGAGCTTGAAGTACAGGCTGACCGCGTCGTCCAGCGGGTTGCGGATGCACGAGAACACGAAGTACGTCTTCTCGTCGAGCGTCGCCTTGCGCACGAACTCCTCGTAGGTCGCGTGCTTATGCAAGATCGGGCGCGCGCCATAGACATCGCGTAGCTCGCGCCGAATGGCGGTCGAGCCGGTGCGCGGCAGCTCGACGAAGACGAAGCGATGTTCGTGGCTGATCATCACGGCGGCGACACCTTACCATCGGCCTCCGGCGCTGGCGGATGCGAGCCGATGGCGCCGTCCGCCTACAATGACGCGCCCGGGGCGTAGCGCAGCCTGGTAGCGCACCTGCTTTGGGAGCAGGAGGTCGCCCGTTCGAATCGGGCCGCCCCGACCATCGCCTGGTCAGCCAGCGCCGGGAGATAGCCCGATGATCTCCGCGACCGCGTTCCTCGTCGCCTTCGTCGCGGCCATCTTCCTGACCCCGGTGGTGCGCGGCGTGGCCCGCAACGCCGGCCTTCTCGACCAGCCGGGCGGCCGCAAGGTGCACGAGACGGCGGTGCCCCGGCTGGGTGGCTTCGCGATCGCGACGGCCTTCTATCTCGGCATCGCCGTGGCCCTGGTCGTGGCGCGGGCCGTCTTCGGTCGCCGCATCGACATCGAGACCGGCCACCTGGCCGCGATCCTGGCCGGCGTCGCGCTGATTGCCGGGCTGGGCCTGATGGACGACCTGCAGAGCATGCGGGCGCGCGTGAAGCTCGGCGCCCAGATCGTCATCGTGCTGGCCATCTACGGGCTGGGCCTGTCCATCGACCGCCTCGACGGGCCGTGGGGCTCGGTTCAGCTCATGTGGTGGGCGTCGCTGCCACTGACCGTGCTGTGGATGGTGGCGGTCATCAACGCCATGAACCTGATCGACGGGCTCGACGGGCTGGCGGCGGGCGTGGCGCTCATCGGCCTGGGCGCCTTCCTGGGGGTGGCCCTGATCCACGGTGGCTCGAACCCGGTCCAGGTGGTGCTGGGCGCGGCCGCCGGCGGGGTGCTCGGCTTCCTGCGCTTCAACCTGCCGCCGTCCTCGATCCACATGGGCGACTCGGGCTCGATGCTGCTCGGCTTCGTGCTGGCGGCGGCCGGCATCACCGTGACCCAGGCCGGCCGGCATGGCATCCCGCCCTGGGTTCCGCTGCTGATCCTGGCCCTCCCGCTGGCAGACACGCTGCGGGTGATCGTCATGCGGCTGCTGGCCGGGCACCCGGTCTTCCGGCCGGACAGGCGCCACGTGCATCATCGCCTGCTGCGGCTGGGCGTCTCGCAGCAGGGCGCGACGCTCGTGCTCTGGGGAATTTCGGGGCTGCTGGCAGCGGTGGGGCTGCTGCTGGCCGCGCTGGCGAGCTAGCCCTCGGGGCCGATGGACCGCGTGGCCAGGTACCAGCCGTGGAGGCTGTCGGGTCCGAAGAGGCGTCGCATCAGGCGACGGATGTCGTCACGCCGCGGCGTGAGGACGTAAGTGGCGTTCAGGTCGGCTGGCGGGTCGACGTAGCGGGGTGTGCCCAGGACCACGCGCTTGATGTCCGGGCCGGTGATCAGCGGCAGCAGCGAGGCCAGGTCGCCGGCCTTGTCGCGCGGGAAGTCGGTATGGACCGTGGCCCCGACCGCCTGCAGCGTCCGCGGCAGCTCGAACAGGAGGTCCAGCTTGGCGAATTCGCGTCGCATCTCGAGCAGGACCTGCTGCTGGCGATCGGCGCGCATGAAATCGGTCAGCACCTGGACCGTCCCGTCGGGCAGCGTCAGCGTGCCCTTGCGGGCCCGCGCATAGGCCAAAGCGTGGATGCCGTCGTACTCGGCGCAGCCCGGCTTCAGCACGATGCCCCGCTTGTAGCTGGTCCACGTGTCGCCCGGACCCTGGTACGTCGGATCTTCGAGCGTCCCGTCCAGGCACAGCCGCAGCGGGCCGACGGCATCGATGAGATGGGTGAAGCCCTCGAGGTCGATGGTGGCGTAGTACTGGATGTCGATTCCCAGGTAGAGGCCGATCGTCCGCTCCAGCGTGCGCAGGCCGCAGGCCACGCCATCGGCGGCCGGCATGTCCGGGCACCAGCGGGCAGGGTCATTGCCGGCCTCGGTGGAGAGGGCGTTGATCTTGTTCGGGTACAGCCCGTCGGGGTACACGCTGCGATCCGGGAGCGGGGTCATGACCGTGTCGCGCGGCACCGAGATCATGGCCGCCGTCTTGGCCACCGGATCGATGCTCACGGCCAGGATCGTGTCGGTCAGGGCCTCGTCCCGACCGGGACCGCTGTCGATGCCGAGCAGCAGGAAGTTGATTCGCTCGGTTCCGTTCCACGCGTACTCCGGCCGGTTCAGCGGGTGGCCGTTGCCGAGCCCGTGCCCGTTGCCCTCGCCGCTCTGCTGGCCGCCGAACACGTCGCCCAGGGTCGTGTTGATCTCGGTCAGGAGCAGGCCGGCCCAGGCGTGCATCACGATGGTGGCGGCCATCAGCAGCGCCACCACCGCGAGCGTGCCGGCGCGACGAGCCGATGGCAGCTCCAGCCGGGGCGCGCTGGACGCCACCGCAGCGGCCGATCCCGGTCCGGCCTGAACCGGCAGCGCCGTCGGGCGCCGGATGGCAGAGGCGGGCTGCGCCAGCCCGGCCTGCCCAATGGCCAGCAGCCGCCAGACCAGCAGCGCCACGTCCAGGACGACCAGGGCGGTCAGGAACGAGGCCGACAGAACGCTGTTCAGCACCCGCGAGCCACCGGCCAGCAGCATGCCGAGCACCACCAGGATCAGCAGCGCGACGGGCAGCGCGAAGACGGCGGCCAGGCGGCGGTTGCCGGCGTACGTCTGTCCAAGCCCCGGGAAGAGGAACGACAGGAACGCAGCCAGCGCGGGATGACGAGGGCTCCGCGATTCGATCATCGACACCAAAACGCCGTGGGCCGCCCGCGCGTTGCGCGGCCGCACCCATTCTGCGGGCGGGAGCGGCAGTGTACCACCGGGTGCTCGCTCGCCCGGCGAGCGGACCCGTCGAATCTTTGTGGTGACCGCAGTCGACGCCGTGGGTACTACGGTTCGGTCCGGTGCACTGGTACCTTTGCGGCTCCCGCGATGGGACCCTTAGACTACCGGCGGTCGGGTCCGAGCGGCTGCCCCGTCAACGTCCCACCTCATCCATCAGGACGACGTGCCACCAGAGCTCATCTTCCTCATCGTCAGCGCAGCCGTAGCCGTCCTGTTGGGGACTGGCGCGGTGGTGGCTGCACTTCGCGGCCGGCGTCCCACGGCGGCCGCGGGTGACGAGCTGCGGCTCCCCGACGCCGCTCCGCAGCCGGACAAGTACGACGCCGGCCCGGGCGAAGTGGAGCGACGCAGCCGCCGCAGCTACGCCACCGCCGTGCGAATCCTGTGGTGGGTCTCCATTGCCGGCGTCCTGATCGGCGTCGGCCTGTCCGATGCCTACGACGCGTCGCAGGCCGCGATCTACGCCGTCGGGGCCGTGGCCGTCTGCGCCGTCGTGCTCCTGCACGACCTGCTGCCGGAGCGCTTCCGCACCCCACCGGTGGTGGCGGTGGAGATCCTGCTGGCGATCGGTTTGACCACGGCCCTGGTGGCGCTGACCGACTACGGCACCTCGCCGTTCGTCTTCGGCTACGACCTGGTGGCAGTGGCGGTCGCCCTGGCGCTCGGCGGGCCGATGGCGCTGGTCGTCGCTACCCTGGCGACCCTGGCCTATCTCGGCGTCCTGGTCGTCGATCCGGCGCTGCCGCGGTACGGCACCGCCGATCTGCTGCGCTTCGGCCTGCAGATCGGCTCCGTCTGGCTGCTGGCGTATGTCGCCGGCGTCTTCGCCTCCGGCGAGCGCCGCATGCGGACCCGCGTGCTGCAGATGTCGCGCACCGACGAGCTGACTGGGCTTTACAACCGCGGGCAGCTGTTTCCGACCCTGGAGGAGGAGGTCCAGCGCACGCGGCGCAGCGAGCGCGGCTTCTGCCTGCTGATGATCGACCTCGACGGGCTGAAGGCCGTCAATGACACCTACGGCCATCACCGCGGGGACGAGGTGCTGCGCCAGCTGGGCAACGTCTTCCGTCACTCGATCCGGCTGGTCGACACGGCCTACCGCTACGGCGGCGACGAGTTCCTCGTGCTGCTGCCGGAGACCGACTTCGCCGGGGCCTTCGTCGTGGCCGAGAAGATCCGCCTGGGCGCCGAGGAGATCGGCCTCGCGGCCGGCGGTGGCGAGCTGCTGACCAGCGTCAGCATCGGCCTGGTGTCGTGCCCGGAGGACGGGACCAGTGCCGAGGAGCTGATGATCGCCGCCGACCGGGCGATGTACCAGGCGAAGTCGCTGGGCAAGAACCAGGTCAGTGGCAATCCGCGCCCGCGGCGGCTGGCCTACAGCCCGGACGTTGATGTGGCGCCGCCCGCGGCGTCAGCGCATCCGTCGGAGGCGACCGAGACCGCCTCACCCGCGCCGCCGGAGGATGCGGCGGCGATCAGCGTCGAGCCTGAGCCTGCGGCGGCAGCGATCCCGATGGGGCCGATCCTGGCCGCGCCCGCCTCCGCGCCAGCCGAAGTGGCGACGCCGACCGTCGAGGCTGCTCCGCCACCGGTGGGCGTGGCCACCGCCTCGGCCGCGGCGAACGGCGAGCCCTCCGACGAGGAGGATGCCGATCCCAGCGAGGTCCGCCGCCAGATCGCGGCGGCGCGGCGCAACATGGATCCGGATCACCAGATCCGGCGCGCGATGGACGCCTTCCTCTCGCCGACGCGCCCCAACGACCCGCCGAACTAGGCCCTGTCGCGGAAGCTCAGCGCTCCCTGACGGTGGTGTAGACCGGCAGGATCTCGCGCCACACCACGCCGGGCGGCAGCACGACCGGGTCGCCGCCGTGAACATAGGTCCACCGGGTCCGGCTCTGCGGCGTCGGCCGCGACCAGTGCACGGCGATGGCCCGCCCCGCGACGTAGAGCGTGGCACGACCCTGACCGACGAGGTGGTGGTAGCGGCGCGGGTAGCCGCCCGGGTCGTGCGGCCCGTAGACGATGTCCTCGCGAACGTACTGGACCATGACGCTGGTGGCTGCCAGGACCCGATGCGTGCCGGCGTCGATGTGCTCCTTGCCGGCGTCGTTGCGGCGCCATGCGTCCAGGCCGCGATCCCACTCCCAGCCGAAGTTCCAGAAGCTGTTGGTGAAGAACTGGACGTGCGACACCGGACGGCCGGTCGGCAGCTTCACGTCGGGGTCGAAGCGGAACGGCGCACGCAGGTCGCCGGTCCGCGTCGCCAGCCGATCCAGCTGCTGGTTGTGGCCGAAGTCGTTCCGGACCTTCTGCAGGTCGGCGTACAGGTTGTGGGGCGCCGGCCGGTCGTGGCTCCGCGTGTAGTACGGCCACTGGCCGGTGATTCCGTTGATGTACGGCAAGTGGGCCGCGTGGTAGCGCCGCACCCCTTCGCCGCCGGCGCCGAACATGAAGGGGAGCACGTGCATGTCCTGCCACAGGTCGATGCTGTAGTAGCGACCCGACCGCACGGGACCGATGAGCTGGTCCACCTTGCGGCACAGGTAGATGCCGGTGAAGCGGGTGACGTCGCCCTCCACGGTCGCCTCGACCACCATGTCCGCCAGGCCCAGGTTCGTCACCGGACGCGCCAGCGGATGGTTCTCGATCTGGACCGCGAGCGCCGGCCGATCGAGCCGCTCCGGATCCGTCAGCGCCAGGCCGTTTAGCGGGCAGCGCGCAGCCGGCTCCGGCGTCGCGGTGGGGGTGGGCTGCGGGCTCGGCGTGGCGGATGGCGAGGGGGACGGCGTCGCCGCGCTGGGCATCGGCGTAGGAGTCGGTGAGGGCCGGCCCGTGAACGCCAGCCAGCCTCCCCCCACGATCGCGAGCAGGAGGACGGCTGCGGCGCCGAACATGGCGGGCCGTGACCGCAGCAGGTCCATCTGCCGCCCATCCTAGCCGACTCGGCCGGTGGGCCGAGGGGCCCTGCTAGACTCGGCCGGTCATGCCCGGCTTCTCGACCCGAGCCATCCGTGCCGCCAGCCGCGTGCCGGCTGCGCCGCAGCCGCCGATCAACGTCCCCATCTACCAGAGCAGCACCTTCGAGGTCTCGAGCGCCGGGGAGCTGGCCGAGCTGCTCGAGTTCGCGCGACCGGGCCACTCGTACAGCCGCTACTCGAACCCGACCCACGCGGCGCTCGAGGACGCGCTCGCCGAGCTCGAGGGCGCCGAGGCATGCCACGTCACCGCGTCCGGGATGGCGGCCATCCACGCCGTGATGCTCTCCACCCTCTCGGCCGGCGACCAGGTCCTGATCCCGGGCGCCGTGTACGGCGGCGTGGTGGGACTGGCCCATGCCGTCCTCGAGCGGTCGGGCATCGAGGCCATCGCGGTCGATACCACTGACGCCGAGGCGGTGCGCGCGGCGATCGGCGATCGCACGCGGCTGCTCTGGCTCGAGACGATCAGCAACCCGACCACCGCGATGGCCGACGTCGCCACGCTGTCCGGCATCGCCCACGAGCGCGGCATCACCGTGGCGGTCGACAACACCTTCGCCTCGCCCTACCTGGCCAACCCGCTGTCACTCGGCGCCGACCTGGTGGTCCACTCGACCACCAAGTACGTCGCCGGCCATTCGGACATCACCGGCGGGGCCATCGTGGGCAGCGGCGAGCGCGTGGACGCCGCGCGCCGGATCGTCATCAACGCCGGCGGCAACGCGGCGCCGCTGGAGGCCTTCCTGGCGCTGCGCGGCCTTAAGACGCTGGCGCTCCGCATGCAGCGACACTCGGCGAACGCGCTGTGCGTGGCGCAGGCGCTGGAGGAGGCGCCGGGGGTGGCCGCGGTCCTGTACCCGGGCCTGCCGTCGCATCCGCAGCACGAGCTGGCAATGCGGACACTGCGTGACGGCATGGCCGGCGGGATGCTCAGCATCGACCTGGCCGGCGGGCGCGCCGCCGGCGAGCGCTTCCTGGACCGGCTGCAGGTCGCCGTCCATGCCACCAGCCTCGGCAGCGTAGAGACCCTGTGCAGCCATCCCGCCTCCTCGTCGCATCGGCAATTCGGCGAGGAGGAGCTGGCCCGCGCGGGCCTGACACCGGGCATGGTCCGCGTCTCCATCGGACTCGAGGACCCGGAGGATTTGGTCGCGGACCTGACGGCAGCCGCCGCGCCGTAGCCATCGGCATGACGAGCGTCGTCGACCTCTGGCGGGCGGTCGACCCCGAGGCGCGCCTGCTCGCGGGCGCGGCAACCCAGCTGGCGCGACCGATCCGGTCCGTCCTGCGCAGTCGGGCGACGGCGCCGCACCTTCCGGAGCCGGCCGAGGCCGCGCTGCTGATCATTGACGCGGCCGGACTGGGCCTGCGGGAGATGGACGACCTGCTCGCCGCCCTGGCCGATGCCCGGCTGGAGCCGGCGGCCCTCCTGCTCCCCGGCGCAGTAAGCCTGGATGGAGCCGATGCGCCGCTGCCGGTGCTGTCGAGCGAACAGCCGATGGCGCGCCTGGCCGCCGACGCGGCTGCGTACCTGGCCGATGAGCCCGGCTACCTCGCCCGGCTGGCCACCGACCTGCGCCTGGCCTGCGCCGAGGCGGCGCTGGCAGAGCCGCAGCTGTCCACGCCCGCGGGGCTGGTCGCGGCGCGCATGGACCGTGGGGTGGCCGTCGCCGTCGATGGAACGCTGGTGACCCTGCATCCGCGCTCGGCCGGACGCGCACTCGCCGCGCGGTTCGCCGCGCTGCACGCGCGCCTGCTCTCGGCGCCGAGCGCCGCCCGGCAGCGGCAGGTCCGGCAGTCACGCGAAGGCCTGTGGCTGGTGGAGGGACGCATCCGGCCCGGGGCATCTGCCTGGCTCTTCGACGATCGACCGCTGGCGGCCGTGGACGAGGTCGCGGTCGAGGCCTTGACCGTCACGTCGCGTGCCCTGCTACGGCGGCCGCCGCCGGAGCACCTGTCGCGCCCATCGACGCGCGGCCATCGGCCGGCGTCGCTGCCGGCGTCATCGGCGGACCCATTGGATGCCACGCTGCTGGCAGTGGCCCAGGCGAACGGTCGCGTCGCGCCGGCGGCGCGAGCGCTCGGCGTGCATCGCAACACGGTGCTCTACCGCCTCCGTCGCGCCCGCGCCGAGCGTGGCATCGATCCGCGCCGGCCCCAGGACGCGCTGCGCATCCTGGCGGAGCAGAAATCGCCGCTCTCATAGCGACCGGCGGCACCCTATATCGCTTCCGCTGAGCCTGTTGTGCAGAGTGCACAACGGTTGGCCGGTATCCAGCGGCGAACCCGCCGCGCCATCGGCCTCGTCGGCGCCTAGGCTCTGGCGGTCCTGTTCGGGGCAGCCTTCCACACGAGAGGAGCCGATCGACCGATGCCGTCCAAGGAGCTCAACGCCGCGCTGAAGCTGGCCGAGGAGCGCAACCTGCGCTTCGTCAGCCTGCAGTTCACCGACATCGTGGGGGCGGTGAAATCGGTCCAGGTCCCGATGCACCAGCTCGAGGAGGCGGTCGAGCACGGGAAGTGGTTCGATGGATCGAGCATCGAGGGCTTCGCCCGCATCGCCGAGTCGGACATGTTCCTGGTGCCGGACCTGGCGACGTTCGCCGAGATCCCCTGGGAGCCCGGCTACGACGTCGACGGCACGCCGCGGGCGACGGGTGCGGCCCGCGTCATCTGCGACGTCTTCACCCCGAATGGCGATCCGTTTCCGGGCGACCCGCGCTGGGTCCTGCGGCGGCAGCTCGAACGGGCCCGGAAGCTGGGCTACGTGCTGAACACCGGGCCGGAGCTGGAGTTCTTCCTGCTGCGGCGCAGCGAGACCGACGTGGAGACGCTGCCGCATGACGCGGCCGGCTACTTCGACCTCTCCGAGGACCTGGGCACCGAGGTCCGCAAGGAGATGATGAACGACCTCGAGGCCTTCGGGATCAAGGTCGAGACGGCGCACCACGAGGTTGCCACCGGGCAGCACGAGATCGACTTCGAGTACGCCGATGCGCTGCGCACGGCCGACAATGCGGTGACCTTCAAGACGACGCTCAAGGCGGTGGCCGCCCGACAGGGCCTGTACGCGACGTTCATGCCCAAGCCGTTCTTCGGCATGAACGGCAACGGCATGCACACTCACCAGAGCCTGTGGGACGTCAAGAAGGGGCGCAACGCCTTCGCCGATGCCAAGGACGACTACGGCCTGTCCGACACGGCGCGCAGCTACATCGCCGGCATCCTGGAGCACGCCCGCGGGATGATCGGCGTGCTTGCCCCGCTGGTGAACAGCTACAAGCGGCTGGTGCCGGGCTACGAGGCCCCGGTGTACATCGGCTGGGCGCGCATCAACCGCTCCGCGCTGATCCGGATCCCGCAGATCAGCAAGGGCCAGATGAACTCGACGCGGATCGAGCTGCGCTGCCCCGATCCCTCCTCCAACCCGTACCTGGCCTTCGCCTGCATGCTGGCTGCGGGCCTGGACGGCATCGAGCGCAAGCTCACGCCACCGGCACCGGTCGAGGAGAATCTCTACCACTTCGACGCCGCCAAGCTGGCGAGCCGCAAGATCAGGCAGCTGCCGGGTACGCTGCGCGAGGCGCTGGACGAGCTCCAGGCCGATGCGGTCATCGGCGAGGCGCTGGGCGAGCACGTCTACGAGCGGTTCGTGGAGGCCAAGACCGAGGAGTGGGACGAGTACCGGATGCAGGTCACCTCGTGGGAGGTGGAGCGCTACCTGGAGGCGTTCTAGCCACTGGACTCGCCGCTGCTCCGGGCCGGGCGTCGGTGCGCGCCCGCAGGTGACGAGCCTGCGCCTCGCCTTCCTGGGCGATCCGGGCAGCGTCCACCTCCACCGCTGGCTGGCCGCGTTCGTCGAGCGCGGCCATGCCGTCGGCCTCCTACTTCCACGCGGCGGCGATCCCGCGGATGCTGGCGGGCTGCCCGGTGTTGAGGTGCGGTCGTTCCGCTCGGTGCAGGACGATCGCTCGCCCGCCGGCCTGTGGCGCGCGCGGGCCGACCTGCGACGAGAGCTCGGCGCCTGGGGCGCTGACGTGCTGCACGCCCACTACGCGCGCAGCCCGGCCTGGCACGCCTGGCTGTCGGGCCGTCGGCCGTACGCGGTCACCGTCTGGGGCTCCGAGGTGCTGCGCGCCGATGCCATGCCGCGCCTGGGCCGCCTCTTCACCCGGCTGGCGCTGCGCGATGCGGCGCTGGTGACCGCCGGCACGCCACTGCTGGCCACGTCCGCCATCCGGCTCGGCGCCCATCCCGAGCGGGTGCGCCACGCCGAGTTCGGGATCGACACGGTGCGTTTCCACCCCGGCGGCGCCGATGCCCTGCGAGCGGAGCTCGGGCTGGCCGGGGCCCGGGTCATCGTCTCGCCGCGGATCCTGGCGCCGCTGTATCGCCATGAGGTCGTGATCGAGGCACTGGCGCGGCTGCCGGACGACGTGGTGGTGCTGTCCAGCGGGATGCGAGCCGATCCCGCCGAGCGGCGGCGGCTCGAGGCGCTGGCCGGGCAGCTCGGCGTGGCTCGCCGCTGGCGCATCCTGCCCGCCATGGACGCCGATGGCATGGCGGATCTCTACCGCCTGGCCGATGCGGTCGTGTCCGTTCCCGAGAGCGACGCCATGCCCCAGAGCGTGATGGAGGCGATGGCCAGCGGCACGCCGTCCGTCGTGAGCGACCTGCCCGATCCGCGCGCATGGCTGGGCGACCTCACGCCAGAGCTCGTCGTGCCGGTGGGGGACGCGGCCGCGACCGCCGCGGCGCTGCAGCGCGCCCTGGCCCTGCCGGACGGCGAGCGTCGGGCCCTCGGTGAGCGGCTGCGCGAACGGGTCGTGGAGCGCGCCGACGCGAAGCGCAGCATGGACGAGGTGGAGGCCTGGTATCACGAGCTCGCCGAGGAGCGGATGCGTGAGCGCCGGAGATGAGTGAGCGCCCGAGCTTCGGCTCGCAGGTCGCGCGGGTCTATGCCGCCCGGGTGGTGCAGTTCGGCTGCACCGTGGCCGTGGCGTTCCTGCTGGCGCGGCTGCTGGGCCCGAGCGGCCGCGGGGAGTACTCGCTCCTCCTGCTCCTGCCCTCGACGCTGTTCGCCCTCGGCCAGCTGGGGCTGCCGTCGGCGCTGACCTTCTTCGCCGGCAGCGGCCGGTCGGTGGCATCGCTGGCGATGGCGGCCGCGATCATGGCGGCCGTGCTGGCCGTCCTGCTGGTGATGGGCAGCCTGGTGGCCCTGCCCAGCCTGCAGCCGGCGCTGTTCGCGGCCGCACCGCTGGGCCTGCTGCAGGTCGCCACGGTGGCGCTGCCGATCCTGCTGACCAGCTCGTTCTTCGGCTCCATCCTGTGGGGTCGACAGCTGGTGCGCCCCTACAGCCGCGTGCTTGCCAGCCAGTCGCTGGGCTGGCTGCTGGCCGTCATCGGCCTGGTGGGCGTCGCCGGTCTGGGCGTGACGGGCGCCCTGGTGGCGTACCTGCTGGTGACCGGCCTGGGTGCCGCGGCGGTGGTCCTGCTGGTCCTGCGCGAGCGGTCACGGGCGGCCGTGGAGGGACCGTCGGCGGGGCCGGTCAACCTCGGTGCGCTGCTGAGCTATGGCCTGCGCCTCTACCCGGCCGGCGTCTCGACCTTCCTCAGCTACCGCGCCGACCTGTTCCTGCTCAGCGCGCTGCGGGGTGACGCCGCGGCCATCGGCCTCTATGCCCTGGCCGTCTCGCTGGCCGAGATCACCTTCCAGGTCCCCGATTCGGTGGCGACGCTGTTCTACCCGCGCGTTGCCGCGGCGGAGCGACAGGAGGCGGACCAGCTGGCACCCTCGATCGCGCGCTTCACCCTCCTGCTCACCACCCTGGCGGCGCTGGCGCTGATCCCGATGGCGTGGCTCGCCATCCGCGTCGTGCTGCCAGGCTACGACGGCAGCCTGCTGCCGTTCCTGCTGCTCCTGCCGGGCACCGTGGCGCTGGGAGTATCGAAGGTCCTGTCCGGCTATATCTCCGGGCTGGGGCGGCCCGAGCCGGTGGGCATCATCGCCATGGTCGCACTGGGGGTGAACGTGCTGCTCAACGTCGTGCTGATTCCGCCGCTCGGCATCGCGGGCGCGGCGCTGGCCTCGATGCTCTCGTACAGCCTCCACGCCACGCTGACGGTGTGGCTGGCCAGCCGCCTGTCAGGCGCCCGGGCGGTCGAGTTCGTCACGCCCGGCCGTGCCGAGGTCAACCGGCTGGTCGAGCGGCTCGCCAGCCTGCGACACGGCCGCCTGGCCTGAGGTCCCGCGCCCCGGCAGGCACCAGGCCAGCCCGGCCAGCAGCGCCACCGCCAGGACGTCAGCGTTCATCGTCCGGTAGGCCCGATACAGGTCGTTCCCGAACAGGGTGGCCATCGCCACGAACCCGAGCAGCGCCAGGCCCAGCGCGATCCCGGTGACGCGCTCGAGCTCGACCGCGGAGCGGCGCGTCCGCAGCGCGCGCCAGGTGACGAGCAGGAGGCCGATGGCTGTCAGCAGCGCGAACGGCAGGCCGTACTCGGCGGCCAGGTTCGGCAGCAGGTTGTGGGCGGACTGCAGCTCCGGCACGCTGGCATCCGGCCGGATGCGCTCGAATTCGGCCTGGAAGCCGCCCGGCCCCACGCCCAGCAGCGGCGACGTGGCCGTGATCTCGGCCGCGGCGCCGACCGCCTCGAGCCGGATGCCGACGGAGCCCGAACCGTTGTACGTATCGGGGTCCCACGACTCGAGGCGGCCCTCGCCCTGCATCCCGATCAGCAGCGACTGGTAGGCGGCCGCCAGCCCGGGTGACACCACGCGCAGCGCGCCGAGCGGGTACGGCACCACCACCGCCAGCAGTCCGGCGATCACCACCAGCAGGGCCGCGCGTCGCGCCCAGCCGCGAACCAGCAGCAGCACCATCAGCGCCGCGACGAACGCCGCCGACAGCCAGGCGCTCTTGGTGTAGGTGAAGAACAGGGCGACGATGACGAGGCCGATGGCTCCCCAGGCCGCGACGGTCGCCACCCGACCGCGTCGCGGCCACGGCGTCGCGAACAGGACGCCGGCGATCGCCGGCAGGGCCACGACCAGCATGGTCCCGAAGGTCCCGACGTTGAAGTAGGTGAGCCGCGCGAACAGCATCCGCTGCTCGTAGAGGTCACGGGGCCCGACGACGACCAGCAGCCAGGCGAAGTTGAGCAGCGTGGCGATCACCACGCCCGCGCCCACGGCGACCAATGCGGTCCACCGCTGCCGCGCCGTCGGCCGCAGCACGACGACGACCGCGAACAGGGCGATGGGCTCCAGCACTCCGTGCAGGGTGATGTTGATTGCGGCAGCGGGATCCGCGGCGGCCAGCGTCGCGGCCACGGCCAGGGCTGCGGCGAGCGTGACGCCGATGACGGTTGCCGGCCGGGTGCGCGGCGGAGCCGCCGCCGATTCGATCCGCTCGAGCGTTGCCCCGACCGCCAGGGCGGCAATCACCACCGTGACGGGCAGGACCTGGA
>DASSNX010000143.1:0-11005 GCA_035701185.1 Candidatus Limnocylindria bacterium
GAGCCCGAGCCAGTTGCTCCGCCCCCAGCCGCGCCTCCGCCCCCTGCCCCCGCTCCGCCGTCGGCCAGCGGGGAGGAGCGCGGGCCCTCCGCCGACCTGCCGTTCACGTGGCCGACGCTGCTGTCCGGCTGGCTCATCGGCGTCGGCGCGCTGGTCGGTGCGCTGGCCCTCATCCCCCGGCTGGCCGGGGGTGGCTATCTGCTCAGCATGCTCCTGTTCCTCGCCCTGCTCGGCATCGCGGCCACGGTTTTCCTGTCCGACCATGTGCCGTCCATTCCACGCCTGCGGCTGATCGTGCTGTGCACGACGCTCGTCGGCCTCGGGGTGGGGCTGGCGCGTGCCGCCTTCACGATCCAGGGCATCGACACGCTCTTCCTGATCGCCATGCTGGCCGCCGCCGGCGGCGCGCTGCTCCTCGAGCTCGACCGCGACCGCCCGCTCCCGCCGCCCGATCGCTCGGGGAGCTGAGCTGCAGCGTGACCCTCGCCCCGCCGCCCGTCGATCGCCACGGCCTGACCGAGCACGAATACCGCCTCGTCGTCGAGGCGCTGGGCCGGGAGCCGAACGCCGTGGAGCTGGGAATGTTCGGCGCCATGTGGTCGGAGCACTGTGCCTACAAGCACTCGAAGCCGCTGCTTGCCGGCCTGCCGACGGCATCGGCCCGGATGCTGGTCGGCCCGGGCGAGAACGCCGGGGCACTGGACATCGGCGACGGACTGGCCGTGGTCTTCAAGGTCGAATCGCACAACCATCCCAGCGCCGTCGAGCCGTACCAGGGCGCTGCGACCGGGGTGGGCGGCATCATCCGCGACGTCTTCACCATGGGCGCCAGGCCGATGGCCCTCCTCAATTCGCTGCGCTTCGGACAACTGGATCCCGCCGACGATGCCAGCGCTGCGACGGACGCTGACACGGCGGCCCGCAACCGCTACCTGTTCGGCGGCGTGGTGGCCGGCATCGCCGGCTACGGCAACTGCATCGGCATCCCGGACGTGGGCGGCGAGATCGGCTTCGACGCCAGCTACAACGGCAACCCGCTGGTCAACGCCATGTGCGTCGGACTGGCCCGCCATGACGAGCTGACCCTGGCGCGCGCCGCCGGGGCCGGCAACGCGCTGCTGCTGGTCGGGGCCAGCACGGGGCGCGACGGCATCCAGGGTGCCAGCTTCGCCTCGAGCGACCTCGACGAGCGGAGCGACGAGCGGCGACCGGCGGTCCAGGTCGGGAACCCGTTCCTGGAGAAGCTGCTGATGGAGGCCTGCCTGGCATTGTCCGGCTCCGACGCGGTGATCGCCATGCAGGACCTGGGCGCAGCGGGACTCACCTGCGCGCTGTCCGAGCTGTCCGCGCGCGGTGGCTGCGGGGCCGAGGTGGACCTGGACCTGGTGCCGACGCGCGAGGACGGCATGTCGGCCTACGAGCTGCTCCTCAGCGAGTCGCAGGAGCGGATGCTGCTGGTGGTGCGCGCCGGCCGAGAGGCGGACGTGCAGGCCGCCTTCGCCCGCTTTGAGCTGCACGCCGTGACGATCGGCCGCGTCATCGACGAGCCGGTCGTCCGCGCCACCCACCGCGGCGAGGTGGTGTGCGAGGTCCGCGGCGCCGCCCTGGTCGACGACGCGCCGCAATACCGGCCGTCGGCCGCGCCCCCGCCGGAATTGCCCGCCCGGCGCGCCGAGTCGCTGGACGACCTGGCCGCAGCGCCGGCGACCACGGCGGTGCTGCTCGAGCTGCTCGCGGCGCCGAACGTCCGCAGCCGGCGCGCGGTGTGGCGTCGCTACGACCACATGAACGGGACGAACACCCTGGTTGGGCCGGGAGCCGGTGACGCGGCGCTGCTGCGCGTCAAGGGCACCGCCCGGGCCATCGCGCTCGCGCTCGACGGGCCGGGCCGCCTCGGCGCCCTGGACCCGCGCCTGGCGGGCATGGCCGCGGTGCTGGAGGGTGCGACCAACGTCGCCTGCACCGGCGCGCGGCCCATCGGCATCACCAACTGCCTGAACTTTGCATCGCCCGAGGATCCCGCCGGCTACTGGCAGCTGGTCGGGGCGGTCGACGGCATGGCCGATGCCTGCCGGGCGCTCGAGGTGCCGATCGCGTCAGGCAACGTGAGCCTGTACAACGCGACGCCGGCCGGCGGCATCCTCCCCACGCCGGTGATCGGCACGGTGGGCCTGCTCGAGGATCGCTCGCTGGCGGTGCCGATGGCGTGGCCTGACGGCGACGAGATCTGGCTCCTGGGCGATCCCGCCTTCGACGCCGACGCGCTGGCCGCCTCCGAGCTCGCCTGGCGCCGAGGCCGGTTCGGTGGCACCCCGCGCCTGGACCTGGCGGCGGCGGTCCGCCTGCTGCAGCTGCTGCCGCTCCTCGCCGAGCGGCGGCTGCTGACCGGCGCCCACGACGCCTCGGTCGGGGGGCTGGGGGTCGCCCTGGCGCGGCTGGCCATCGCGTCCGGTTGCGGGGCGCAGGTCGAGCTGCCCCCGTCCGCCGCTGAGCGACCCACGGCCGCGCTGTTCGGGGAGCGGGTCGGGCGAGTGCTGGTGAGCGTGGCGCCCGGCCGCGGATCGACCCTGGCGGAGGCGGCGGCCGCCGCCGGCGTGCCGGCGCTGCGGCTGGGGACCGCGGGTGGAGACGAGCTCCGAATTCGGCTCGGCGCGGGCGCCGTTACGGCCGCGGTCGACCGCCTCGCCGCGACCTGGGAGACGGCGCTCGGGTAGCGTCATCGTCCAGGCCGAGACCGGCCAGGATCGGGTCTTCGTCCTGTCGCAGCCGAGCACGCCGCAGCGCTCGCTGCTCGATGCTCCGAATGCCGCGGATCGCGAGGTCACCCTCGGCTGCAACGGCGTCGGCCGCAGGCTGTCGGCGCCCGGCGACCAGCAGCCAGCCGCTGCCGACCAGGGCGACGACCCCGATCGCGCCGATGCCCCACACCAGGAGCGGCTCGGGCCCGGTCGGTCCGGCGTCGTCGGGGTCGGCGGGCTTCACGCCGCCGGCCGCGCTGGTCGGCGCCGTCTGCGGGGTCACCGATGGTTCTGGGCTGGTCGTTCGCCGCGGTCGGGGCCGCGTACGGTCGCGCTCATGCCCTCGGTCGCGGGCGGGTGCCGTCTCCACCGTGCTGCTCGCCAGGCGGGCAACCGGCTTCTGCTCTGGCGCCGCGGCGACCGTCGGTTCCGGCGTGGCGACCACGGCCGGCGCGGGCGCCAGCGAACGTGACGGTTCCTCCGGCGCGGTGACCGCCGTGGCCGGTGGCTCGCTGGCAGCCGGTGGCTCGGAGGCGGTCACCAGCACCGGGTTGGGCAGCGGGCCGGACGCCGATACGGACGACGGCGCCATCACGAGCGCCGCCAGGATGAGCAGGAAGGGAGCGAATCGGCGGATGAGCATCAGCCCGCCGCCTCGCGCACGCGTCGTGGTGCCGGCTCATCCTCGGCCGTCGTCGTTCGCCCTCGGGGACGCGACCTGGTGGATCGCGAGGGCTTTGCCTTCGGCTCGGGATCCGCTGGCTGGCGGCCGGTGAGAACCGCGGCGGCGGCATGCGGGTCCAGGCGCTGCAGGCCGCCCCGCGCCCGCTCGTGCAGCCGATAGACCTCCTCCAGACCGTCGGGCGGGACGCCATCGGCGTAGACCGCGCAGAACAGGTTGACCACCTCGGGGTCGAACTGGGTGCCGGCGTTGGCGCGCAGCTCGGCCAGCGCGGCCTCGTGCCCGAGCGCCGTCTTGTACGGGCGGTCGTGGACCATGGCGTGGTAGGCATCGGCGACGGAGACGATCCGCGCACCGATGGGGATCTCGTTGCCGCGCAGGCCATGCGGGTAGCCACCGCCGTTGAAGCGTTCGTGGTGGTGCAGCACGACCGGGATCGCCTCGCGCAGGCTGGAGGCCTGCTCCAGGATGACCTGGCCGATGCGCGGATGCTCACCGATGGCCTGCCACTCGCCGTCGGACAGGGCGGTCGGCTTGTCCAGGATCTCCGACGGCACGGCCAGCTTGCCTAGGTCATGCAGCAGGCTGGCGACGCGGATGCGCTCGATCTCCTCGCGCGGCAGGCCCATCTCGAGCGCGATGCCCGTCGCCAGCGAGGCGATCATGTCCGACGGCCGGCCGCGGTGATGCGGCTGCGGGGCGAGGACGCTGGCCAGCGCCTCGGTGGCAGTGTCGTTCGCCCAGCGGCCGATGGCGGTGGCCGCGTGGCGGTGCTCGGAGCTGATGGGCGCGCGACGGACCGGCGCGTTCTCGTCGACGGCGCGATACAGGTAGGTGCGATCGCGGCCGAGCTGCTTGGCGGCGTACATGGCGGCATCGGCCTGGTCGACCAGCGCGTCGACCTGCAGCTGGGAGCCGATCTCGCCGGCCACCCCCACACTGATCGTGACCTGCAGCCGCTGCTGCCCGGCGATGAGCAGCGAATGCGCCGCGACCAGGCTGCGCAGCTTCTCAGCCAGCACGACCGCTTCGTCTGGCTGCGTCTCGGGCAGGATCAGCATGAACTCCTCGCCGCCGTAGCGGCCCAGCAGGTCGGAGCCGCGGATGTTGTCGGCGATCACGTTGGCGACCTGGCGCAGGATCGCGTCGCCCGACTTGTGGCCGTACGTGTCGTTGATCGGCTTGAAGCGGTCGATGTCGATGAAGGCGACCGACAGCCAGCTGTGGTGCCGCGTGGCGCGCTCGACCTCGGCCACCAGCGTCGTCAGCAGCGTCTCGCGGTTGGCGATGCCCGTCAGCCGGTCGTGCGTCGCGCGGGCCTCGACCTGCAGGAAGGCGCCGGCGGCAGCGTTGAAGGCGCGCGCCAGGCGTCGCTCGGCGGGGATGCCGCCGACCCGCAGCAGCACCGGCACGTCCGCGTCGAGCGTGTCCTCCAGCGCGCGCGCGATCCGGTTCAGCCGCCAACCGACGTAGCTCCAGGCGGCGAGCGCCATCGACGTCATGCCCGCCACGAGCGCCAGGGCGGCGATCAGCAGCTGAATGGAGCGCGCCGGGCCGCTGGCCGTGGGCGACGTGCTGATCACCACCAGCACGAAGGCGGTCACGGCAATCGGAGCCAGGAAGCCCAGGGCACGAGCGAGTCGGAGCATGAATCCCCGCTGAACGAGTTGGCCGAAATGCTCCTGCGAGGATGCGGTTCGCGAGGGCCGTCCACCATGGCCCGATGGTCACGCGTTGCGCAACGGCACCCGCGCTCGCGACGCACATCCGGCGCTGGTGCGGTGCGGTGCAGTACCCCGGCGGTACCACGGTTCACCCTGACCAACCGCTTGCCGATGGGCGGCACGGCGGCGACGAGGGCTGGCTATCATCGGCACGTGCCGTTCCCGCGCCCCGGACGCCGACGAGCCCGTTGACCTCCCAGCTGCCCGTCGTGCGGCGCCGGCCGGCTTCCGGTTTCCATCAATCCCATGGCCCGCGCGAGGAGTGCGGCGTGGTCGGCGTGCATGCGCCGGGCCAGCCGGTGGCGCGACTGGCGTACGTCGGCCTGCACGCGCTGCAGCACCGCGGGCAGGAGTCGGCGGGCATCGCCACCAGCGACGGCGCGCGCCTGTCTCTGCACAAGCGGCTCGGCCTCGTCAGCCAGGTCTTCGACGAGGAGACGCTGGCTCGCCTGGAACGTGACGGAGCGGGGGAGACGGCGTACATCGCCATCGGCCACACCCGCTACTCGACCACGGGCAGCAACTCGCTGCCCAACGTGCAGCCGGTGTACGCGGCCTCGGAGCTGGGCGAGCTGATGCTCGGTCACAACGGCAACCTGACCAACGCCACCTGGCTGCGCGACGACCTGGTGGAGCAGGGCGTGGAGTTCGCGACGGCGAGCGACACGGAGGTGCTGGCCAAGCTCATCGCCCACGCGCCCGGCCGCGGCTGGGCCCAGCGCGTGGAGCAGGCGTTCCATCGAGCCATCGGCGCCTACACCTTCACCCTGCTCAGCGAGCGTGCCTTGGTGGCGGCGCGCGATCCGCTCGGCTTCCGGCCGCTGGCGCTCGGCCGGCTGCCGGCCCCGGATGGCGGCGTGACCGGCTGGGCGGTTGCCTCCGAGAGCGCCGCGCTGGACGCGATGGGGGCGCAGTTCGTGCGGGATGTCGAGCCGGGCGAGATCCTGACCATCGACGACGAGGGCGTCCACTCGCATCGGCCGCCGGTGCCGCGAGAAGGCGAGCGACTCTGCGTCTTCGAGTTCGTCTACCTGGCGCGCCCGGACAGCGTCATCGGCGGGCGGCTGCTGTACGAGGCGCGGCTGGAGATGGGCCGCCAGCTGGCCCGGGAGCAGCCGGCCGACGCCGACCTGGTCATCCCGGTGCCGGACTCGGCGATCCCCGCCGCCATCGGCTACGCCGAGGAGTCCGGCCTGCCGTACCGCGAGGGCCTGATCAAGAACCGCTACGTGGGCCGCACCTTCATCCAGCCCGCCCAGCGCTCGCGCGAGGAGGCGGTGCAGCTGAAGTTCAACCCGCTGCCCGAGGTCCTGGCCGGCAAGCGGGTGGTCGTGGTGGACGACTCGATCGTGCGCGGCACGACCACCGGCCCCATCGTGGCGATGCTCCGTCGCGCGGGCGCGCGCGAGGTCCACGTCCGCATCCACTCGCCGCAGATGAAGCACCCCTGCTACATGGGCGTCGACACCGGCCGCCGCTCCGAGCTGATCGCCGCGACCCACGAAATCGACGCGATCAGAGGGTTGATCGACGCCGATTCGCTCGGCTACCTGTCCGAGGCGGGGCTGCTGGCCGCGGTGGCGCGGGAGGGCGACGGCGAGCGTCGGCACTGCACCGCCTGCTTCGACGGCCGCTACCCGATCGACGTGCCGATGGAGGTGGACAAGTTCGTGCTGGAGCGCGGCTGAGCCCATGAGCCGCTCGTACCGCGAGGCGGGGGTCGACGTCGACGAGGCGCGGCGTGCGGTCGAGCTGATCGGACGGGCGGCGGCCTCCACCGCGACCACCGCGGTGCTCGGCGGCGTCGGTGGCTTCGGCAGCCTGTTCCGCTTCGACCCGGCACCGTATCCCGATCCGGTGCTGGTCGCCTCGACCGATGGCGTGGGCACCAAGCTGAAGATCGCCATCGCCCTGGGCAGGCACGGCAGCATCGGCATCGACCTGGTCAACCACTGCATCAACGACATCGCGGTGCAGGGCGCCGATCCGCTCTTCTTCCTGGACTACCTGGCCACCGGGCGGCTGCGGGCCGAGGTGGCCGGCGAGGTCGTGCGGGGCGTGGCCGACGCCTGCGCTGCCGCCGGCGTGGCCCTGGTCGGCGGGGAGACCGCCGAGATGCCCGACGTCTACGACGGCGAGGACTACGACCTGGCGGGCTTCATCGTCGGGGCGGTGGCGCGTCGCGACGTGGTCGATGGCCGGGACGTGCGCGCCGGCGACGCGCTCATCGGGCTGCCGTCATCGGGGCTGCACACCAATGGCTACTCGCTGGTGCGCCGGGTGCTGAGCGAGAGCGAATGGCGCAAGCCGGCCGGCGACGGGGAGCGAACCCTGGGCGACGTCCTGCTGGAGCCACACCGCTCCTACCTGGACGACATCCGGCTGCTGCGGCGCGCACTGCGCGAGGCCGGTGGCGACACGCTCGCCTTCGCCCACATCACCGGTGGCGGCTGGCTGGACAACATCCCGCGCACGCTGCCGGCCGGGCTGGGCGTGGAGGTCGAGACGGGCAGCTGGCGTGTCCCGTGGATCTTCAGCCTCCTCCAGGAGCGCGGGGACATCGCCGACGACGAGATGGTCCGCACCTTCAACCTGGGCATCGGCCTGACCGTCGTGGTCCATCCCGAGCAGGCCGAGCTGGCGCTGACGACGTTGCCCGATGCGGTTCGGGTCGGCACGGTGGTGCCGGTCGAGGCCGACGCGCCGCGCGTCGCCTTCCTGTAGCGCCATCGGGCTCGCCGTCGTGCGCCTGGCCATCCTGGTCTCCGGTCGCGGCTCGAACCTGGAGGCCGTGCTCGAGGCCGCAGTGGACGGCCGCCTGCCGACCGTGCAGCCGGTGCTGGTCGTCTCCAACCGTCCCGGGGTCCGTGCCCTGCAGGTCGCGGCGCGCCACGGCATCCCGACCGCGGTGCTGCCGCGCGCCGCTTTCCCGGACGCCAGCGCCCGGGATGCGGCGATCGGCGCGGCCGTCGCCGGCTCCGGCGCGGATCTTGCGCTGCTGGCCGGCTATGACCAGCTGCTCCGGCCCGCCTACTTCGCCGCCTTCGGCGGCCGGACGATCAACCTCCATCCCAGCCTGCTGCCGAGGCACGGTGGTGCGGGGATGATGGGCATGGCCGTCCATCGGTCTGTCCTCGCCGCGGGCGACGTCGAGACCGGCGTGACGATCCACGCCGTCACACCCGCGCTGGATGCCGGCCCGCAGCTGGCACAGACGCGCGTCCCGGTCCGTCCCGGTGACGATGCCGAGACGCTGGCGAACCGCGTCCTGATGGTGGAGCACGACCTGCTGGTGACGGTGCTTGCCAGCCTGGCCGCCGAGGGGGAAGTGGCCGATCCATCTGTTAGCATGGCCGCTGCCCTGCCCCCGACGGGCGCATTGGGCACGCACGAGAGGCGCTGACCGCATGCCTGACCTGCCCGATCCCGGGAAGATCTGGAACGACTTCATCACCAATCCCATCGTGAGCATCGCCATCAACATGGCGGTGATCTACGTGGTCCTGCTGTGGCTGGGCACGGCCTACTGGGCCTTCCGTGACATGCAGGCCCGCAGCGAGAACCCGATCCTGCCGTACTTCGCCTCGGCGCTGATCATCTTCTTCACCCCGCTGCTGTTCGTCTTCGCCGTGATCCTGTACCTCATCCTACGGCCGCGCGAGACGCTGGCTGAGGTGTACGAGCGCTCACTGGCGGAGGAGTCGCTGCTGGCAGAGGTGGAGCGGAATGCGCTCTGCCCGGTCTGCCGTGAGCGGGTGGAGGCCGATTGGCTGGTCTGCCCCAACTGCCGGACCCGGCTCCACCACGTCTGTCCGTCGTGCAATCGCCTCGCCGATCCGGAGTGGCCGCTGTGCGCCTACTGCGGCCACGAGTTCCAGCGACCGCAGGTCCCCCGGCCGGCGCAGCGCGCCGGCGAGTGGAGCGCGGGCCAGGCACCCGTCGCCGAACGACCCTCCGAGGCCGGCGGCCTGCGCAACCCGGCGGGCGGCTGAGCCCCTTCCCGCGTGGAGCCGGAGGGCGACCCCGCCGCGCCTGACGCACCGGCCCAGCTCCCCGAACCGTCACTGAGCCGCTATCGCGGCCTGCAGGTCATCTCGATCCTGCTGGTGCTGGGCGGCATCGCCGCCTTCGTGGTGGCGGTCGTGATCCGCGCCGGCCGTTCGGATCCCGAGCTGCCCGCCGACGTCTCACTGGCCGTCGCCGCGCTCGCGGTCGGTGGTGGCCTGGCGGTCGTGATCGGCCTGCTGATGAACGCCGTGCGCGCGGTGGTGGTCCGCGAGGCGCTGCCGCCCCAGCGCTATCGCGGGCCGGCGATCTTCGTGCTGCTGGCGCTGGCCAGCCTGTTCACCGTGATCGAGACGGTCACCGTCGCCGGGTCGACGGTCGCCCTGGTCAGCGGAGAGCCGATCTCGGTGCCCGCCACGCTGGTGATCTTCACCGCCACCCAGACCGGGCTGCTCGCCGTCGCCATCCTGTTCGTCGCCGTGCCCAACGCGCTGGCCGGCGTGCGGCTGGTGCCGCCACGCGGTGCGCTGCGCAGCTTCGCCATCGGCCTCGGCCTGGCCATCCCGGCCTGGTTGGCGGCAACCATCCTGGGGGCGCTGCTGCAGGTCATCCTGGAGCGGCTGGGACATCCGCTGGTGCCCGGCATCCTGGATGAAGCGGTCGCTCGGCTCGACCCGACGGCGCTGGTGCTGGCGGTGGTGCTGATCGCGCCGATCGCCGAGGAGATCTTCTTCCGTGGCGTGGTGCTCAACGCCTGGCTGCGCGAGTACGGCGAAGGCTTTGCCATCGTCGGTTCGGCGGCCCTCTTCGGCGTGATCCATGCCGATACCAGCAGCGTCGAGGCGCTGATCACCTCCGTGGCCAGGGTGCTGCCCATCTTCGGACTCGGCCTGGCGCTGGCGTTCATCTACCGCCGAACGGGAAGCCTGCTGTCGTCCATCGGCCTGCACATGGGCTTCAACGCCCTGTCGCTCGCCATCGCCCTGGCCCAGCGGCTGGGCCTGATGCCGCAGTTCTGACGTTGCTCGACCGACGCCGATAAGCCGCGACTAAGCCGCCGATGAGCCCCTCCGCCTAGGCTGCGGCCGCATGGTGGCCGTGCGCCGGCTGGCGCCGATCGATGACGTGGAGCTGCTCGAGCTGGTGGCGGGTGGCGCGGCGCGCGACCTGGGCCCGGCCCTGTCGCGCATCGGCGGCCTGGCCGCGCTGTCGGCCGGTGAACCGCGCGACGCGGGGCCGCTGCTCGGCCTGTCGGGAGCGCCCGCGCGACGCCTGGGCTGGGCGATCGAGCTCTCACGCCGCCTGGCCGCGTGCCAGGCGGAGCCCGGCTGGCGCGTCCGCGCGCCGACCGACGTCGGTGAGCGGCTGCGGCCGGCGATGGGCGCACTGGAGCAGGAGGAGCTGCGCGTCCTGCTGCTCAACACGAAGAACGTGGTGACCGGCATGGTCACCGTCTATCTCGGCAACCTGGCCGGCTCGTCGGTGCGGGTCGGTGAGGTGTTCCGTGATGCGGTGCGGCGCCAGGCGGCGGCCATCGTCGTCGTCCACAACCACCCGTCGGGCGACCCGACCCCATCGGCCGATGACCTGCGCATCACGGCCGAGCTGGCCGAAGCCGGGCGGCTGTTGGACATCGAGCTGCTCGACCACGTCGTCGTCGCCCGGTCCGGTTGGGTCAGCCTCCGGGCCCTGGGCGCGACGTCCGGTGGGGGCACCTAGCGGCCGGCAACCACGTGGTAGATCCCGCCGCCGGCGATGTCGGCCACGTACAGCTCGCCGTCCTCACCGACGCCGAAGGAGCTGATGGACAGGTCGCTGCGCAGCACGATCCGCGGCTCGAAGCGCCGGCTGTCGAC
>DASSNX010000144.1:0-9131 GCA_035701185.1 Candidatus Limnocylindria bacterium
AAGTATGTCGTGAACACGCGCCGGACGAGCGGCGCAGCATCGGTGCCACCGGTGCCCAGCTTGATGCGGACCAGCACCGTGGCCGCCGCGATCCGCGGGTTGTCAGCAGGGGCGATGGCGGGGAACCAGGCATCGGGGTCCGGGCCGCCGGTCTCGGCCGTGCCGCTCTTGCCGGCCACCTGGATCGGATAGCCGACGAAGGCCGGGTAGCCGGTCCCGTACGGGTAGTTGACGACGGCCTTCATCGACTGGACCACGTAGCGCAGCTGCCCGCGGGTGAGACTGACCTTGCGCTGCAGCTGGTGCTTGACCCGCTCCACCACCGTGCCGTCCGGCAGCCGGGCCTCGACCACGATCCGCGGAACCCACAGCTTGCCGCCGTTGCCGATGGCAGCGTAGGCGTTCGCCAGCTGCAGCGGCGTGCCCAGGTAGCTGCCTTGGCCGATGGCGAGCTGGATCTGGTCGAACGGCCCGTAGGGGTGGATCTTGCCGTCGAAGCGCTTCGCCTTCTTGAAATAGGCGGCATCGGGCAGGATGCCGGGCTCATCGGCCAGGTGCCTGATCCCGGTGGATTTGCCGAACCCGAACTCGCCGACGAGGTCGGTCAGCGCCGTCTTGTCCTTGTCGTAGACCCGGATGGAGAGCGGCATGTAGGTCGTGTTGCAACTGAAGGCCATGGCCTGCAGCAGGTCCACGACGCCGAGGTGATGGTCCATGTAGTTGTGGAAGGTAAAGCCGTCGAAGGTCCAGGTGCCGTTGCAGGTCACCCGGGTTGATGCGTCGGCCACGCCCACCTTCAGGGCCGCGGCCAGGGTGAAGACCTTGAACGAGGAGCCGGCCGGGTAGGCGCCCAGCACCGCATGGCTGGTTCGCGCGGCCACGCCCGGATCAGCGAGGGGCGCGCCGCTGAGGGTTGAGCCGATGGTCATGGCGTTCGGGTTGAACCGCGGGGCCGACGCCAGCGCCCAGACGTCGCCGTTCTTCGGATTGAGCACCGCCGTGCCGGCCTCGGCGTACGGGGCGAGCGTGGCGTCCGCCGTGGCCTGGATGCGCGGTCGGATGGTGATCACGACATCGGCGCCGGGAACCACGTCGCGCTGGAGCACGGTGACCGGCTGGCCGTCGGCGGGGACGGCCACCAGCTTGAACCCCGGCTTGCCGGCCAGCAGCTCATCGGCGCCGGCCTCGAGGCCGCTGCGCCCCACCAGGTCACCGCGCCGCACGCCCCGGCTGGCCAGGTCCTTGACGTCCGCCGCCGTCGCGGGGGTTGCGTAGCCGATGGTCTGGCCGGCCAGCCACTCCTGCGGGTAGACGCGGGCGCCATCGGCGCGGGTCCGGGCGAACACCGTCCCGTCCTGGGCCACGATCCGGCCACGCACCGGCTCCTGGCGCCGCAGCCGCAGCGAGCCGTCGCCGCCGAGCTCGGGGAACAGGGTGGCCGGGGTCCAGTCGACCTGCCAGCCAGCCGCGGCCGGGACGAGGACCAGGTTCCGGTCCAGCGCCACGTCGCCGAAGTTGTCGGTGGTGAACGTCAACTGCACGGGCACCTGCACGCCGAGCCGGGGGCCGGCAAGCGGAGTGTCCGGCGGGACGGGCGTCGCGCGTGGCGTGGGCGAGGCACCAGCCGGCGTGGGCGACGGCGTCGCCCCCGAGGGCTGGGCGGTCGGCGTCGGGGCCGGGGCATCCGGCGCGCGCGGCGCGGCCGGCAGGACGATGTGCTGCGGCGTGCCCAGCTGCCAGTCAACCGCGGTGACGCGGGCCAGGGAGCGGAAGTCGCGCAGCAGTGCGGTGAAGGCATCGGCCGTCGAGGCGTCGCGGTCGGCAGCGGTCAGCCGCCGGTACATGGCCGCGTAGCGGCCGTCGCGCCAGTCGCCCAGGAAGGCCTGCACCGCCGTCGGCACGTCGTCGATCGACTGCGGCGCCACCGGGCTGGGGTGGACGGTAGGGGACGGGGTGCTGGTGCTGCAGGCCGAGACGAGGACCGCCAGCAGGAGCGCGCCGCCGAGCCGGCTGGACGTTGGACGCCTCATCGGGCGAGCATCACCCGGCGGAAGCCCTCGGCCGCGCGGTAGCCGGTCCGCTCACCGAGCTCCTCCGCTCGCCGCCGCAGCCACTTCGCGGTCTCGTTGAAGTCGTGGAACTGGCTCTCGTGGCAGGCGAGCGCGGCGATCTTGCGCTCGATGGTCTCGCCGATGTCCACGATCTGGTTGGCCTCGTTGGTGCTCCACAGGAACAGCTCGGCCACTTTCCAGGGTCGGAGGCCCTGGTCCAGGTGCTCGCGGAAGTTCAGCGGATCGCGCGCGGTCGGGAAGACGGCGTCGACCGCCACCTGGCCGACCGCCCGGTGGTCGGGATGGTTGACCCACTCGTTGTTGACGAAGACGACCGTGGGGTCGTGGGTCATCACCACTTCCGGCCGGAACGAGCGGATCGCGAACGTGAGGCGCTCCCGCAGGCGGAGGCTCGGTTCGACCTGCCCGTCCGGCTCCTGCAGGAAGTCGACGCCCACGACCCCGATCTCCGTTGCCGCGGCCCGCTGCTCCTCCTCGCGGCGACGCCCGAGCGCGACCGGATCGGTGGAGGGGTCGTCACTGCCCTTGTCGCCGTTGGTCACGAGCAGGTAGCGAACCGTCGCCCCCTCGCCAACCCAGCGCGCAACGGTGCCCGCTGCCCCGAACTCGATGTCGTCCGGATGCGCAGCGACGACAAGGACGCGTTCCGGGGTCGGCAGTCGATCGTCGGGCATGTCGTGAGTGGCCGCCATCGTAGCGGAGGCGGCCGGTCGCGACAGGTCGGCGAACTCAGCGGATGGCGGCCATCGGCTCGGCGACCGTGTCCGCGGAGATCGGCATTGGCGTAGCCCGGGCGCCGCGCACCGGCTGGAGTCGCACCACCGCGTCCTGCGGCTCACGCAGGGTCCCATCGGCCCAGGCCAGGACCTCGTCGTCGTGGGTGAACAGGATCACCTGCCGCTCGGCGCTGAGCCGATGCAGCACCTCCAGCAGCTGGACCTTGCGTTGCGTGTCGGCCTGGGCGGTCACCTCGTCGAGCAGGAGCGGCGCTCGCTCGCCGGTCGTCACCAGGTGCTCCGCCATGGCCACTCGCAGGAGGAGGTAAATCTGCTCGCGGGTGCCCTCAGATAGGAGACGGGCGTCGCGCCACTGGCCGCTGTCCGCCTCCTTGACACTGACCCGCAGGTCGCCGGGATCGACGCTGACCTCGACGTAGGCACCGCCCGATACCGCCGGCAGCCAGCGGTTCACCGCCTGGCCGAGAACGGGCGCGAGGTCGCGGTGCACCCGCTCCTGGGCGGCGTGCAGGAGCGCCAGCGTGGCATCGACGGTCGCGGCCAGACGCTGGACGCGGTCGAGCTCGAGATGCGCGGCGGCGGCAGCCTCCTCCGCCTCGGCGACGTCGGGCAGCGTGCTGCGGCGCGCCTCGAGCGAGCCGCGAGCCAGGTCCTGCTCCTGCGCGAGGGACTCGACCTTGCGGCGAAGCCCGGCGATGAATTCCTCGTGATCAACGCCCACGGGCAGGGTGATCGCTGCCGGCGGCAGGCCCTCGGCCAGCTCGTTGGCGCGTTGCCGGCGCCGGGATGCCTCATCCCGCAGGTCGTCGAGGGTTCCCCCGTCGAGCAGGGTCTGGAGCTGCTGCCACTCCCCGAGGGCCTGTTGCGCGGCTGCCAGCGCACCGGCGCGCTGCACCCGCCACTGGTCGAGTGCCGCCGCCAGCGCCTCCGGATCCCGGTCGGCGTCGATGCCGATCTCCGCCGCCGCGGTCCGCAGCGCCGCGATGCTGTCCGCCTCACGGGCGGCGGCCGCAGCCGCGGCATCCTCGGCGACCCGCCTGGCCTCGATCTGGGAGCGCAGCACCTCGGCACGCTGTGCAGCTCGTGCCTGCTCCGCCTGGGCCCGGCAGCGCGCGACGTATTCCTCGGCGGCGTGAGTCGGGTTCACGCCCGGAGGGACGTCGAAGCCGCGGGCGACGAGCGCCGAGCGAAGTGCGTCCCGCGCGGCGGTCGCGTTCGCGTCGAGCGACCCGCGGCGCTCGAGCCAGGCCTCGTGGGCCGCCAGCTGCGCTCCCGAGGCGGCCAGCTCATCGGCCAGGCGTGACAGCTCTGCCGGATCGTGGGGCAGGCCGGCGGTCCGCGCCTCTTCGAGCGCCAGCACCCGTTCCTGGTGGGCCCGCTCCGCAGCTTCGCGGTAGGGAGCGAGCGCACCCTCGGCCTGGGTGACCGCCGCAGAGTTGCTTCCGCCGCCGGCCAGGCCGATCCCGAGCGCCACCACGATCGCGCCGGCGGCGACGACCGCGCCAACGAGTCCGAGGCTGGCGACCGCGAGCAGCGCCCCCACCATCACACCGATGCCGCCGACCGCGATCGCGACTGTTGGACTGAAGTGCGACGGCCGTGCGCGCAGCCGATCCAGCTCGGCCTCGAGCGCGGCGGCCTCGGGGAGCGAGCGCGGCTCCAGCCGCCGCGCCAGGTCGCGCAGGCGGCTCGCATCGACGTCGGGCGTGATGGCTGGGCGCGGCGGCTCGTCACCGAGCAGCTCGAGCGCCTGCTCCGCCCGGAGGAAGGCGCGCTGCGCGTCGAGCACGGTGGGATGCGGCTCGATCTCACCGTCGGGCATCGTGGGCAGCGCCTCCAGTTGACGCTGCAGGTCGTCAGCTGCAGGGCCGCCGAGCTCGACACGCTCGGGGCGATGCGCGAAACGATCGCGAGCGGCGCCGACCCGGGCGGCCAGCTCGTCATCTGCCGCCAGTGATGGCGGCGGGGCCGGATAGCGCTCGGCAAGCTCGGCGGCGCGTGCCGCGCGAGCGGCGAAGTCGGCCGCCTGCATCCGAGCCCGCGCCGCCTCGGCGCCGGCGAGCTGAACGCGGGCTGTCTCGGCCGCCCGTTCCGCCGCCTCGAGGCCGGCCGACTGCGCGAGGTAGTCGGCATGGTGCTGCCGCGCCAGCGCCACCGCGGCGTCCGCGGCGGTCACCCGGTTCTTGGCGGTGCGCAGCGGCCCCTTGGCGGCCACGGTATCGGCGCCGACGGCATCCCTGCGGAACTGCTCGAGCCGGGCGATCGCCTCGGCGGCGGTGGCGTCGGTCCCGCGCGTGGCGGCGGCACGCTGCATCTGCTCCTGCAGGGACTCGGCGGCGTCGGCCACGGCGACGATCTGGGCCTGGTTCACGGCCACGGTGCTGGCGAACGAGTCGCGGTCGAGGCCGAGCCAGCGGGCCGCGTCCGGGGTGCCGTCCAGGATCTCGTCCGAGACATCTCGGCCGAGGGCAACATCAACGGCGCGGCAGGCGACCTTCGCGGCCAGGTCCTGGCTGATGTCGATGGCGCGCCCGTCGTCGAGCTGCAGCCGCGCCTCCACCTCCCAGCGCTCGGGGTTGTCCCAGGGCCGATGGCGCTCGCCGAGCGCGCGCTCGGCCGCGGTGCCGGGGCCCTTCCCGCGCCGCACGCCGGTGATCGCCAGCCGGAGCGCGGCATGCCACGACGACTTGCCGGATTCGTTCGGGCCGGCCACCACGGTCATCCCCGGCGCCAGCTCCAGGGTGCGGTCGGCAAACGGGCCGAAGGCGCGCGCCACGACGCGGACGATGCGCATCAGGCGACCTCCAGGTCCTGGCGGCCCTCGAGGGCGCGGAGGCCGGTGAGCACCACCCGCCGACGCTCCTCAGGATCCGAGATCTGCTCGATGGCGTCGCGCACGAACTGGCCACGAACGGTCGTCTCGCTCGCGATGGCGTCCACGTCGTGGCCGACCCGCACGGCACCGGCGCGGACCACCAGCCCGTCGAGGTGCTCGCCCAGGCGGCTGATCTCAACCAGCTCGAGCGAGGCATCGGGCGCGAGCTCGCCCTCGATGGTCACGCGCACGCACCCGTGGAGCTGGGCAATGGCCGCACTGACCGCCGACTGCACGTCGGTGGCGTGCTGGACGCCGTCGACGGTGACGGTGATGTCGTGCACCTCTGACACGGCCACGCTGCGACGCTCCCGCTGGACGGTCCCATCGGCCCCGACGGTGACCAGGACTGCGCCGCGCTCGCCGTCCTCACCGAACTCGAGCGGGTCGGGGTTGCCGGGATAGGTGTGCCGCTCGGCATCCCGCGGCAGGTGGTAATGGCCCAGGAAGGCGTGGCTGATGCCCGCGGCGGCAATTTCGGCGGCCTCGAACGGCGCGTGCGGCTGCTTTCCGGGCTCCTGCCAGCCGAGCAGGCTCTTCTCCGAGGCGTGGGCCAGCGCCAGGTGAATCCCGCCGCGGTCCGGCCGAAAGCCGGTGAAGAAGCCGTCGGTGTTGGCCGGCGCCCGGTGGGCCGCGCCCCACAGCGTGCAGCCATCCGCCAGGGTCAGGGGCGTCAGCCGCGCTTCGGTGAAGATGGCGACGTTCGCCGGCCAGTCGACGGTGGCGTACGGGCTCTGCGGCGACAGCCAGTCGTGGTTCCCCGGCGCAAGCAGGATCCTGCGATCCGTGCGGGCGAAGGTCGACTGCAGGAAGGCGACGGTGTCGGGGGTGACGCGATCGTGCTCGAACAGGTCGCCAGCGCAGAGAACGGCGTCTACCCGCTGCTCTTCAGCCAGCGCGAGGATGCGGCGCAGCGTCTCGCGCCGATTCGCCCGCCGCAGGCGTGCCGTCTCCGGCCGCGCCCAGGCGAAGGGAGCGTCGAGATGGAGATCGGCGAACAGCAGGAGCTTCACTGCCCCGAAGGGTAGCGAAGCTCGTGACAGCTAGACCGTCGCGATCGACCGACGGATCACGCCGGTCGGCGGCGCATCAGGTGGTGCTGCGGCCGGCCAGCAGGTTGTAGATCAGCACGATGACGGCGATCACCAGCAGGATGTGGATGAACGCGCCGCCGATGTGAACAAGGAACCCCAACAGCCAGAGCACCAGCAGGATGACGATGATCGTCCAGAGCATGTAGGCAACCTCCTGCTCGCTCAGTGAGCAGGATGCGTGCCGGACCTACGGTCGCGCCTCGCGCTCGTTGATGAGCTGCACCACCAGCAGCACAGCAGCGACCACCAGCAGCAGGTTCACCAGCGCGCCGACCTGCACCAGCAGGCCGATGAACCAGGCCAGCAGCACCACCGCAACCAGGATCCAGATCATCGGATCATCACCCAGGCCAGCCCGAACACGGCCGACATGACGACCAGGCCCGCCACGGCGACGCCGGCCGACAGCAGCAGGACCGAAGCGGTCGACTCCTCACCGCGCGTCATGCCGCCAGGGCCTCCAGCACGAGGTCCACGTGCTCCATCGGCTTCACGCGCTCGAGCACGTGCTCGATGCGGCCATCGGGCCCGACGATGAAGCTGGAGCGCTCGACACCCTGGTACGAGCGGCCCATGTATTTCTTGTCGACCCAGACGCCGAAGGCATCGGCCACCTGGTGGCCCACATCGGCGAGGAGGGGGTACGGCAGGTCGTACTTGGCCCGGAACTTGACGTGGCTCTTCACCGAATCCGGCGAGACGCCGAAGACGCGGATGCCGGTGTCCATCACCCGGCCGAAGTTGTCGCGCAGGCTGCAGGCCTGGGCGGTGCAGCCCGGGGTGTCGTCCTTGGGATAGAAGTAGAGGACGTAGCGCTCGCCGAGCAGGCTGTCACGGCTCACGGTCGAGCCGTCATCGGCTTCGAGGCTGAAGTCGGGTGCGAGCTCGCCGACGCTTGGCTTCACGGAGCTCATCCTATCGCACCCCGCCGTCCATCTCCTCCAGGGCGACCAGCACCGGCGGCAGCTCGACGGCGGTGATCCGTGCGGCGAGGTCTGCCGCAATCTCGTCGATGACCGCGTCGTCGGCTTCGGCGAGGTCATGGCCCGCGTCGGGCACCAGCCGCCGGCTCGGCTCGTTGCCGCCCTCGCGCAGCGCCACCGCCAGCAGCACCGACTCGTCCGGGTGGGACCAGGCGTCATCGGCCCCGTGCACCAGGCCGACGGAGCGATGGAGCATGGTCGCCAGCGCGAGCGGCGGGGTGTGGATGGCCTGCTCGACGCCGGCCAGGGCCAGCTCGACGACGTCGCCGGCCACGTGCAGGCGCATGGTTGGCTCGCGCCGCTCCGCCCGCTCGATGATCTCCTCGCTCGAGCGGTCGATCGTCCGCACCAGCGGGTGCTCGCGGTCCGTGCCGGTCCGCCCGCGCTGGCCCACGCCACGACGGAGCACGTCCCGCCAGGACCGGGCGGATGGGCCGATGAGCGTCAGCGCGCTGACCGCCGGGTCGCCGATGGCCACGCTGAGCGCCAGCGTCGCCCCCTCACCATGGCCGACGATCGCCATGCGGCGAAGGTCGAGCGCTCCGTGCGAGCGCATGGCGGCCAGCATGTCGCGCGCGTCGTCGATGCGGGTAAAGAGGCTGACGCTTTCCCACTCGCCGTCAGAGGCGCCGCAGCCGCGTGGATCGCAGCGCAGGGTGGCCACGCCATGGCTGGCCAGCGCGTCGGCCAACCGGGCGAGGGGGCCAGGCGCATTCCCGCCGGATGGCGCGAACCAGCGGGGATGGGCGACCCGGTCCCAGTCGCCGTCCCGCGTGCGCGGCAGCCAGGAGGACATGAGCAGCGCCGCCGGGACCCGCGCGGCATCCGCGTGCGGTGCATCGGGCAGGGTCAGCGTGCCGGACAGGACGGCCTCGCCGGCGGTGACCGGAAGCTCCTCGGTGCGCACCATGCACGGAGCGTACTCCGCGAAACTGCCGGAGCAGCCGCAGCCTCAGGCGGGACGGGGCCCCATCGCGGATCGGTCCTTGAGGATCTCCCCCGCCGCCAGGCGGCCCGGCGCGCCCATCACGCAGCCGCCCGGATGGGTGCCGGAGCCGCACTGGTAGTAGCCGTGCAGCGGCGTGCGGTACTGCGACCAGCCCGGCGCCGGGCGGAAGAAGAACATCTGCGGCGCCAGGAACTCGCCGGCGAAGATGTTCCCCTCGCTCAGCCCCACCGTCCGCTCGATGTCCAGCGGCGTCTGCACCTCGCGCTGCAGCACCAGCTCGCCGAAGCCGGGGAAGAAGCGCTCCAGGGTGGCCTGCACCCGATCGGCCATCGGCTCTCGCTCGTGGTCCCAGTCGGACTCGCGCAGGTGGTACGGCGTGTACTGCACGAAGCAGGAGAGGACGTGCTTCCCCGGCGGCGCC